>DVON01000030.1 GCA_018713585.1 Candidatus Pullilachnospira stercoravium | reverse complement strand
AATTCCCTGTGATCTCCATCAGTCTGAAAAATGTATATGGTCTGGATTTTTCCTCCGCCCGTTCCCTTCTGTGTTCCCTGATCGGAAAAGAGGCCCTGCGTTTTTCTTTTCTCGCTGACAGCAGCCGCCTTACGCTTCCGGAAAAGGAGATGTATCGAAAAATCACCCGGATCAATCCCGGATATGGGGATAATTTCTCATTCTCCGACGAAGTGCTCCTGGGAAGTCTGAAGACGTTATCCTCTCTTCTATTCAGACATTACGGGCAAAAGGCGATACTTCTGATCGATGAATACGATGTGCCGCTGGCCAAAGCCAATGAAAACGGATATTACGATCAGATGGCCAATCTGATCCGCAGTCTGTTCGACCAGACCCTGAAGACCAATGACAGTCTCTATTTTTCCGTTCTGACCGGCTGTCTGCGGGTGGCAAAAGAAAGCATTTTCACAGGTCTCAACAATCTGCGGGTACTCTCTGTTTCCGACGTTCAGTTTGACGAATATTTTGGCTTCACGGATGCCGAAGTCCGGGCAATGCTGGCTTACTATGGAATTTCAGATACTTACGAAAACGTAAAGGAGTGGTATGACGGCTACCATTTCGGAAATGTCAGCGTTTACTGTCCCTGGGATGTGATCAATTACTGTGATAAGCGGAAAGATGATCCCACGCTTTACCCGGAATCCTACTGGATCAATACCAGCGGCAATGACGTTATCCGCCATCTGCTGACCATGGCCACGGCCGTCACCAGAAATGAAATTGAAAAACTGATCGCCGGAGAATCCATATCCAAAGAAATCCGGGATGAGCTGACCTACAAAGATCTGTACAGTTCCATCGAAAATATCTGGAGCGTACTGTATACCACCGGCTACCTGACCCGCCGCAGCCGTCCCAATCCCAGAAATCGAAATTTTCTGGAGCTGGAGATACCCAACGAAGAAATACGGAGCATTTTTATTACTCAGATTCAGGACTGGATGCAGGACGTGGCCAGAAAGAATCCCCAGGAGCTGGAGCTGTTCTGCAGGGCATTTCAGGACGGTGATGCCCGGACAGCAGAAAAAATATTTTCCTCTTATCTGGAACGAACCATCAGCATACGGGATACTGCCGTACGCAAGGATCTGAAAGAGAACTTCTATCATGGTTTTCTTCTGGGGCTTTTAAGTTATAAACATGACTGGCTGGTACTCTCCAACCGGGAAAGCGGCGGTGGCTACGCCGATATCCAGGTGGAAATTTTCCCGGAAAAGATTGGAATCATTATAGAAATGAAATACGCATCCCAAAACGATCTGGAGTTTTCCTGTCGCGAAGCGCTGCAGCAAATCAGCAAACGCGACTACACCGCACAGCTTCGCGAAGACGGGATGGAAACGATTCTCAGATACGGCATTGCCTGCAGCCGGAAAAAATGCCGGGTGATGGTGGAACGCTGAATTATTTTCCAAAAAGCCACCCCATAATCTCCCCATCCCGGGCAAACAAGTTTCCGCCCCCGTGCTGGACCGTGACGCCCTGACTTTCAAAATATTCCGCATCCTTCACATCCAGCACCAGTAGTTCGCTGATCTCCTCCTCGGACAGCCCTTCCTGCCGGTACAGCTGATGCAGCTGATCATAGGCCTGGCGGGAGGGCTGGGAGCTGTAATATTCATCACTCTCACCCACCACGATATACACCGGTGTCCGGCTTTCCACCACCGGCTCATAATCACCGTCCCACTGGGAGCTGCACTGGAGATAGGCGGTGAAAAGATCCGGGCGCATGCCCATCACCAGAGACATGGTCTCTCCGCCTCCTGAATATCCTTCCCCGTAAACCCGTCCGGGATCAATGTTGTAGTTGTCCAGAAAATACTCCACCAGCGCAATGGTCTGACGGGCAGAGGTTTCTCCCCAGTCGGACAGCTGCGGAGCCACCACAATCATCTCGGAATTATAGTTCTGCGCCTCAAAGCCAAAGTCTTCGCTGCGAAGATTTTCTCCTACTCCCTGAAAATACAGTCCTTCATATCCGGGCAGGGTGAAAAATACCGCGTAGGGCCTGCTTCCGTCATAGCTGTCAGGCACATACAGGTTAAAATGGATATCTCCCTCTGTCTCTGAGTGAAGCACATTGTCCAGAGTGAAACCCCGGTATTCCTCTGTCCCTTCCGTGACCAGATCTGCCGCCTGCTGCTCACTGTCACCGTTGTCCGCAGACTCCTGCGGCGATCCGTCCGCCTCTCCATTTTCTCCGGACGCCGGCGTCTCTTCTTCCGCATCCATTTCCCCGCCGGCCAGATTTTCGGCGGTATTTTCCGTCTGCTCCTCCTGCCGGGCCGCGCCGCAGCCGCTTACACCCAACAGGATACCGGCCAGCAGGATACCGATGATTTTTCTCTTCATCCACTTCACCTCATTTTTTCACTTCCGAACGGTTCGTCCGGGATTTATCCGACGCCGTATGCAGATACATTCCAAAAGAGACCGGAAGCATAATCACTTCCACCAGCAGCTGTGTCCAGATCATTCCGTACAGTCCTACCAGTGTATTCATGAGAATCAGCAACGGAATATTCAGAAGGCCCTGGCGGCTGAAGGTCAGAATCGCCGACTGGGTTCCTTTTCCCATGGCCTGAAGCGTGTAGCTGATCAGAAAATTCACCGATGTCAGCGGCACTGCCAGGCAGGCGATCCGCAGGAAGCTGGCGCCCAGGGTGCTGGTTTGCGCCTCCGGAATGAACAGATGCATGATGGGCTGGGCAAAGGCCGCGAAACAGGCCACAAAACAGGCGGACATGATGAGGGCTGTTTTCCAGGAAAAGAAGGATACCGCCCGCATCCGTTTATAATTCCCCGCTGCGTAGTTATAGCCCACCAGCGGCATAAAGCCCTGGCACAGCCCCATGGACACATTCAGGGGGAACTGATCGATCCGCTTGACAATTCCATAGGCCGCCACAGGGATATCTCCGTAACCGGAGGACAGCCGGACAATCACCATGTTGGAGGCATTTCCCAGCGCAGTGGCCAGGGCAGAGGCCAGTCCCACGGAAAAAATCTGTCCCACAAACCGGAAGGTAAAATATCTGGGAAGCAGTGAAACCGCCGTGCGGTCAGCCAGCCGGATGTAGATCACCACGAAAAATACCACAGACGCCAGATTGGAAAATGCAGTGGCGATGGCCGCTCCTGCCACATCCAGATGAAATCCGAAGATCAGCACCGGATCCAGAATCACATTCAGGATACCGCCGAACATCATTCCCGCGCTGGCAGGTCTGGCATGTCCTTCGCTTCTCAGCAGATGACCCAGCGTCAGGCTCAGCATGGTGGGGACACCGCCCAGCACCACCACCCAGATCAGATAGCTCTGGGCGTAGCCAAAAGTGTCCGGACTGGCTCCCAGAAAATTCAGCAGCGGCCTGCGAAACAGAAACGTCAGCAGTGAAAACACCAGGGTCGTCACCGCTCCGCCCCAGACGCTGAAAGCAGATACATGCCGGATATCCTGATGATTGCTTTTTCCCAGCATACGGGATATCAGGCTTCCGCCGCCCAGACCGAACAGATTTCCCAGAGCGGTGAGCAGGTTGAACCAGGGAGAAAC
>DVON01000029.1 GCA_018713585.1 Candidatus Pullilachnospira stercoravium | reverse complement strand
AAGGGGAGTTTACCGTGATTGTGGGACCCAGCGGCGCGGGAAAGACTACGGTGCTCAATATTCTCGGAGGGATGGACACCTGTGACGGGGGAAAAGTGCTGGTGGACGGGGAGGATATCAGCGGTTACAGGAACCGGAAGCTGACCTCTTACCGGAGAAACGATATCGGCTTTGTGTTTCAGTTTTACAATCTGGTGCAGAATCTGACGGCTCTTGAGAACGTGGAGCTGGCCACCCAGATCTGCAGAAACCCGCTGGACGCCGCCCAGGTGCTGAGAGAGGTGGGGCTGGAAGAAAGGATGGATAATTTCCCGGCCCAGCTATCCGGCGGGGAGCAGCAGCGGGTGGCCATCGCCAGGGCTCTGGCGAAAAATCCCAAATTGCTGCTGTGCGATGAGCCTACGGGTGCACTGGATTACAATACAGGAAAGGCGATTCTCAAACTGCTGCAGGATACCTGCAGGGAGAAAGGAATGACGGTGGTGGTTATCACGCATAACTCGGCCATCGCGCCCATGGCCGACCGGGTGATACAGATCAAGAACGGCCGGGTGACAGCCATGAACGTGAACCAGCATCCGGTATCCGTTGAGACGATCGAATGGTAAACGTATGAGAAATAACGCAATGGTCAAGGATTTCTTTCGGGAAATCGTAAAAAGTAAAAACAGATTTCTCTCCATTCTGGTGATCGTGGCGCTGGGAGTGGCATTCTTTTCCGGTATCCGTGCTGCCAGCCCTGATATGAAGCTGTCGGCGGACACCTATTATGACGAGACATCTCTGATGGATATTCAGGTGATCAGCAGTCTGGGGCTTACCGATGAGGATGTGGAGGCACTTGGACAGGTGGAGGGTGTCAGGACAGTAAATCCTGCATATAGTGCCGATGTGCTTTGCAGCCTTTCGGATTCCCAGCCGGTGCTGACACTGATGTCTCTGACGGAGGATGTGAATAAGCTGACGGTGTCGGAGGGAAGACTGCCACAGAAGGATGATGAGATTTTTCTGGATGAAGAATTTCTGAAAAGCGAAGGCTTTCAGGTGGGAGAATCCATTACGCTGGAGGCGGGAGAAGGGGATCTTTCGGATACGCTGAAATATGATACCTACACCATTGTGGGTGCGGGATCCAGTCCTTTCTATATCAGCCTGGAGCGGGGAACCAGCACCGTGGGAGACGGAACTGTCAGTGGATTTGCCGTTTTGCTGCCGGAGAGTTTCGCTGCGGAGGCTTACTCATCTGTTTATCTGACGGTGGATCAGGCGGAGCGGGAAATCTGCTACAGCGATGAATATGAAAATCTGGTGGATGAGATTCAGGACCGGATCGGAGAAATCGAGGATGTCCGCTGCCAGGCCAGATATGATCAGATTGTGGAAGACGGACAGAAAGAGATTGACGATGGCCAGCAGGAGATTGACGATGCCAGAGCCCGGCTGGCGGATGCGGAAGAACAGCTTCAGGACGGTGAGCAGCAGCTGGCTGACGGAAAGGAAGAACTGGAGAGCCGAAGCCAGGAGCTTTCGGAGGGCCGCGCCCAGCTGGAGGAACAGGCGCGGCAGCTTGAGGCGGCAAAGGAAGAACTGCAGTCCGGGGAGGCCAGTCTTGCCAGCGGACGTAAGGAGCTGGAGAGCCGAAGCAGTACTGTTGTCAGCGGCCGAAGCCAGCTTGAGGCGGCAAAACAGGAAATTGCCACCCAGCAGGCGGCTCTCGAGGAGCAGGAAGCCCAGCTTGCCGCAGTGCGTCAGGAACTGGAAGCCGGAGGCGAACAGATAACGGAAGGCGAACAGCAGCTGGCCCAACAGGAAGCCCAGTGGCAGAGCAGCAGTCAGCAGCTGGAAGAAGGCCGGACCCAGCTGGAACAGAAGGAACAGGAGCTTTCCCTCCAGTCGGAGACCATCGAAGGCCTGAGACAGCAGCTTCCCTCTCTTCAGCAGCAGCTGGAGCAGCTTACCCCTGCCTGGGAAGAATTGAATCAGCAGCAGGAAGCACTGAAAACGCAGCGGCAGGAGCAGCAGGATAAACTGGACGCCATACTGTCGCTTCCCCAGGAGGAACAGAATCAGGAAGAAATCAATGCGCTGCAGGAAGCGATTGCGGCATCCGACACCCAGCTTTCCGAGATACATACCCGGCTGGAGCAGCTGACAGAGCAGAAGACATCGCTTCAGGAGGCGGTCAGCCAGTATCAGACTGCCATTTCTCAATACGATGAAGGCGCTGCGGCTCTTGCTGCCGCCTGGCAGGAGCTGGAAAGCAAGGAAGCTCAGCTTGCTGCCGGAAAAGAACAGCTGGATGCGGCCCGCAGTCAGCTGGAGGCTTCCCGGGCGGAATACGAAGCGGGCATGCAGCAGATTGAGGATGCCGAAGCCCAGCTGGCCGCCGGCCAGCAGCAGCTTTCCGATGGAGCCGCCCAGCTTGCCGGCAAGGAAGCCCAGCTTGCTTCCGGCGAAGAACAGATTGCGGCTTACCGCCAGCAGCTGGCAGAAGCGGAGAACCAGCTTGCGGCGGCCAGGCAGCAGATTGCTGACGGGGAGAATCAGATTGCCTCTTATCAGCAGGAAATCGCTGATGGTGAGGCGCAGATCGCTGATGCCAGGGAAACGCTTCAGGAGAAAGAGCAGGAACTGGCGGATGCCAGAGAAGAATATGAGCAGGAAGCGGCGGATGCCTATGAGGAAATTTCCGACGGGGAGGCATCCCTGGCGGACGCAAGGCAGGAGCTTTCTGAACTGGAGGTTCCCTCCTGGTATATTCTGGGCCGTGATTCGCTTCAGACGTATGTGGAGTACGAACAGAATGCCGACCGGGTGGAAGCTATAGGAAATGTATTTCCCGTGATTTTCTTTCTGGTGGCGGCGTTGATCTGCCTGACAACCATGACCCGCATGGTGGAGGAAAACAGGACGCAGATCGGAACGCTGAAGGCTCTGGGATACGGAAAAGCCAGAATCGGCGCGAAGTATATCTGCTATGCTTTTCTGGCCAGTTTTATCGGCAGTATTATCGGTTTGACGGTGGGACAGAAATTTCTTCCGGTGGTGATTATTCAGGCGTATAAGATCCTTTACAATAACCTTCCGGAAATTCTGGCGCCCCTGTACGCGGGCTATTCGCTTTCAGCCACGCTTCTGGCGGTGGCGGTGATTACATTAGCCGCTTTGTCTGCCTGCAACCGGGAGATGCGGGAGGTTCCGGCTCAGCTGATGCGGCCGGAAGCACCCAAAAACGGCAAGCGGATTTTTCTGGAAAGGATATCCGTACTGTGGAAACACATGACGTTTTCTCAGAAATCCACGGCAAGAAACCTGTTCCGCTATAAAAAGCGTTTCCTGATGACAGTGCTGGGAATCGGCGGCTGCATGGGCCTTCTGCTGGTGGGGTTCGGTCTGAAGGATTCCATCATGGCCATTGGAGAAAAACAGTTTGGGGAAATCCGCGTATATTCCGCCACTCTTACTCTTGAAGATGACTGCTCTGATGAGGAGCGTGAGGCGATTCTGGATGAGATCCGGGCGGATGATGATGTAACCGCCTCCATGGAAGCAGTGGAAACCACGGCAGATATCAGCATTGGAGAAGAGACCAGGAGTTCCTATATGGTGGTGGCATCCGACGCGGATAGTCTGGAAGATTTCGTGAAGCTTCGGGACCGGAAGACCCAGGAAGCATATCAGCTGGATGATTCCGGGGTAATTATCACGGAAAAACTTGCTTCTCTGCTGGACGTGGGTGTGGGCGACACGGTGACGATCACTGAGGGCGACAGGGATCCGGTTCAGGTGAAGGTTACCCATGTGGCGGAAAATTACTTTTATCACTATGTTTATATGACTCCGGAGGTTTACCGGCAGCTGTATGGAGAGGATCCGGAATATACGGAGATTTTTACCATCAACACAGCGGATGACGAAGCGTTTGAAAGACAGTTCCAGAGCCGCTATATGGATATTCCTGGCATACTGAACGTTACGTTCCTCAGCTCCATGGCTGAACGGGTGGCGGATATGCTGAGAAGTATGGATACTATCATTTATGTGGTGATTATCGCGGCGGGTCTTCTGGCCTTTGTGGTTTTGTATAATTTGAATAACATCAATATCAGTGAACGCCGGCGGGAACTGGCAACTTTGAAAGTTCTGGGATTTTATGATATCGAGGTTTCCCAGTATGTTTTCCGGGAAAATGTGATCCTGACGGTTATCGGAGCGGCAGCGGGTGTGCTGATCGGCCTTGTACTCCACCGTTTTGTAATTCTTACCGCGGAAGTGGATATGATGATGTTTGGCAGAAATATTAAATTTGTCAGTTTTTTGTACAGCATTTTGCTTACTTTCCTCTTTTCCATGTTGGTAAATGTCTTTATGCATTTCCAGCTGAAGAAGCTGAATATGGTAGAATCCATGAAAAGCGTGGAATAACTTGAAAATTGAGAAAATTCGGAGTAAAATAGGTTCGTAATAGTAATAACTGGTCTGTATCGATTGAGGAGGAATTATTATGACAGCCAAAAAAGTGATTACAAAGGCAGCGGAGAGCGCGGAGGCTTCCAAGACCGTCGCAGCAGAGAAAAAGCCGGCTGCCAGAACCGTAAAAAAGACCGCAGCCAAGAAGACAGCCGCACCGGCTGCAAAAGCGGAGACAGCGAAAGCTCCGGCGAAAAAGGCTCCGGCCAAGACCCAGGAAATCTATGTGCAGTATATGGGCAAAGAAATTCTGGATAAGGATCTGGTGGAGAAGGTTAAAGAGATCTGGACCAAAGAGATGGGAAATAAAGTGAAAGATCTGGTGGATCTGAAGATCTATGTAAAGACAGAAGAGAACGCAGCCTACTATGTAATCAACAATGATGTGACCGGACGTTTTGACATATAATTTTTGCGACTCAGAGATTGTCCGGCAGGGCCGGATAAAAGTAAAGAGGCGAAGAAAGTGCTGAAATCAACACTTTCTCCGCCTCTTTTATACAGACAGCCGGAAGGGCCGCTGCATTTTCGGGCTGCTGCCGTGGGATTCTCCTAAAGATACATCCGCTTCGCGCAGCCTGCCGCGGGAGGACAGATTAGTACTGTCCGCCCATGCTGCCTCCGCTCATCTGTCTTTCCTGGGCTTCGATCATCTTTTTTACCATATATCCGCCCACAGATCCGTTCTGTTTGGAAGTCAGGTTTCCGTTGTAGCCGTCGGTCAGAGGTACACCTAACTCATTTGCAACTTCAAATTTGAAACGATCCAGTGCGCCCTTGGCTTCCGGTACTGCCGCTGTGTTTGTAGATTTGTTAGACATGATGGTTTTCCTCCTTGAAATTATGGCTGCCTTTGCAGCCTGTTTTACGCAGCGAAGATTTGTTCTTCGTTACGCTGTTAGTATGTGAATTGCGGCTCTTTTTACACTAGAAGTTTTTTCATGAGATGGAAGAATCAGAAGTTTTTGTTTGTTTTTGCCAAAAATAATTGCACTGAACCGTCTACTTTGTTATAATAGAATAAATTTTCAGGAGAAGGCGGTTATAAAATGAACATTGGAATCATTGCCCACAACAGCAAGAAAAGTTTGATTGAGGATTTCTGCATCGCATATAAGGGGATTCTCGCCAAACATGAGATTTACGCCACCGGAACGACGGGCAGAAGAATCGAGGAAGTAACAAACCTGCACGTTCACAAATTTCTGGCCGGCTCCGTAGGGGGAGACAAACAGTTTACTGAGATGATTGAGCGGGGAGATATGGATATGGTTATCTTCTTTTATAATCCGGCCATGATCGATCCAAAGGAACCGGATGTGTACCAGATTTCCCGCTGCTGCGATATCTATAACATTCCTGTGGCAACTAATATTGCCACCGCGGAATCTCTGGTTCTGGGTCTGGACCGGGGAGATTTGGACTGGCGCGATCAGATGAAACTGGATTAGATGAGGAGATGGGTAAAGCAGTATGAGAGTTATAGCCGGGAAAGCGCGCAGCCTGCGTTTGAAAACCATTGAAGGCATGGACACTAGACCTACCACAGACAGGATTAAGGAGACACTGTTTAATATGCTGCAGCCGTATCTGGCTGACTGCCGCTTTCTGGATCTGTTTGCCGGCAGCGGAGCCATCGGCATTGAGGCGCTGAGCAGAGGAGCCGCCTGCTGTGTGTTTGTGGAGAGCAGCCCGAAGGCGGCGGGATGTATCCGGGATAATCTTCGTTTTACACATCTGGACGGACAGGCCAGGGTGATGACGGAAGACGTATTGACCGCGATCAGGCAGTTGGACGGAGAGAAGCCGTTTGACTGCATTTTTATGGATCCGCCGTACCGGAAAGGACTGGAGCTGGCAGCGCTGGAGGCTCTTAAAGATACCACACTAGTGGATGAAAATACGCTTCTGGTGGCGGAGGCTTCTCTGGATACGGACTGGGAAGCGGTGGAAAAGCTGGGATACCGGGTAAAAAAAATCAAGAAGTATAAGACAAATCAGCATATATTTCTGAAAACAGAGAAAGGGTACGTATGAGAATAGCGGTGTATCCGGGATCTTTTGATCCCGTAACCAAAGGGCATCTGGACGTGATTGTGCGTGCGGCGGCTCTTTTCGATCAGGTTATTGTGGGCGTTTTGCACAATTCTGCAAAAAGTCCGTTGTTTTCTGTGGAAGAACGTGTTAAGATACTAGAGGAAGCGACCCAGGAGGTGCCGAATATCAGGATTCAGTCATTTTCCGGGCTTTCCGTGGACTTCGCAAGACAATGCGGCGCCAAGGCAATTATCCGCGGCCTGCGGGCTATCACAGATTTTGAATATGAACTGCAGATGGCTCAGACAAACCGGGTGCTTGCGCCGGATATCGATACAATTTTCCTGACCACCAGTCTGGAGTATGCATATCTCAGCTCCACCACGGTGAAGGAAGTGGCGGGCTTTGGAGGAGATATCTCCAAGTTTGTACCCGCAAATGTGGCCCGGAAAGTATATGAGAAGCTGAATCAACACTGAGTGTCAGCAGAAAACAGGGATCCCGCAGGGGCGGGTATCTGACCTGCCGGGCGGCAGGGATAAATACCAAAGGAGAGTGTAATTATGAGCAGCAGAATTGAACAGATCATTGAAGAAATCGAAGAGTTTGTGGAGAGCTGTAAGTATCAGCCTCTTTCCACCACGAAGATCGTTGTTAATAAAGAGGAACTGGAGGAGCTTCTCAGAGAGCTGCGCCTGAAAACCCCCGATGAGATCAAGAGATATCAGAAGATCATCAGCAACAAGGATGCCATTCTGGCGGACGCGCAGTCAAAGGCGGACGGCCTGATTGCTGAGGCGCAGGCTAAAGTGAAGGAGATGGTCAGCCAGCACGAGGTGATGCAGCAGGCTTACGCTCAGGCCAATGAGACCATCGCAAACGCCAATAAACAGGCCCAGCAGATTCTGGACGAGGCTACTATTGATTCCAACAATATCCGTCTCAGCGCCATTGCATACACAGACGATATGCTGGCGAATCTGGAACAGATCATGTCCGGAGCGCTGAATGATGCAGGTGAGAAGTATAAGAGCTATATCAGCGCGGTACAGAGCTGCTATGATGTGGTGACCCAGAACCGGAATGAGCTGGCTCCGCAGGTTGCGGCGGCTCATACCACGGATTCCGTAGAGGATCTGGATGTTTCAGCCGATGACGATGAGGAATAATATTCCCAGAAACAGTGTAACGGTTGTCTGAGTCAGTTTGCCTTTGATATAATGAGAAAGTGACAAGGGAGTGCCTGCCAGCATTCCCTTTGTCTGTGCCATGGTGGACAGCCCTCCGAAAGCTGCGCAGCAGAGAATCAGCAGATAGCGGACGGCAAATGGCAGTGGGGAGGCAGCGATCTGGCGGATGCCGGTGGTGATTTCCACCACGCCCGGCAGAATCCAGCCTGCCCAGGGAACAGGAGCGGTAATCTGCAGAAGGATGGAAACACCGATGGAGAACAGAATGATATATCCGCCCAGCCGGGTGATAGTCTCAAAACTGTTCATAATGGAGACGTCGATCAGATGCCCAATGGAGGCACCGATGGAGGTCTCCTTTTTTGTGCGGGAGACGCCATCGTAATCCGGCAGTGGTGTTTTCAATCCGGAAGAATGTTCTTCCTGTCCGCGGCAGATATGGTGCCGGAAAATCATGGAGGTGATTATACTGGAGCCCCAGAGAATCGCAAAGGTGGGTATGGTATACCGGGGAGCCTGCAGAGTATTGGTCAGCACATAGGAGGTCAGAAACATGGGGCTGGCGTTATTGGAGAACGTGAGAAGATATTCCGCTTCTTTCCGGGGGATTTTTTTCTGAGCATAAAGCTCAGCGGTCAATCTGGCTCCCATGGGATAACCGCAGAAAAGCCCCAGAAAGAAAGCATACATTCCGTAAGCATCCAGCCCCAGAAGATGCCGGCTGAGCCCTTCAAAATGCCCCAGAAGGCGGGGAATCACCCCTGCATGGATCAGGAAATCCGATAATATCATAAAAGGAAGCAGAGAGGGCAGCACGGTTCCGAACCAGAGCCGCAGCCCGTCGGCGGAGGCAGCAAAGGCTTCCGCGGGAAAGCACAGCAGGTAAGCGATGGTGGCAAAGATCATTGCGAAAAACAGGATTCTTTTCAATGGCAGCTCCGCAGCCGGTTCGTTACTTCAGTATATGCCTCTGAAGACCGGTTTCAGAATCCGGGATTGAATGGTTCTGAACCGCATGTTTTCCGCATAAGATGTATAGGATGGGGGATGATGCCTGCGTGAAAAAGGGAAAACAGATTTTGCTGCTTCTGGCGCTTACGATTCTGCTGTCCGCAGGGCAGAGCCTGCTGTCCGGATGGCTTGTGAGAGAAGTTTTTCTGCGGAAGCTTCCGGAAAATCCGGTGGAAACGGCCGCTTTCCGGCAGCTGTCTGTGGGAGAGGAAAACTTAAGGCAGCTGAAGGAATTTTCGGATCAGGGAAAAATTTCCATGGAGACAGGGCTTGCCGCGTGGATGACGGAAGAGGAATTTTCTCTTGACGGCCGGGAAAAGATTTCCCGGGAGGAGCTGGCCGGCAAGGCAAAACTTCTGGAGGAGAAAAGGGCTTCGGATTTTTCCGCACTCCGGGAAGCATACCGGGCAGTTTTCGGAGATCTGGAGTATTTCCCGGTTCCGCGGCCATCGGGCGGGGAGGATGCGGCGGTCTTTGAGGACACCTTCGGGGCTTCCAGAACCTACGGCGGCCAGCGGACGCACGAGGGAACGGATCTGTTCGGCAGCAAAAATATCAGCGGATATTACCCGGTGGTCAGTGTCACCGACGGGGTGGTGGAGAAGGTGGGCTGGCTGCCGCTGGGCGGCTGGCGGATCGGCATCCGCAGTCCGTCGGGGGGATATTTTTATTACGCGCATCTGGATTCCTACAGCAGAGACTTTCAGGAGGGAGATTCCGTTCGGGCAGGAGAACTTTTGGGCCTGATGGGAGACACCGGCTACGGACCGGAGGGAACCAGAGGAAAATTTCCGGTGCATCTGCATTTCGGCATCTATATCCGGAGCCAAAACCGCAGGGAGATCAGCGTCAACCCCTATGCCGTCCTCAGGTATCTGGAGAATACCGCCGGGGAGTACACTTACTGAGAAAAGTATGCTATAATGAAAAAACAAAAGAGACCGGACGATCAGGGACAGAATAAGGAGAGGTAATATGGAAATACAGTTATGGCGTGAACGGTTGCTCCCCTATGAGCTGGCAGTCCATGAGCTGGTGGAAAAGTTCAACCACCTGGCCAGGGAACACAGGGAGAGGAATCTGTATTCCCCCATTGAGCAGGTGACGGGACGGGTGAAAAGTGTCACCAGTATTCTGGAAAAGATGCAGCGCAAGGGGATTCCTTTTGAGGAAATGGAAGAGCAGGTGGAGGATATCGCGGGGATCCGGATCATCTGCCAGTTTGTGGAGGATATCTGGCGGGTGGCGGATATTGTGGCCCACCGGTCGGATATGGAGATCAAGTGCGAGAAGGATTATATCCGGAATATGAAGGAGAGCGGCTACCGCAGTTACCATCTGGTGATTTACTACACCGTGGAGACGCTGAACGGGCCGAAGAAGATCCAGGCGGAGTTGCAGATCCGGACCATGGCCATGAATTTCTGGGCCACCATCGAGCACTCCCTGCAGTACAAATACAAGACCAACATACCGCCTCATGTGCGGGAGCGGCTTTCCAAGGCCGCGGAGGCCATCATTGCCCTGGACAATGAGATGTCCTCCGTGCGGGGAGAGATCATGAACGCCCAGAACTCCTCGCTTCTGCAGCGGAATCTGGTGATGGATATTCTGGGAAATATCGAGAATCTCTACCGGAAGTCCAGCAAGCGGGAGGTGGAGAAAATCCAGGATGAATTTTACAGGATCTATGCTTCCAATGATCTGATGAAGCTGAAGCGGTTTCACCAGCAGCTGGATGTGATCGCGGAGGGCTACCGGGCCCAGGCGGTCACCTGTGATCCGGAGATGTAGGAAGGAGTACGATTTGAGAGATACGATACAGCTGCCCTCCTCCTTTGCCAAAAAGATGAAGGAGCTTCTGGGAGGAGAGTACGAGGCTTATCTGAAAAGCTGCGGGGAAGAGCCCCGCAGCGGCCTTCGGGCCAACCGGTGGAAAATCCCGCCGGATGAGCTGGAGGAAAAACTGCCGTTTGGGGTGAAGAGGGTTCCGTGGATTTCCAATGGATTTACGTATGACAGCAGCGCGCAGCCCTCCAGGGACCCCTATTATTATGCCGGCCTGTATTATCTGCAGGAGCCCAGCGCCATGACCCCGGCCAGCCGCCTTCCGGTGGAACCCGGGGACCGGGTGCTGGATCTGTGCGCGGCGCCCGGAGGAAAGGCCACGGAGCTGGGGGCGAAGCTTCAGGGAAAGGGCCTCCTGGCGGCCAACGATATCAGCAGCTCCAGAGCCCGGGCGCTTCTGAAAAACCTGGAGCTGGCAGGCCTTCCCAACATCTATGTGCTCAGCGAGGATCCGGAAAAACTGGCCGCAAGGATGCCGGAGTTTTTCGACAAGGTGCTGGTGGACGCCCCCTGTTCCGGCGAGGGCATGTTCCGGAAGGATCCTTCCATGATCCGCTCCTGGCAGGAGCGGGGGCCGGAGTATTACTGTGAGATTCAGAAAAAGCTGATTTTGCAGGCGGCGGATCTTCTGAAGCCCGGCGGCATGCTGATGTATTCCACCTGCACCTTTGACGTGCGGGAGGATGAGGAGATCGTGGCCTGGCTGCTTAAGAAGCGCCCTAAGATGCGGCTGATTCCCATGGAAGGCTATGAGGGATTTGAACCGGGAAGGCTGGGCCTGACAGACTGTGTGCGGATTTTCCCCCACCGGATGGCCGGGGAAGGGCATTTCCTGGCGCTGTTTGCCAAAGAGACGGCGGATTTGTCGGAGGTATCCCGCCGGGAAGCCGTAGCGTCTCCGGCCGGAATTTCGCCGGAGGCGGAGGAATTTCTGAAGGGCTGCCGTCTGGGTGTGGAGGATCCTGTTTTTGACGTGAAACAGGAGCGGATTTATCTGAAGGGAAAACGGGACGGGATGCCGGAGGGGCTCCGGTATCTGCGGACCGGCCTGTATCTGGGAGACTGTGCCCGCCGCCGGTTTGAGCCTTCCCAGGCGCTGGCCATGACGCTGGGGCCGGACACCTATGACTCCTGTATTCTTCTGAAACGGGAGGATCCCCGGGTGATCCGTTACCTGAAAGGGGAGACGCTGGATGTGTCGGATCTGTCCCCGGCAAGGAAAAAGGGATGGCAGCTGGTGTGCGTGGACGGGCATCCTCTGGGCTGGGGAAAGCTGGCGGGCGGTATGCTGAAAAACAAATACAGCGCCGGCTGGCGGTGGCAGTGACGGAATGAAACAGAGGGCCGCTGCCGGGAAGCCTGGTGAGCAGGAGAAAAGCCTGGGGCGGGAGAAAATATCAGCGGCCGGAAGGCGAGACGGAGACGATGGAGGAAGTAAGATGGCAGGAATACGTCTGGACAAGTATCTGGCCGACGCGGGCGCAGGCACCCGCAGCCAGGTGAAGGAAAAGATCCGGAAAGGAAAGGTGACGGTGAACGGGCAGCCGGCAAAGAAGCCGGAGCTGAAGGTGGATCCCGCCTCCGACGTGGTGGAGGCGGAGGGGATCCGGTTCACCTTTCAGAAAAACCGGTATTATATGCTGAACAAGCCGGGCGGCTGTGTGTCTGCCACGGAGGACGCCTCCGAGAGGACCGTGCTGGAGCTTTTGCCGGCCAACATCCGGCGGGGGCTTTTTCCCGTGGGGCGGCTGGACAAGGATACGGAAGGGCTGCTGCTTTTGACGGACGACGGCCCGCTGGCCCACCGGCTGCTTTCCCCGAAGAAGCATGTGGAGAAAACCTACTGCGCCCGGGTGGAAGGAAGTCTGGGGCCGGAGGATGTGAAAGCTTTCGCCGCGGGGCTGGATATCGGGGATGAGAAACCGGCCCTCCCGGCGAAGCTTCAGATCTGCGGGGAGACGGATGGGATCTGCCAGGTGCTGATCACGGTGTCGGAGGGCCGGTATCATCAGGTGAAGCGGATGGTGGCGGCCAGGGGAGGCCGGGTGATCTGGCTGAAACGGCTGTCCATGGGGCCGCTGACACTGGATGAAAGGCTGGCGCCGGGACAGTACCGCAAATTGACACAGGAGGAAATGCGGCTGCTGGGTCTGGATGCGGACGGCGGCTGACGGGAGGAACGTATGCTGAACAATATCAGAGCGGTTCTGTTCGATCTGGACGGAACCCTGGTGGATTCCATGTGGATGTGGAAGGATATCGATATCGAATATCTGGGAAGCCGTCATCTGCCGCTTCCGGAAGATCTTCAGCGGTCCATCGAGGGCATGAGCCTGACGGAGACGGCCGTTTATTTTAAAAAACGGTTCGCTCTGCCGGATGACCTGGAGGAGATCAAAAAAGAGTGGATGGATATGGCCAGGGAGAAGTACCGCAGCCAGGTGCCACTAAAGCCGGGAGCCAGGGAATTTCTTTGGGAGCTTCGGCGGCAGGGTATCCGCACCGGTATCGCCAGCTCTAACGGCATGGAGATGATTCAGACGGTGCTGAAGGCCCAGCAGGTGGAGGCGCTGTTTGATTCCGTACATACCTGCTGTGAAGTAAAGCGGGGAAAGCCCAGTCCCGATATCTATCAGCTGGTGGCTTCGGATCTGGGAGTCGGCGAAAAGGAATGTCTGGTGATGGAGGACATCCCCATGGGACTTCTGGCGGGCCGGCGGGCGGGGATGAAAACCTGCGCCGTGGAGGACGATGCAAGCCGGGACCAGAGGGAAGAGAAGCGGAGACTGGCGGATTACTATATCCAGGATTATTACGATATCCTGCGGGAAAGTTATGAGGTACTTTGATGGAGAGACAGTTTTTGCCGGTGACGAAAGAAGAATGTGAACAGAGGGGCATTTCCCAGCTGGATTTTGTCTACGTGACCGGGGACGCTTATGTGGATCACTCCTCCTTCGGGCCGGCCATCATCAGCCGTCTGCTGGAGAGCAGAGGGTATACGGTGGGCATCATCGCCCAGCCGGACTGGAAGGACGAGAGAAGCATCCAGGCGCTGGGGGAACCCCGTCTGGCTTTTCTGGTGTCGGCGGGCAATATGGATTCCATGGTGAACCACTATACGGTGGCCAGAAAACGCCGCCATCGGGATTCCTACTCCCCGGGCGGCCGGATGGGGCTTCGGCCGGACCGGGCGGTGACGGTCTACGGAAATCTGATCCGGCGGGTTTATAAGAAGACGCCCATCATTCTGGGAGGCATTGAGGCCAGCCTGCGGCGTCTGGGCCATTACGATTACTGGTCGGATAAAATCCGCCGGTCGGTGCTTCTGGACTCCGGCGCGGATCTGATCTCCTACGGTATGGGGGAACATTCCATCGTGGAGATCGCCGAGGCTCTGGAGGCGGGGATTGCGGTGCAGGATCTCACCTTCATACGGGGAACGGTGTACCGGTGCCGCCACACGGACCACATCCCGGACCCGGTGTTTCTCCCTTCCTTTGAGGAGATTGCCGCCAGCCCCCGCCGGTATGCTGAGAGCTTTGCCGTCCAGTACCGGAACACGGACCCCTTCACCGCCCAAACACTGGTGGAGGACTACGGAAGCCGGGGGTATGTGGTGCAGAATCCGCCGGCCTATCCGCTGACCATGCAGGAGATGGACGATGTGTACGGACTGCCCTATATGGGAACCTACCATCCCATGTATGAGAAGGAGGGCGGAATTCCCGCCATCGAAGAAATCCGTTTCAGTCTTACCAGCTGCCGGGGCTGCTTTGGCAGCTGTAATTTCTGCGCCCTCACCTTTCACCAGGGGAGGATCGTCCAGGCCAGAAGCCATGAGTCGCTGCTTGAAGAGGCGGTACAGATGACGAAGGAGCCGGATTTCAAGGGATATATCCACGATGTGGGAGGCCCCACCGCCGATTTCCGCCAGCCGGCCTGCAAAAAGCAGCTTACGCGGGGCGCCTGCAGGGGACGGCAGTGCCTGTTCCCTACGCCCTGTCCTCATCTGGAGGCGGATCACCGGGATTATCTGGCCCTTCTTGAAAAGCTCAGGAACCTGCCCGGGGTAAAGAAAGTATTTATCCGTTCCGGCATCCGTTTTGATTATGTGCTGGCGGACAGGAAAACCCCGTTTCTTCAGGAACTGGTGAAATACCATGTCAGCGGACAGCTGCGGGTGGCCCCGGAGCATGTATCGGAGCCGGTGCTGAAGCGGATGGGAAAGCCTTCCCACGGGGTGTACGAGGAATTCCTGCGGCAGTACCGCTCCTGCGTGAAGAAGCTTCATCAGGAACAGTATGCCCTTCCCTATTTTATGTCCTCCCATCCCGGCTGCGGGCTGAAGGAGGCGGTGGAGCTGGCGGAGTATATCCGGGATATGGGATTTATGCCGGAGCAGGCCCAGGATTTCTATCCCACGCCCTCCACCATTTCCACCTGCATGTACTACACCGGCCTGGATCCTCTGACCATGCAGCCGGTTTATGTGCCCAGGGATCCCCATGAGAAGGCCATGCAGCGGGCGCTGATTCAGTACCGGCTTCCCGAAAACCGGAAGCTGGTGGAGGAGGCTCTTCATAAGGCCCACAGAACGGATCTGATCGGCTGGGGGCCCCGCTGCCTGATCCGGCCGGAGAGAGGCGCTCATCCGTCCGGAAAACAGGGAAAACGGCGGGAACAGACAAAAAACGTACGGCATCCGGAGAAAAGAAAGAAGGATGGGCGCCGCAGGTAAAATATGAAATTTCTGAGAAATTTCCCAAAAACTATTGGTAAACCGGGAAGAATTTGATAGGATGTACAATGGAAACGGGCAATGTCTGTTTCAACAGTATGACAGAGAGGACAGAAGACATGAAGGTACAAAAAGGTGAATTTGGATATATCCGGTGGCAGAAGAAGCGGCGGATTCTGGTGACGCTGGGCTTGTTTCTGCTTCCGCTGGCTGCTTTTATCGCCGGAGTGCTGGTCACGGGCACCAGAAACAATCTGATCACCGTGATTGCGGTGGTGGGCTGTCTGCCGGCCTGCCGGTCCATGGTGGGTGTGATCATGATGTGGATGCAGCAGCCCATGGAGGAGACGCTGTACCGGGAGATCCGCCAGCATCAGAAGGATCTGACCATGGCATATGAGCTGGTGGTTACCACGTATGAGAAGAATGCGTTTCTGGATGCGGTGGCCATCTGCGGAAATAAAGTGGCGGCCTATTCCTCCCGGATGAAAGAGTCCCCGGAATTTATTGAGCAGCATATCCGGAAAATTCTGAAGCAGAACGGCTTTAAGACTGAGGTGAAGGTGTTTAAGGAAAAACGGACTTACCTGGACCGTCTGGATCATCTGAACGCGCACAAAGAAGAACTGGAACGGGATATCAAGTTTACGCCGGATGAGAGGTATCCGGAGCTTAGCCGCGATGAGCTGATCCGTCATCTCATCCTGGCCATTTCTCTGTAGGGGGCAGACGCGTGGAGACAGTAACCATTGGAAAAAATGAAGCCGGACAGCGGCTGGACAAATATCTGAAAAAATATCTGGATCAGGCGCCGGCGGGATTTCTCTACCGGATGCTCCGCAAGAAAAATATCCTTCTCAACGGGAAGCGGGCATCCGGCAGTGAAAAGCTGGCGTTGGATGACCAGGTGACATTGTATCTGGCCCGGGAGACCATCGAGAACTTTCAGGGGAAAAAACAGGAGAAACTTCCAGAGGGAAAGGCGCCGTATCAGGTGGTTTACGAAGATGAAAACATCATGGTCATCAACAAGCCGGCGGGGATGCTTTCCCAGAAAGCGTCCCCCCGGGACGTGTCTCTGGTGGAGTATCTGACGGCGGATCTGCTGAGAAGAGGAGAGATTTCCCGGACACAGCTTGCCACCTTCCGGCCTTCGGTGTGCAACCGGCTGGACCGGAATACCAGCGGCCTGGTGCTGGCGGGAAAAACGCTGCGGGGGCTGCAGGATCTTTCGGCGGCATTGAAGACGCGGACGGCAGACAAGTATTATCTGGCCCTGGTCCGGGGGAAAATCAGCAAAAAGCGGGATCTTACCGCCTATCTGAAAAAAGATGCCGTGGGCAATCAGGTGACGGTTCTGGACGCTTACGCTCCGGGAGCATCGCCGATTCATACCGCATGGGAGCCGCTGTGGAGCGACGGGACCTGTACCCTTCTGCGGGTAAAGCTGATCACCGGGAAAACCCATCAGATCCGCAGCCATCTGGCGGCCACTGGCCATCCGCTGGCCGGTGATCCCAAGTACGGGGATCCCGTCTGGAACCGCCAGATGAAGGAGATGTGCGGGCTTTCCCGCCAGTTTCTCCATGCCTGGCAGGTGACCTTCCGGGAAGCGGACGGATGCCTTGCGCCGCTGGCGGGCCGGACGGTGACGGCGGATCTGCCCGGGGATCTGAGGACAGTGCTGGAGAAGAAACACATCCCGAAGATCCGGGAATGAGGTTTGCAACAGGAAAGCCGGAAGGTTGAAATGTTACGGCGGTTTCGATAAAAGAGGAGAGATAACATGGAAGAGATGTTCGAGGAACGGAAGGTACCGGTATCCGGACAGAAAAAAAGGGGAAAACGGAGAAAAAGGAAGAAAGAAGAGGAACCGAAAAAGAGTATTGGCCGGGAACTGCTGGAGGATGCGCTGCTGATTTTGATTGTGCTGGCGGCGGTATTTCTGGTGAAGCGGTTCGTGCTGATCAATGCGGTGATTCCTTCCGGTTCCATGGAGGATACCATCATGACGGGAGATCAGATTTTCGGCAGCCGTCTGGCCTATGAGTTCGGAGATCCCCAGAGGGGAGACATCGCGATTTTCCGGTATCCGGACAATGAAGAGGAGCTGTTTATCAAACGGGTCATCGGTCTTCCCGGGGAAAAGGTGGAGATCATCGACGGAAAAGTTTATATCAATGATTCCGAGGAGCCGCTTGAGGAGGATTACTTAAAGGAAACGCCCACCGGAAGCTTCGGCCCCTATTATGTGCCGGAGGACAGCTATTTCATGCTGGGAGACAACCGGAATGATTCCAGGGACTCCCGCTGGTGGAACAACACGTATGTGAAACGGGATAAAATCCTTGCCAAAGCCGTCTGGAGGTATTTCCCTCTGGACAAATTCGGAAGGATCGAGTAAAAAAAGGGGCTGCGGCCATGGGCAGGCAGCCCCGGTTCCATTGCAGAAGAGGAAGGGGTGAAGAAAAATGGGTACGTGGAATTCCAGAGGACTTCGCGGCTCCGCTCTGGAGGAGCTGATCAACAGGAGCAACGAGCAGTACCGGGAGAAGGGCCTGGCGCTGATTCAGAAGGTTCCCACCCCCATCACTCCTATCCGGATCGATAAAGAAAGCCGCCATATTACCCTGGCATATTTTGAACAGAAAAGTACCGTGGACTATATCGGCGTGGTGCAGGGGATTCCGGTCTGCTTTGACGCCAAAGAGTGTCACGCCGACACCTTTCCGCTGGCCAATATTCATGAACATCAGATGAAGTTTATGGAAGAATTTGAGGGACAGGAGGGCGTGGCCTTCCTGCTGATCTATTATGCCGGCAGGGATGAATTTTATTATATGTCTCTGAGGGAACTGAAGGTTTTCTGGGAAAGGAGACAGACGGGAGGACGAAAAAGCTTCCGGTATGAGGAACTGAAGCCGGAGGGTTTTCTGCCCCGCCGAAGCGGTGTTCTGGTGCCGTATCTGGACGGGATTCAGCGGGATCTGGCATCCAGGGATTGACTTTTTCCCGGCGGGAACGTATAATCATTTTATTCGTGTGATAGCACACTACTATGATAAAGCGAAGAGGGAGAAAACAATGAGACAGTTATTCCATACACCGGAGGGGGTCCGGGATATCTACGGCAGCGAATGTGAAAAGAAACTGCATCTGCAGGGAAAGCTTCAGACGGTTTTCCATTCCTTCGGGTATCAGGATATCGAAACTCCCACCTTTGAGTTTTTTGATGTGTTCAGCGCCCAGGTGGGTACCACACCTTCCAGGGCCCTGTATAAATTTTTTGACCGGGAAGGAAATACGCTGGTGCTGCGGCCGGATTTCACACCTTCCATCGCCCGGGCGGCTTCCCAGTATTTCAGCCACGAAAATTTTCCGGTGCGGCTGTGCTACCGGGGGAATACCTTCGTGAATAATTCCAGTTATCAGGGGCGGCTGAAGGAGTCCACCAAGATGGGCGCGGAGCTTCTGGGAGACGCCACGGCCGACGCGGACGCGGAGATCATTGCCCTGATGGTGGAGCTTCTGAAAACCACAGGCCTCACAGAGTTTCAGATCAGCATCGGAGAGGTGGAATTTTTCAAGGCCCTGGTGGAAGAAACGGGTATGGATGAGGAGACGGTGGCCCGGCTGCGCCAGATGATCTCCAGCAAGAACCATTTCGGCGTGGAAGAACTGCTGCTGGAGCAGAAGCTTTCCGAAGAACAGATGCAGGCTTTGTCTCAGCTGCCCCAGCTGTTCGGATCCCAGGAGGTGCTGGAGAAAGCCAGGAGCCTCACTTCCAACGAGAAGGCTCTGAAGGCGCTTGGGCGTCTGGAGGATATTTACCAGGTGCTGGAGTTCTATGGCTGTCAGCAGTATGTCTCCTTTGATCTGGGTATGCTCAGCAAGTACCAGTACTATACCGGCATTATTTTCCAGGGTTATACTTACGGCACCGGTGAGCCGCTGGTGAAAGGCGGACGGTATGACAGTCTGCTGGCCCATTTCGGCCGCCCGGCTCCCGCCATCGGCTTTGAGCTGGTGATGGATCAGGTGATGAGCGCCCTGGAGCGGCAGCAGATTCCGGCTCCGGTGACAAAAGGACGGACGCTGATTCTCTATAAAGAGGATACCCGTCCGCTGGCCATCGGCCTTGCCAGGGAACACCGGGAGCATCAGATGGATGTGCAGTGTATGCTGATGGAGGAAGGACGGACACTGGAGGATTACAAAAGCTACGGCAGGAAGAACCATTTCGGCGGAATCGTATATCCGGTGAATGAGGATGAGATCCGGGTGATCAATCTTTTCACCGATGAGGTACAGACAGCCAGGATTCAGGATCTGCGGTAGATCCGGAAGGGAGTAGAGGATGAGATATCTGACAATCGCTCTGACCAAAGGGCGCCTGGCCAGCAAAACGCTGGAGCTGCTGGAGAAGACAGGCATTACCTGTGAGGAGATGAAGGATAAAAATACCAGAAAACTGATTTTTGTCAATGAGGAGAAAAAACTGCGGTTCTTTCTGGCCAAAGGGCCGGATGTGCCCACTTATGTGGAGTACGGAGCTGCGGATATCGGCGTGGTGGGCAAGGACACCATTCTGGAGGAAGGACGGAAGCTTTACGAGGTGCTGGATCTGGGCTTTGGAAAATGCCGGATGTGTATCTGTGGACCGGAAAGCGCCAGAGAACTGCTGGAGAGCAACCGGCTGATCCGGGTGGCCACCAAATATCCCAACATCGCCAAAGATTATTTTCTCAATAAGAAGCATCAGACGGTGGAGATCATCAAACTGAACGGTTCCATTGAGCTGGCTCCCATCGTGGGACTTTCTGAGGTGATCTGCGATATTGTGGAGACCGGTTCCACACTGAGGGAAAACGGACTTAAGGTACTGGAGGAGGTCTGCCCGCTGTCGGCCCGCATGGTGGTGAACCAGGTGAGCATGAAAATGGAAAATGAGCGGATTTCCGCCATGATTCAGGATCTGAAACGGATCATCAGGGAGGAACAGAAGTGAGAATCGTAAAGCTTACACAGGAAACAGAGAAAAATATTCTGGAAAATATGCTGAAGAGAAGCCCCGGTCAGTACGGGGAATACGAAAGCCGCGTACAGGAGATCCTGGACCGGGTGAAGGAGCAGAAGGATGAGGCGGTCTTCCACTATACGAAGCAGTTTGACCGGGCGGATATCGGCCCGGAAAATGTCCGGGTGACCGATCAGGAGATCGAAGAGGCCTACCGTCAGGTGGATCCGGAACTTCTCCAGGTGATGAAGAAGGCGCTGGAGAATATCCGCAGCTATCATGCTCTGCAGAAACAGAACAGCTGGTTTGAGAGTACGGAGAAAGGAACGATGCTGGGACAGAAACTGACGCCTCTGAAAACAGTGGGCGTCTATGTGCCGGGGGGAAAGGCGGCGTATCCCTCCTCCGTTCTGATGAATATCGTTCCCGCGAAGGTGGCGGGCGTGGACCGGATTATCATGTGTACTCCCTGCAACGTGCGGGGACAGGTGAACCCCATTGTGCTGGCGGCGGCAAAAGAAGCCGGCGCGGATGAGATTTACAAGGTGGGCGGAGCCCAGGCCATCGGAGCCATGGCCTACGGCACAGAGAGCATCCCCAAAGTAGATAAAATTGTGGGCCCGGGAAACATCTATGTGGCCCTGGCCAAAAAGGCTGTGTATGGTCATGTGAGCATCGATTCCGTGGCAGGTCCCAGCGAGATTCTGGTGCTGGCGGACGAGACGGCTAATCCCAGATATGTGGCTGCGGATCTGCTGTCCCAGGCAGAACACGACGAGCTGGCCAGCGCCATCCTGATCACCACCAGCCAGGAACTTGCCCGGCAGGTAAATGACCAGGTGGAGGAATTTGTCAAGGTGCTGGAGCGCAGGGAAATCATTCAGAAGTCTCTGGATCAGTTCGGCTACATTCTGGTGGCGGATACCATGGAAGAAGCCATTGAGACTGCCAATGAGATCGCGTCGGAGCATCTGGAGATTGTCACCAGAAATCCCTTTGAAGTGATGACAAAGATCCGCAACGCCGGAGCAATCTTCATCGGAGAATACAGCTGCGAGCCTCTGGGGGACTATTTCGCAGGCCCCAACCATATTCTGCCCACCAACGGAACGGCCAAGTTCTTCTCCCCGCTGTCGGTGGATGACTTTATGAAAAAATCCAGTATCGTCTATTATTCCAGGGAAGCCCTGGCCGATATTCAGCAGGATATCCGCAAATTTGCCCGGTCGGAGCAGCTGACAGCCCACGCGAATTCCATCGCCGTGCGCTTTGAGGAGGAAGAATAACATGGAGATCATCAGAGAAAAGGAGCAGGACGGGCTGCGGATGGTGACGGTGAAAAGGGATACCCGGGAGACCAGGATCACCCTTTCCCTGAATCTGGACGGAACCGGAAAGGCTTCCGTGGATACGGGAATCGGATTTTTCAATCATATGCTGGAAGGATTTGCCAGGCATGGATTTTTCGATCTTGAACTGAAGGTGGAAGGGGACCTGGAGGTGGACTGCCACCATACGGTGGAAGATACCGGTATCGTGTTGGGATGCGCCATCCGGGAGGCATTGGGAGACAAGGCGGGAATCTGCCGGTACGGCAGTATGATCCTGCCCATGGACGAGACCCTGGTGCTGGCGGCGGTGGATCTCTCCGGGCGGCCCTATCTGAACTTCCAGGCGGAGTTCACCGCCCCGAAGGTGGGAGAGATGGATACGGAGATGGCCCGGGAGTTTTTCTATGCGGTCAGCTATTCGGCAGCCATGAACCTGCATCTGAAGGTGCTGGACGGAGGGAACAACCATCACATCATGGAGGCTCTCTTCAAGGCATTTGCCAAAGCGCTGGATCAGGCGGCCGGGAAGGATGACAGGATCCGGGGCGTTCTGTCCACCAAAGGAAGTCTGTAGACGGAGGGAGACAAAAGGATATGAAATACAGAGAAATCATTCCCTGTCTGTACATGTGGAAGGGACAGGCAGTGACCGGATTCGGTCAGAAAAATATCTTTGCGGGCGGCGATCTGGAGCAGCTGGCCGCGGACTACGGCAACCGGGGAGCAGACAGCCTGCTGGTGTTCGACTTTTCTTCCAGCGATGAAGAGCATGACCAGGCCATCGGCATCATGAAAAAGCTGGCCCGCAGGGCGGAGGTTCCCCTGATCGGTGCTGGAAATGTGAAGCGGGCGGAAGACGTGAAGAAGCTGCTCTACGCGGGATGCGAGAGGGCCGTGCTGAATTTTTCCAAGGAAAGCAATGTGGAGCTTCTTGAGGAAGTGTCCAAACGCTTTGGAAAAGAAAAGATTCTGGTGAGCGTTTTCCAGATTTCAGAGTATGAGGACCATCGGGAGCTGATCGAGGAGTACGCAGGGGGGATTCTCTGCCTGGAAAACCTGCAGGAAACCATTTGCCGGGAGACGAAGCTGCCGCTGATCCTTCATACCAACAGTATGGGAAGAGAAGAGATTTTCCGGGTGCTGAAGGAGGAGCAGGCTGAGGGAATCAGCGGCCGTTACGTCAGCGACCCCCAGGTGGATCTGATGGAGCTGAAGAGATCTCTTCGCGGACAGGGAATTCCGGTGAATACCTTTGAGAGCAGCATTGCCTGGGAGGACTTCAAGCTGAACGGCGACGGACTGATCCCGGTGATCGTACAGGATTACCGGACGGACGAAGTGCTGATGCTGGCTTATATGAACCGGGAGGCTTTTGAAAACACGCTGGCTACCGGACGGATGACTTACTGGAGCAGAAGCCGGCAGGAGCTGTGGGTGAAGGGACTTACCAGCGGCCACTTCCAGTATGTGAAGTCCCTGACGCTGGACTGTGACAATGACACGATCCTGGCCCGGGTTTCCCAGGTGGGCGCCGCCTGCCATACGGGAAACAGAACCTGCTTTTTTAAAGAACTGGCGGCAAAACCGGGACGCCATACCAATCCTCTGAAGGTATTCGAAGATGTGTACCAGGTGATTCTGGACCGGAAAGAGCATCCCAAGGAGGGATCCTATACCAACTATCTGTTTGACAAGGGCATCGACAAGATCCTGAAAAAGGTGGGAGAGGAATGTACGGAAATCGTCATTGCCGCCAAGAATCCCGACAAAGAAGAAATCAAATATGAAATCTCGGATTTTCTGTACCATGTGATGGTGCTGATGGCGGAAAAAGGGGTATCCTGGGAGGATATCACCGATGAACTGGCCAGAAGGTAGCCATTGTTTTTTCAAAGGACCGTTTCGGCGAAAAACCGGACGGTTCCTTTTTATGTGACCGGATGTCCGTGAGTTCCGCATTTGTGACAGTTCGTAACAGTACAGTGAATGTAGTAAGGAAATACTTGCGAATTTTGCAATTGGTGATATACTAGCTCTGTATGGTATTGAGAAAATAACAGAATACCGGTGGAGGAAGTTATGAAAATTATTATTATCGGCTGCGGAAAAGTGGGCGTTGCTCTGGCTGAGGGCCTGAGCGGCGAACAGTATGACGTGGTGCTGGTGGATACCTGCGCGGAAAAGCTTCAGCAGGTGACAGAAGACCTGGACGCGATGCCAGTTGTGGGAAATGGTTCCAGTATCGCCACATTGTCCGAAGCGGGAGTGGAGGACGCGGATCTTCTTATTGCGGTAACGGGATCCGATGAGCTGAACCTGCTGTGCTGTCTGATTGCCAGAAAACAGGGGAACTGTCAGACAGTGGCCAGAGTGAGAAATCCTGTCTACAATAAAGAAATCAGTTTTATCAAGGAAAGCCTCGGCATTTCCATGATCATTAACCCGGAGCTGGCGGCGGCCATGGAGATCGCGCGTCTTTTGCGGTTCCCGTCGGCTATCAACATCGATACTTTTGCCAAAGGAAGGGTAGAGCTTTTAAGATTCCGGCAGATGCCGGAGTTCCACATGGATGGTCTGACCATCTCCGAGCTTCAAAGCAGGATCAAAAGCCAGATTCTGATCACCGGCGTGGAGCGGGGAGAGGAGGCGTTTATACCCAACGGAGATTTCCGCCTGAAGGACGGGGATTCTCTTTTTATCATTGCTTCCCCGCAGAATGCGGGGGCTTTTTTCCGTGAAATCGGTGTGAAGAATGACCGGGTAAAAAACTGTATGATTGTGGGCGGGGGAACCATCGCCTACTATCTGGCTCTGCAGCTTTTGAATATGCATATCCGGGTTACGATTATCGATAAATCCCGTGAAAGGTGCGAAATGCTGGCGGAAACGCTTCCGGGCGCCACCATTATCTGCGGAGACGGTACCGACAAAAAGCTGCTGCTGGATGAAGGCCTGGAACAGACGGAAGCTTTCGTATCCCTTACCAATATGGATGAGGAGAATATTCTGGTGACCCTCTACGCAAAGGAGAGGTCAAAAGCGAAGCTGGTGACAAAGGTAAACCGCCTTTCTTTTGATAACCTGATCACCAAGCTGGATCTGGGCAGCGTGATCTATCCGAAAGATATCACGGCGGATTATATTCTCAGATATGCCCGGGCTATGCAGAATACCATCGGCAGCAATGTGGAGACCCTGTATCATATTCTGGACAATAAGGCTGAGGCGCTGGAATTTCTGATTCGGGAGAATTCCGAGGTGGTGAATGTGCCGCTGAAGGATCTTTCGCTGAAGGACAATCTTCTGGTGGGCTGCATCAACAGGGATGGAAGAATTATGATACCCTGGGGAAATGACAGTCTGCAGGTGGGTGATACTGTAATTGTGGTAACTACTCAGAAGGGACTTCGTGATATCCGTGACATACTGAAACGATGAGGGGAAACAGATTATGAACTTTCGCAATGTGATTTTTATCCTGGGATGGGTGTTGAACATGGAAGCGGTGTTGATGGTGCCTTCCATGGTAACAGGTCTGATCTATCAGGAGAGGGCGGTGACGGCTTTGCTGTGGTCCGCGCTTCTGTGTCTGGCTATAGGAATCCCCATGTCGAGAATCAGGAGAAAGAATACTCATTTCAGAATCCGGGAAGGGTTTGTGGCAGTGGCCCTCTGCTGGATCGCCATCAGTGTGATGGGAGGACTTCCCTTCCTGTTTTCCGGAACCTTCACCAATCCGGTGGACGCTCTGTTTGAGACCATGTCGGGCTTTACCACCACCGGCGCCAGTGTTCTGACGGATGTGGAAGTGGTTCCCAGGTGTATTATTTTCTGGAGAAGCTTTACCCACTGGATCGGCGGTATGGGTGTTCTGGTATTTCTGTTATCTCTTTTCCGAATGACAGGCGGTTCCCATATTAATCTGATGAAGGCGGAAAGCCCGGGTCCTTCCGTGGGCCGGCTGCTTCCTACCATCCAGTCCACCGCAAAAGTGCTGTATATCATTTATTTCGGAATGACTGTGCTGATGGTGGTACTGCTTCTTCTGGGCCGGATGCCGCTGTTTGACGCGCTCACCATCAGCTTCGGTACGGCAGGAACGGGAGGATTTGGAATTAAAAATGACAGCCTGGGAAGTTATACCGTGTACCAGCAGGTGGTGGTCACGGTGTTTATGTTGTTGTTCGGTGTGAATTTCAACGTATACTTTTTCATGCTGGCAAGAAAATGGAAAAACGCGTTCCGCTGCGAGGAACTCTGGTGGTACCTGGGGATCGTGGCGGTATCCATCCTTACCATCGGCTGGAATATCCGGGGAATGTTTGACAACCTGGGACAGGCGATGCAGCAGTCTGCCTTTCAGGTGGCGTCCATCATCACCACCACCGGTTACGCCACCACGGACTTTAACCTGTGGCCGGAAACCTCCCGGAGTATGCTGGTGCTGCTGATGTTTGTAGGGGCATGCGCGGGCAGTACCGGCGGCGGCATGAAGGTGTCCCGTCTGGTGATTCTGCTGAAAACCGTAAAAAAAGAGCTGAGTCAGTTCCTGCATCCGGGGCGGGTGGCAAAGATCCGTATGGACGGAAAAGTGGTGGAGCACGAGACCATCCGGAGCATCAATGTGTTTATGGTGGCGTATCTTCTGATTTTTTCGCTGTCCGTACTGGCGCTTTCCTTTGACGGAACGGATATGATCACCAATTTCACGGCTGTGGCAGCCACCTTCAACAACATCGGACCCGGTCTGGAGCAGGCAGGTCCGGCCACCAACTTTGCCATGTTCTCCAATGTGTCAAAGCTGGTGATGACCTTTGATATGCTGGCGGGCCGTCTGGAAATCTTTCCGGTTCTGCTGCTGTTTGTGCGGGATACCTGGAGAAAATTTTAACAGATTTTTATACATACGGAGAATTCCCAGTAAAAAAAGAGGAATTCTCCGATTTTTGTCTTGACGGGGATGGAAAGCTGTGGTAATATTCTGGTTAGATAAAACTAACTTACAAAAGAAAGGCGCGGGACGCCTTGCTTTTTACACAGAGGGTTAGGTAAAACTAACCAAATCCTGAGGGAAATCAAAGAGAAGTCCCGAAGGATCCCTCTATAACCATGCGGCTGACTGCAAGCGGAAAGGAGAGGCCTATGAGTCTAGTGATTATCGGAGGAAATGAACGGATGGTGACCAGATATGAGAATATCTGCAAAAATTACGGCCACACGGCAAAGGTATTCGTAAAGGAGCACAGTTCCATAAAAAAGAAAATGGGATGTCCCGATCTGCTGATTCTCTTTACCAATACCGTATCCCATAAGATGGTGGTCAGTGCCTCCCAGGAGGCGAAAAGAAACAATATCCCCATCGCCAGAACCCACAGCAGCAGCGTTTCCGCGCTGCAGAATCTGCTGGAAGAGATGCAGGAGGGCTGAGTATGGAATTGGAGAGAGCGCTGATTGTGCATGCCGCTCCCACGTTGGCGGGGCTTAAGACGGCAAACCTGTTCTGGTTTTCCTGCCCGGATCTTGAGGAGGCCCGCAGGGCCGTCGATGGGTGGAACGGGATATTTATGGAAAAGGGTGTTCGGCTGGATATTATGAAAATTCACCGGAACCGGATGCTGCTTTATGTGTACCGGGAAAAACGTCTGGAAAAGGATCTGACGCAGCCGGAGGCGGAGAGAATTCTGGAATCCTGCGGTTATTCAAAAGGCGGTCTGCCGGGCATCCTGTCCCGGCTGAGGGAACGGCTGCGCAATGACCGGGATTTTCCCCATGAAATCGGGCTGTTTCTGGGGTATCCCGTGGAAGACGTGCATGGCTTTATCGTAAACGGAGGAAAGAATTTCTGCTGCAGCGGGTGCTGGAAGGTGTACTGTAACCAGTGCGAGAAAGAGAAACTTTTCCGCCGGTACAAAAAGTGCGGGGCAGTCTATCTGAGACTGTTCCAGAATGGAAGGAGTGTCTGGCAGCTGACTGTGGCCGCCTGACATAGATATTATTTAAGACAACGGCCGGATGCGGTCTGTTGATCGGAGAGAGAGGTAAGTATTATGAGCAAAATCGCGGTAGTTTACTGGAGTGGAACCGGAAACACGGAAGCCATGGCACAGCAGGTGGAGGCAGGAGCCAAAGCGGCCGGGGCGGAAGTGAGTGTCTATACCTGTGCGGATTTCCAGGCAGATATGATGGATCAGTTTGACGCGGTGGCTTTCGGTTGCCCGTCCATGGGAAATGAACAGCTGGAGGAGGATGAATTTGAACCCATGTTCCAATCCTGCGAAAGCAAACTGTCCGGCAAGAAGATCGCCCTGTTCGGCTCCTACGGCTGGGGAGACGGCGAGTGGATGGAAAGCTGGGAAGCCCAGTGCAGACAGGACGGCGCGGTTCTGGCCTGCGGCAGTGTGATCTGCAACGAGGCTCCCGATGACGAAGCTCAGGAAGCCTGCAGGAATCTGGGAAAAGCGCTGGCATAACAGGAAAAAGGCATTGACAAAACGGTTAGACACTGCTAATCTAATATATAGTTAGAAGTTACTAACTAAAAAGTTTGATTCTGAACGTTCTGCTCAGGCGTTTACCGGGAGATTCTGAGAGAAACGCCGGATACCATCGTGTGTCCGGCGTCCTTCGGTTTCCGGCAATGGAAAGTTTGCCCAGGGTACTTCTGCCGCCGGGGAAACCGCGGCCGCCGTCCGGAACAAAAGAAGAGGAAAAGAGGGATCGTATGGCGGATGCACTGATTGTATTGATTCTCATTGTGGTTCTGATATTCGCCCTGAAAGGAACCATCAAGCACTTCAGAGGCGAGGGCGCCTGCTGCGGCGGAGGTTCGGGAAAGGTCCGAAAGCCAAAGGATAAGATTTTGGAGGGACCTGTGACGGCACAGAAAACCATCCGGATATCGGGGATGCACTGTGAAAACTGTGTCAACAGTGTTACCAGAGCCATCAATAAAGTGGACGGAGCTTCGGTCAGAGTGAACCTTCAGGAGGGAACGGCGGTGGTGTCCTGTGACCGGCAGGTGGATGACGAAACGCTGCGCCGCGCGGTGGAAAAAGCAGGTTTTCAGGTTGTGAGCATATCCTGACCGCCCTTTGGAGGCCAGCCGGAGGAATACTGTGAGCGGGAAAGACCAGATTATAGAGAAACTGAAAAAGAACGGATGCCGGATTACCAGACAGCGGAGCATGCTGATTGACATTATTCTGGAAAACAGCTGCTCCAGCTGCAAGGAGATTTATTATAAGGCGGCTGACAAAGATCACAAAATCGGCCTGGCCACGGTTTACCGGATGGTGAACGCGCTGGAGGAAATCGGGGCCATTGACCGGAAAAATATGTACAAAGTGGAATATCCGGCCCGGAAGGGGTGCGTGGTATTGCTGGATGACGGGACCATCTGCCGTCTGTCAGAAAAAAACTGGAAACATGTGATTCAGGAAGGCCTGGGCAAATGCGGCTATCTGAGAGGAAGGAAGGTCGCCTCTGTGATCATGGGCGATGAAGAAGATTCTTCCCGGTGCCGGCTGGATTACTGAACCGCAGTCTGAGGAAATCAAACTCCCCGGACTGCGTTTTTTTTGCGCGATAAGCCCGGAGGGTGGTTGTAAATGATAAAATTTATCATCAGCCGGTGTTGCGATTGACTATGCAAAAATGCGTTGCTATCATATTCAATGCCAGAGATTTTACATTGTTTTAACAGGAACCGGGAACCCCTGCGGGGCTGTCTCTGCGGCTGTTGGGCAGAAAGTGAGGGAAGCATGAAAAAACACAGATTCTGGGCATGGGTCATGCTGTTTTCCATGGCTATGGTATTTTATACGGGTTACAAACACAAATAGGAGGTATCAGATATGCTGGAATGTTTAAAAAACTTTGACTGGAAGAAAGGTGGAATCTTTGCCGCGGGTGTACTGTTCGGAACGGCGGGAATCAAACTGCTGTCCAGCAGGGACGCCAGAAAGATTTACACACAGGGAACGGCTGCCGTACTGAGAGCCAAGGAGTGCGTGATGAACACCGCTTCCGTAATCCAGGAGAACGCGGAAGATATTCTTGCCGAGGCTCAGCAAATCAATGAAGACAGAAAGGCACAGGAGGAAGCCATGGAGATGGAGGACGCCTCTGCCGAAGCGCGAGAAGAAGACGCGGAGGAGTAAGTGAAGACAGCCGTCCGGAAAAGTAACATTGTCCGGATAATGTGGGAAAGCTGCGGGAGAGGCGGGTGCAGAGACACCGTACCGCAGCTTTTTTCCACATCCAATTGTGAGGGAAAATAAGATGAAATTTACTATCAGGCATGAAATCAGGGGACGGATCCGGGTGCATATGGCGCAGAAGCGCATGAGCTTTCACCAGGCGGACACCCTGCTTTATTATTTATATCAGACGGAAAATGTCACCATGGCCAAGGTGATGGAGAGAACCGCCGATGCGGTGATCTGCTACCGGGGGGACAGGGAGCCGATCCTCCGGGCGCTCCGGGAGTTTTCCTACGAAATGGTTCCGGTGCCGGATTCGGTACTGGAACACTCCGGAAGGGAGATGAATTCCAGATTTCAGGAAAAACTGGTGCTGAAGCTTCTGGCCAGAATGGGAAGCCGCCTGTTTGTTCCGGCGCCGGTGCGGGCCGTATGGACCGGCGCGAAATCTGTGAAATATCTGGCAAAGGGCATTGGTTCTCTGGCGAGAGGAAAAATGGAGGTGGCGGTTCTGGACGCCACGGCCATCGGGGTTTCTGTGATCAGAAGAGAGATGGAAACCGCCTCCTCTGTGATGTTTCTCCTGGGAATCGGCGAGCTGCTGGAGGAATGGACCCACAAGAAATCTGTGGCGGATCTGGCCAGAAGCATGTCCTTTGGAGTCAGCCAGGTATGGCTGGTGCAGGACGATAAAGAGGTTCTGGTTTCAGCCAAATCCATATCACCGGGAGACCGGGTCATGGTACATATGGGCAATGTGATTCCTTTTGACGGGGAAGTGGCCAAAGGCGAGGCCATGGTGAATCAGTCCTCTCTTACCGGAGAGCCCACGGCGGTCCGCAAGGCTCTGGGAAGCTATGTCTACGCGGGAACGGTGGTGGAGGAAGGCGAGGTGACCATCTGCGTCCGGGAGACCTCCGGATCCACCAAATTCGAGAAAATTGTACAGATGATTGAGGAATCGGAGAAAATGAAATCTTCCATGGAGAGCCGGGCGGAGCATATCGCGGACCGGCTGGTGCCTTATACGCTGGGAGGAACCGTACTCACCTATCTGCTCACCAGAAATGTGACAAAAGCCCTGTCGGTGCTGATGGTGGATTTCTCCTGCGCGCTGAAACTGGCCATGCCCATCTCCGTTCTTTCGGCCATGCGGGAAGCCAGCCTGCATCATATCACCGTAAAAGGCGGAAAATATCTGGAGGCGGTGGCGGCAGCAGATACCATTGTCTTTGACAAAACAGGAACACTGACGAAGGCCCAGCCCTCTGTGGCCATGGTGGTGCCCTTCTGCGCCAGAAGCCAGAGGGAGCTGCTGTGTGTGGCGGCCTGTCTGGAGGAGCATTTTCCCCATTCCATGGCAAAAGCGGTGGTGCAGGCGGCAAAGGATCAGGGCATCGTCCATGAAGAAATGCATTCCAAGGTGGAGTATATCGTGGCTCACGGGATTTCCTCCTACATCAACAGCAGTAAAGTGGTAATCGGAAGCCATCACTTTGTTTTTGAGGATGAAAAATGCCGGATTGCTCCGGAATATCAGGAAAAATTCCATGAGCTTCCGGAGGAATACTCGCATCTGTACATGGCCATCGACGGGGAACTGGCGGCGGTGATCTGCGTGGAAGATCCGCTGCGTCCGGAAGCCTGCCGGGTGATTGACAGGCTGAGGGAGGCCGGTATCGGAAAGGTCGTCATGATGACCGGCGACAGCCAGCGGACGGCTGCGGCGGTGGCCCGGAAGGTGGGCATGGACGAATACTATTCAGAAGTATTGCCGGAGGACAAGGCTGCCTTTATCGGAAAAGAAAAGGATGCGGGAAGAACCGTCATCATGGTGGGTGACGGAATCAACGATTCCCCGGCTCTCTCTGCTTCCGATGCGGGCATCGCCATCAGTGACGGGGCGGAGATTGCCCGGGAAATCGCGGATATCACCATTTCCGCCGATCAGCTGGACGAGCTGGTGACGCTGAAACTGCTGGGAGACGGGCTGGTGCGGCGTATCCGGATGAATTACCGATTTATTGTGGGATTCAACACTGGGCTGATTCTGCTGGGAGTGACCGGCGTCCTGATGCCGACGACTTCCGCTTTTCTCCATAACGCCTCCACACTGATGATCGGACTTCGAAGCATGAGGAATCTTCTGGATGAAGCGGAAAGAGAGAAGCGCTATCCGGAAAGAATTTAAAAAATTAAAAAAATATAAAGTTTGACTTGACAAACCTCCTTGGTTATAGTAGACTAACCTTGCGAACGGAGAAATGGAAATTATTTCTTCGGTCAGATCGAAGACAGTGGGAGGATGTTGCGATGACTTTACTGGATGCCAGAGAGGGAGAGGAATATATCATCAAGGATATTGTGACAAATGATGAGGAACTGGAGGCCTTTCTCTTTTCTCTGGGATGCTACAGTGGAGAGCCGATTACTGTTGTCGCTCACAAAAAGAGCGGCTGTGTGGTCTCCATCAAGGATGGAAGATACAATATCGATACTGATTTAGCGCAAGCTATTTCAATATAAAAAAGTGATTCAGTTCACTTTTTTTTTACAAGCCGGTTAGCGTAGTTTAACTACATCGGCAAATGCAGTGAAGGAGGAGATTTGTGTATGAGAATCGCTTTTGCGGGAAATCCCAACAGCGGTAAGACCACCATGTACAATGCGCTCACAGGAAGAAATGAACGTGTTGGAAACTGGGCTGGTGTTACGGTGGAGCGGAAAGAGAGCCCCATCAGAAAAGGGTACTATGACGGAGGGGAGGAGCTGGTCGCGGTGGATCTGCCTGGCGCTTATTCCATGTCCCCGTTTACCTCTGAGGAAAGCATCACCAGCAGTTATGTGAAGAATGAGCATCCGGACGCTATTATCAATATTGTGGATGCCACGAACCTGAGCCGGAGCCTGTTCTTTACCACGCAGCTTCTGGAACTGGGAGTTCCGGTGGTGGTGGCCCTGAACAAAAGTGATCTGACAGAGAAGAAGCAGACCAAAATCGATGTGAAACGCCTGTCGGAAAAACTGGGCTGTCCGGTGGTGAAGACCATTTCCACATCTTCCGGACATGAAGGCCTGAAAGAAGCCGTGAACGCGGCTGCCGCCCTGAAGGGAAAAGGTCAGAAGGCCCCCTATGTGCAGGAGGATATTGATCTTCATGACAAAAATGCCGTGGAAGCTGCCGACAGAAAGCGGTTTGGTTTTGTCAACGGCATTGTCAAAGAGGTGGAAAAGAGAAAGGTTCTCACTAAAGACAAGAATTTCCAGGATAAAATCGATGCGGTGATCACCCATAAAATCATCGGTATCCCGATTTTCGCGGTGGTGATGTTCCTGGTATTTTACATATCCCAGTCCACGGTGGGAACCTGGATTGCCGACTGGCTGGTTGCCTGGATTGAGAGATTCCAGGGCTGGGCAGGAGATATGATGGCAGATGCCAATCCGTTCCTTTCCGCCATTCTGGTGGACGGTATTATCGGAGGCGTGGGCGCCGTTGTGGGATTTCTGCCGCTGGTAATGGTGATGTATTTCCTGATCGCGCTTCTGGAAGACTGCGGCTACATGGCCCGGGCCACTGTTGTGCTGGATCCCATTTTCAAGAGAGTGGGTCTTTCCGGAAAATCCGTCATCCCCATGGTGATCGGTACCGGATGTGCCATTCCGGGTATTATGGCTTCTCGTACCATCCGTAACGAGAGAGAGCGCAGAACCACCGCCATGCTGACACCGTTTATGCCCTGTGGAGCAAAGCTTCCGGTCATTGCGCTGTTTGCCGGAGCATTTTTCTCAGATTCTTCCTGGGTGGGTCCCCTGATGTATCTGGTGGGTATCGTACTGATTCTGCTGGGCGCTCTGCTGGTAAAGAGAATTACCGGACAGAAATACCGGAAATCTTTCTTTATCATTGAGCTTCCTGAGTATAAGGTTCCCAGCCTGAAAAGAGCAGTGGTTTCCATGCTGGAGCGTGGTAAAGCCTACATCATCAAAGCCGGAACCATCATTCTGGTGTGCAATACCGTGGTACAGGTTATGCAGAGCTTCAACTGGCAGCTGCAGCTGGTGGAGGAAGGCATGGAGGACACTTCCATCCTGGCAAGCGTGGCACATCCCTTCGCCATCCTGTTTATCCCGCTGGGCTTTGGCGTATGGCAGCTGGCGGCAGCGGCTATCACCGGATTTATTGCCAAAGAGAACGTGGTTGGTACGCTGGCAACCGTTTACGGTATCACCAGTCTGATTGACACCGATGAACTGGCCCTGGTGGGAAGCGGAAACGAAGTGGCCGTTGTTATGGGCCTGACGAAGGTGGCTGCCCTGGCTTACCTGATGTTCAACCTGTACACTCCGCCCTGCTTCGCGGCTCTGGGAGCCATGAACTCGGAGATGAAGAGCGGAAAATGGTTGTTCGGCGGTATCTGCCTGCAGCTGGCCACCGGTTACACGGTTGCCTTCCTGGTATACCAGGTTGGTACGCTGATCACCACCGGATCTCTCGGAACAGCATTTGTTCCCGGCCTGATCGCGGTTCTGGTATTCGCGGCAATTATCGTGTGGCGGATCCGCAAATCTGATAAAGAATTTGCTGCGGAATACAGCCTGCACGCACAATAAACAATAAAGTATAGCTGCGGCGGACAAAGAACCGTTACTGTTGCAGTCTGGCCTTTTGTGCTTTGCTGCGGCGGTCTCCTTTGTCCGCCGTCTGACGTTAAAGGAGGACGGTATCTTTGGAAAATGTGATTGTGGTTATTCTTCTGGTTCTGATTGTGGGAGGGGCAGTAGCCTATCTGATCAGGGCAAAGAAGCGGGGCGTGAAATGTGTCGGCTGTCCCGCCGGAGGAAACTGCCCTTCCGCCGGCAGGCTTCCCGTTAAAAAGCTGGACGGTCCGGTGATCGGAAAAAAGACCCTGAAGATTTCCGGCATGCACTGCGACCACTGTGTTCTTGCCGTGACCATGGTTCTGAACCGGATCGACGGCGTCCGGGCGGAGGTGAATCTGTCCAGGGGAAAGGCCGTCGTATCCTTTGACCGGGAAATTCCGGACAGCGTGCTGACCGACACGGTGGAGAAAGCCGGCTATCATGTTATCAGCATATCCTGAAAAATGAAGGGAAACAGTGAAGCCGGAAGGATGTACTACTGTAACTGAAAAAACAGCTAAATTGGAGAATCCTCTGAAAAAAGATGCTGTCAGGTGTGGAAAAGGCAGCTAAACAGGAGAAAATCTTGAAAAAAGATGCTATCCGACATGGAAAAGGCAGCTAAATCAGAG
>DVON01000278.1 GCA_018713585.1 Candidatus Pullilachnospira stercoravium | reverse complement strand
GCCTCCACAATGCGAATGTGGCGCGCTCCCAACTGCGCTAATGCCCCAAAAAATGGAAGCAATGGGGCTCGAACCCATGACCTCTCGCGTGTGAGGCGAACGCTCATCCCAGCTGAGCTATGCTTCCATGTTCTCTATTATAACATTTGTCGGAAAAAAATCAAGAGAAGATTAGTATTTTTTCAAATAAATATGAAAATAGAAAAAGCTTCCGTTCCCCACTCCCATTTCCACCGGAAACTCACAGATAAAACCGGGCCAGAGCTGGCAACAGCTCCCGGCTGGCAGCCCAGAGAGCGGGAAATTCTTCCCGCTCCAAGGGGGCAGACCCGGCGCCGTTTTCAATGGTGACGGCGGGAATCCCTCTGACCCGGACGAAATAATCGCTGCATCCGGCCGTGTCGGCGGAATCCTTTTGGACAGAGACGGCGGGATAGCCTGTGGCTGCAGAGAGCAGCCGGGCCAGCGCGGTTTCCTGTTGGTGCAGGTTTCCGCTGCTTCCATAATCCCAGTAGATCAGATTGCCTGAGGAGTGCAGGGAAATCACACAGCAGACAGGAACCTCCCGGGCAGCCGCCAGGATTGCCCGGGTTTCCGGCTCCGAGGCGGGATGGGGGCCTTTGTATTTTTCCGGCCCGGGCAGGGGGGCGCCCTGGTATTCCTGCCATCCGGCGGAAAAGTTCCTGTTCAGATCCACGCCCGAGGCGTTGGCCTTCCAGCGTTTCCAGAAATCTGCCCTCTGCCTGGGAGGAATCCCCTGGCAGGCGGCACAAAGTTTTTGCCGGAGAGCGGCATTTCGGATGGCGCGGGGCCCCTGCTGGCAGATGGCCGCTCCGTCAGGATTGGTCATGGGAAGGATGTGGAAACATACGGAGTTCAGCAGCTCTTTGTAGAAAATCCCGCGATACCGGGAAAAGGGATATCCCTCCAGAAATGCTTTCGCCTGTTTCATCACCAGCAGGGAATTGACGTACTCCCGGCCGTGGATGGAAGCCTGGATCAGAAGATGTTTTTTTGCGCGGGGATTCCCCATGGTGAGCAGGACAATGGCCCGGCCATCCCTGGTGAGGGCTGTGGTTCTGGCAAAGGCCAGGGGCCGGTACCGGCGGCACAGTATCTGAAGATTATGCAGCATTTCTTCATGGGAATACAGAAGCTCGGACATGAAATTCCTCCCGAAAACGTAAGACGGCGGCAGATATTACGTTATATGACCGGCGGATACGGGAAAGTACAGAAATTTCCGGATCCTTATAAATTCCTTAGAATTCTCCCCTATACTCTGTTTTGAAAGGAAGCCGTGGCATCGCGGCGGGCTTCCTGCAACGAGAAGGAGGATGACAGCATATGACGACAAACATTTTGGAGACGAAGGATCTGGTGAAAACCTTCCGGGGATACGGGGAGCGGGCCCTGGATCAGGTTTCGCTGCGGATTCCGGAGGGAAGCATTTACGGCCTTCTGGGGCCCAACGGGGCGGGAAAATCCACGCTGCTGAAAATTATCACCGGCATGATGCGCCCGGATGAGGGAGAAATTTTTTATAAAGGAGAGAAATGGAACCGGTCCTGTCTGCGGGACATCGGGGCGCTGATTGAGACGCCGCCCATTTACGGGAATCTGACGGCCAGGGAGAATCTTCTGGTCCGCACCACGGCCCTGGGGCTTGGAGAGGAGGAAATTGACGAGGCGCTTCGGACGGTGGATCTTGTCAATACCGGAAAAAAACGGGCCGGCCAGTTTTCTCTGGGCATGAAGCAGCGGCTGGGGATCGCGGCGGCGCTGATCGGCCATCCCGGATTTCTGATTCTGGACGAGCCCACCAACGGCCTGGATCCTTTCGGGATTCAGGAACTGCGGCAGCTGATCAGAAGCTTTCCCGAAAAGGGCATCACGGTGCTGGTTTCCAGCCACATTCTCGGGGAGGTGGAGCAGGTGGCGGATCATATCGGAATCCTTTCCAACGGGATTCTGGGCTACCAGGGAGGCATGCCCCCCAAAGGCCATCTGGAGGAAATGTTTATGAAGGTGGCGGAAAAATGCCGGAGAGGAGGGATCCCGGCATGAGCAGTACATGGATGCGGTTGTATCGGGCGGAGAGGATTAAAGGGCGGCATACCGCGGCCAACCGGCTGTGGCTGTTGATGCCGGTGCTGACCCTGGCGCTGGCCTACGGAATTTCCCAGAGCAATGGAACCAATTCTGCCTATAACTGGTGGTATACGCTGATGATGCAGGGGATGATCACCCTGTTCTGCTGCCTGTCCGGCGGCAGGGACAAAAAAAGGAAAAACCGGACGGTGCTGTCCCTTCCCGTGAAAATGGAAGCGGTCTGGGACGCGAAGCTCCTTACCGGTGTGGGAACCGTGGCAGTTGCCAACCTTCTTTTTACGGCTGGAATTTTGCTGGGCGGCTGCTGGCTGATTCCCCGCATCTGGATCCCCCAGGTGATGGAGCTGACTGTGGGACAGGCGGCCGGGGCCGCGGCGGTGATGATCGCTGCCAGCTTGTGGCAGGTGCCTTTCTGTTTCTGGATGAACCAGAAATGGGGACTGCTTCCCACGCTGCTGATCAACATAGTGATGACCATGGCCGGGGTGGTGCTGGCGGTCACCAAATTGTGGCTGGTACTTCCCTGGGCCATTCTTCCCCGGCTGATGGTCAGCGTGGTGGGCATCCTTCCCAACGGGCTTCCGGCCATGCCGGAGAGCATGACCTACAGCCAGGCGCTGACGGATCCGGCAAATCTTCTGCCGGGACTTCTGGTATCGCTTCTCTGGTTCGGCCTTCTGTGGGCGGCTTCCAGACGGTGGTACGGACGAAAGGGGGCGCAGACGGTATGAGAGGAATCGGGAGGCTTTTGAAAAGCGAGGCCATCCGGCTGGAACGCACACCGCTTCTGTGGGTCCATCTGATTGTGCCGCTTCTGGGGGCGGCGGTATTTCTGGGGTATTACAGCTTCTCCGGATGGGGAAGCGCCGCGAAGGTACAGGCATACCTGCAGGTGGTTTCCTGCTCCTGGCCGTTTCTGTGCGGTATTATCTGCGCACTGGCAGAGGAAATGGAAGCCGAGGGCGGCTGGCAGAATTTCCTGATTCTGCCGCAGCGGAAGTATCAGGCCCTGCTGGCGAAATGGCTGGTTCTTCTGGTGGCGGGCTTTATGGCCTGTCTGCTGGCGGTACTGGGATTTGCCGCGGTTTACCGGTTTTTCCCGGAAGGGACGGTGTTTCCGTTTTCCGTGTACCTTCAGGAGGCGGTTCTGATCTGGCTGGGACAGGCGGTGGTCTACCTGCTTCATCTGGCCCTTTCCCTGCGGTTTGGGAAAACCGTATCCATCGGTGTGGGAACCGCCGGGAGCCTGCTGGCGTTTCTGATGCTCACCGGGCTGGGAGACGGGATCTGGATGTTTTTTCCGTGGGCCTGGAGTTGCCGCGGCTGTTCGTATCTGTTATTATATGCAGCGGGAAGCGGCCCAAATTTCACGCTGAATCCGTCGGTGAAAATGGAGGGCATATTCTGCCTGGTCATGGGTCTTGTACTGACTGCGGTGATTTTTGTCTGGTTTTCCCACTATGAAGGCAGGAGGAATCTGGAAGAATGAATACGAGAATACTGGCGGTGGACGACGAGGAAGGGATTCTCCGGCTGATCAGGCGGGCGCTGGAGCGGGACGGGGCCGTGGTGGACACGGTTTCGGATCCCTGCCGGCTTCTGTCGGGGGAGATTTCCCTGGCTTCCTACGATCTGGTGCTTCTGGATGTGATGATGCCGGGGATCGACGGATTTTCTCTGCTTGAGAAGCTGCGGAAGGACATGGACTGTCCGGTGCTGTTTCTGACGGCAAAGACCTCGGAGGAGGATGTGATGAAGGGCTTCGGCCTGGGAGCCGACGACTATATCCGCAAGCCCTTCGGGGTGGGGGAGCTGCGGGCCAGAGTGCAGGCCCACATCCGCCGGGAAAAACGGGAGAAGAGAAATTCCGTCACCGTGGGGGACGTCCGTTTCTATCTGAAGGAGAAACGGGTGGAATCCGGCGGCGGGGAAATTATGCTGACGCCGGGGGAGTATGCGATCTGTGAATTTCTGGCGCTGCACCGGGGACAGGTATTTTCCCGGGAGCAGATTTACGAGAAGGTTTTTGGCTACGGCGGGGAAAGCGACGATTCGGCCATCACGGAGCATGTGAAAAATATCCGGGGGAAATTCCGCAAAGCAGGTCTTTCTCCCATCGAGACGGTGTGGGGCATCGGATATAAATGGAAGGTGTGAGAGGATGAAGAGAAAGCGGAGCCTGTACATGGTGTTTATCTGGTATCTGCTGCGGTTCTGTCTGATGACAGTGGCGCTGGTGGTGCTGGTTCTGGGACTGTATATCACCCTGGCAAACGCGGGGCTCATACGGATTCCCACCTACGAGCGAAGCCGGATTGAAGCCAGCGAGGAGGAGCTTCGGGAGGGGCGAAAGGATGTGGCCGGGCTTCTGCCCGATACCTGCCTTTACGGAATCTATGATCCCAAAGGAGAGTATCTTGAAGGTAATTTTCCCGAAAGACTGCAGGAAGAGGCCTGGGAGATCACGGCGGACGACGGCTACACCGGAAGATTCTACAATACCTTTTATATGAGGCTGGAACGGGAGGACGGAAAAATTCTGGTGATCCGTTACCAGTATATTGCCAAATTTGAAAATCCCCTGGTGCGGAGGCTGTTTCCCAACGCGGAATTTCTTTTTCTGGGCGTGCTGCTGGTGCTGTTTCCTCTGCAGGCGGCCCTTACAGCCAGGAGTTTTGGACGCTATCTGAAAAAAAGGCTGCAGGTTCTGACGGAGATCGCCGGGAAGGTGGGACGGGAGGACCTGAATTTTCAACAGGAACACTCGGATATCCGGGAGGTGGATGAAGTGCTCACCTCCCTGTTCGTGATGAAGCAGGCCCTGCAGAAATCCCTGAAAGAGCAGTGGGAGGCCCGGCAGCAGAAGCAGGAGCAGGTGGCCGCCCTTGCCCACGACATCAAGACGCCGCTGACCATCATCCGGGGAAACGCGGAGCTGGTGCAGGAGACGGAGGATCTGGAGGAAATCCGGGAGTGGGACCGGGAAATTCTGGATGGCGCCAGGCAGCTGGAGGGGTACCTGGCAGTGCTGCAGGAAACCTTGCGGGAGCGGGACGAAGGCCAGGACAAAGAAGAGGGGGAGGAAACCTTTGACGGTTGCGGCTTTGTGAGAGAACTGGAGGAGAAGGCCCGGGCGCTGGGGAGAGCCGGCCAGGTGGAAGTATCCTGCAGTTTGCCCGAAGAAGATGTCACCATCCGGGGCCGGTCAGGTATCCGGGAGGAGCTGATGCGGGCGGCTCAGAATGTAATCAGCAACGGGGTGGATTACTGTCCTCCGGGAACCTGCCTGCGGATCACCGCGGAAACCATCCGGCACCGGCAGGAGGATTTCTGGCAGATCACGGTCACGGACAGCGGCCCTGGATTTACCGGCGAAGTGCTGCTGCATGGGACCGAACAGTTTTACCAGGGGGATAAAAGCCGCACCGGCGCGGATCATTACGGGATGGGACTGTATATTGCCCGGACGATCCTGGAGGAGGCCGGGGGATATCTGCGTCTGGAAAATGCTCCGGAGGCCGGTGGACAGGTGCGGATGGGTCTGCCGGTGGAAGCGGGATGACGGCGCTAAACGTGTGCCACCGGTACACAGCGTTCTTCGCTCCGCTGCGGTCGGCGCTAAACGTGTGGCACTGGCACACAGCGCCCGCGGGACTGCTGAGGTGATATGGCGGAGCAGTACTTTGCGGAAAAAAGTACTTGACCTTGCCGCCGCGTCAACGGGTATCATCGTAGATGGGAGCAGTACCGGAGAAAACAGGAATACCAGAAGGGAGAGAGGCGTATGTATCAGGTGAAGGAACTGGCGGATCTGGCGGGGGTCAGCGCGCGGACGCTCCGCTATTACGATTCCATCGGGCTGCTGAAGCCGGCCTGCGTCAATGAGGCGGGCTACCGGCTCTACGGGGAACGGGAGGTGGATCTGTTGCAGCAGATTCTGTTTTACCGGGAGCGGGGCATGGATCTGAAGGAGATCCGGGATATCCTTTATACGGAGAATTTTGATATTCTGGGGGCGCTCCGGGAGCATCTTCGGGAGCTGGAAGCCCAAAAGGCGCATACGGAAGCCCTGATTGGTCTGGTACGGCGGTCCATTACAGCGATGAAAGGAGAAGCAGCTATGACAGACGCGGAAAAATTTCAGTCATTTAAGGAACATGTGGTGGAGCGGCAGGAAAAAATGTACGGGGCGGAAGCCCGGGAAAAATACGGGGACAGCCAGGTGGACGCCGCCCGGCAAAAGGTTCTGGACATGACCCCGGAGACGTACGAGCGTTTTGAAAATCTGGGAAAAGAAATCCGTCTGCGGCTGGCGGAGGCGGTGACGGCAGGCGTAAGCCCCGAAAGCCCGGAGGCGGAGCGGATTGTGATGCTCCATAAGGAATGGCTGGGGATGACCTGGAAAACGTATACCGAGGAGGCGCACAGAGCCATGGCGGATCTGTATATGGCGGACGAACGGTTTGCCGCCTACTATGACCGGGAGGTGCCGGGCTGCGCCAGATTCCTGGAGCAGGCCATCCGGTATAAAATCGGTATAAAATAAAGTAGGAGGGCGCCCCTTGCGGAAGGGGCGCCCGTTTGCAGGCTTCCCATTTTTCAGGGAGAGCGGCAGGCGGAGCGGAGATACGGTATATTCTGCAAGATGGACCAGAGCAATTATTATATCGAGGAGCCTGCGGATATTCTTCTCTGGAAAATGAGATTTTACAATTCTGGCAGCCTTTTGATATTCTTTGCTGCAGAAATGACTATTTTGCAAATTTTGCAGTAGATTTTTATCATCAGCTACTGCATAAAATAAGTTTTTGTCAATCCTACAGTAGATTTCTGCCATCAACTACTGTACAAAATAAATTTTTACAAATCCTACAGCAGAATTCTGCCATCAACTACTGTACAAAATAAGTTTTTACAAATCCTACAGCAGAATTCTGCCATCAACTACTGCATAAAATAAGTTTTTACAAATCCTGCAGTAGACCTATGCTATTTTCTGCTGTAGAAAACAAGATCTTACAAATCCTGCAGTGGAGCTACGTCATTTTCTGCTGCACAAATGTATTTTTTGAAAATCCTGCAGTAGCCTCTCTGCATTTTACTGCTCAAATTTACAAATTAATATTTCAGAAATAATACCCATACAAAATACAAACAAAAGCAGAGTATTCTCCTGTCAGAATGAGTAAAGCAAAAACAGCGGCAAAAGAGGGAGAGAGTTTATGAACGAAATGAAATTCGTGGGCAGAATTGCGGGAAGAGAAAACAGAGAAAAAATTGCGGCGGCGATTTACCGGATATTCTGGATCTATGTGCTGTGCGGGGTGGCCGGATTTCTCGTCGAAAGTGTCTGGTGCTGGATTGATTTTCAGGAATTTACCAGCAGAACCAGCAATCTGTTTTTCCCCATCAGCTGTGTCTGGGGAGTGGGTGGCGTTCTTCTGTACCTGGTTACCAGGAAAAACCGCTGGAATCACGGCGCTTATATTTTTGTGAAATGCACTGTGTTCGGGGCGGCCTTTGAATTTCTGTGCGGTTATCTGGGGGAGCGCCTGCTGGAAGTGACTTTCTGGGATTACTCCGGGATGCCTCTGCACCTGGGAAAATACATCAACATTCCTTTTTGTCTTGTCTGGGGGCTGATGGGACTTTTCTGGGTACGGGCGGCCTATCCGTTTCTTGGGCGGAAGCTGGAAAAACCGGTGAAGGAAAACCACCGGCTGGCCATGAATCTGTTTCTGGTTTTCATGGTGACCTCCCAGCTGGTGACGGGCACCGCGCTGCTGCGGATGCACCAGCGGCAGGAGGGAGACGCGGCCCAAAACCGTGTGGAGCAGGTGCTGGATGTGTGCTTTACGGACCAGAGGCTGCAGCAGTTTTTCCCGAAAATGAAAAGTACGGTGACGGGAGAGAAGATTTATCAGGGCGTGTCAAGGGCCAGCCGCTGACCGACGCGGCTGGATGATCCTGGTACAGGTGTTGTCCGGATAAAAAAGGAGTCCGCTTCCGGATGAAGCGGACTCCTGTAAAGTTCGTATGATTTTATTGTCAATTGGATATTTTGAAATGCCGGTGGTGGGACTCGAACCCACACACCCTTGCGGATAACAGATTTTGAGTCTGTCTCGTCTGCCAATTCCGACACACCGGCCTGCGAACGGATTTAATTATAGCATGGGAGACGGGAAAAGGCAAGAATAAAATTAGCTTGTAACGGGAGAAAAGAGCGGCTATAATAAAGGCAAAGGTTATTATGGCGCCTGGAAGGCAAAAAAACAGGAGGAGGAACAGCCGATGAATGAGACGTTGAAAACATTGACGACAAGACGAAGCGTGAGAGCGTATCTCCCCGATCAGGTGAAAGAGGATGACCTGAAGCAGATCCTTGAGGCCGGTACGTACGCGCCCACCGGTATGGGAGCTCAGTCCCCGGTGATGGTGGTGGTTCAGGATCCGGAGACGATCCGGCAGCTTTCCCGGATGAACGCCGCGGTGATGGGCGGCAGCGGAGATCCTTTCTATGGAGCGCCCACCGTGATTGTGGTGCTGGCGGACAAAAACCGGGGCACCTGTGTGGAGGACGGAAGTCTGGTGATGGGAAATCTGATGAACGCGGCGGCCTCTCTGGGTGTGGCCTCCTGCTGGATTCACCGGGCCAGAGAGGTGTTTGACACCCCGGAAGGAAAAGAACTGCTGAAAAAGTGGGGGCTTTCCGACAACTACATCGGCGTTGGAAACTGTATTCTGGGATACGCGAAGGATCCGCTTCCCCAGCCGAAGCCCAGAAAAGAAAATTATATCATCCGGGCATAGCCCGGCAGATGACCGGGCCGGCCGCCGCAGGGCGGCGGGCCCTTTTGTCTGAATGTGAAAAACAGGGAGATTGCGGAAAATGAAAGAGATTGAAACCATACACGCGGCGGGGCATGTACTCTGCCATGATATCACAGAGATTGTAAAAGGCCAGAAGAAAGGGCCGGCATTCCGGAAGGGACATATTGTCACGGAGGAGGATATTCCCGTTCTTCTCAGGCTTGGGAAGGATCATCTGTTTGTCTGGGAGAAAAAGGAAGGAATTCTCCATGAAAATGAAGCTGCCCGGATTCTGTATGAAATCTGCCGGGGAGAAGGGATGCACGGCTCCGATGTGTCGGAGGGAAAAATCGAGCTGATTGCCGACCGGGACGGCCTTTTCAAGGTGAACCGGCAGGGGCTGTATGCGGTGAACCGGCTGGGAGAAATGATGATTGCCTGCCGTCACGGGGATCTGCCGGTGAAAAAGGGCGACCGGCTGGCGGGAACCAGAATCATTCCCCTGGTGATCGAACAGGAAAAAATGGATAAGGTCCGGCAGGCAGCGGGGCCGTCCCCTCTGTTTCAGATTCTTCCTTTTCAGGAAAAGAAGGTGGGAATTGTCACCACGGGAAATGAGGTGTTTTACGGGAGAATTCAGGATACCTTCGGCCCGGTGATCCGGGAAAAGCTGGCGGAGTATCCGGCGCAGGTTCTGGGGCAGACCTATACGGACGACCAGAAGGAGCATATCCGGGAAGCGATTCTGGATTTTGCCCGGCAGGGGGCCCAGGTGATTCTGTGCACCGGAGGTATGAGCGTGGATCCGGATGACCGGACGCCGGGAGCCATTGCCGATACGGGGGCGGAAATTATTTCCTATGGAGCGCCGGTGCTGCCGGGGGCCATGCTGCTGGTGGCATATCTTGGCTGGGAAGGAAAAAGGATTCCCGTGCTGGGACTTCCCGGATGCGTGATGTATTCAAAACGGACAATTTTTGATCTGGTGCTGCCGCGGGTGATGGCGGACGATCCGGTGACTGCCGGGGAACTGGCGGCTTTGGGGGAAGGCGGGTTTTGCCTGACCTGTCCGGTCTGCACCTTCCCCAACTGCGGTTTCGGCAAGGGAAGAAGATAAGGAGGTGTTCCGGAATGGGAATTGTGAGAGCAGTCTGCGTCAGTGAAAAGAAAGGAACGTCCAAGCATCCGGTGGCCATGGGAGAATTTGTGGAGGATCTGGGAATCGCCGGGGACGCCCATGCGGGGAAATGGCACCGGCAGGTGAGCCTTCTCTCCCTGGAAAAGATTCAGGAGTTCGGCAGGCGGGGCGCCCGGGTGGAGTTCGGAGACTTCGGGGAAAATCTGGTGGTGGAGGGAATTGACTTTGCCTCTCTGCCGGTGGGGTGTGTGCTTTCCTGCGGTCAGGTGCAGCTGGAGGTGACGCAGATCGGGAAGGAATGTCATTCCCACTGCGCCATTTTCCAACAGGTGGGAGACTGCATCATGCCCCGGGAAGGCGTATTTGCCAAGGTGCTGAAGGGCGGCGTGATCCGGCCGGGGGATTCCATGGAGATTACCGGGCAGAATCACCGGTTCCGGGTAGGCGTGGTGACCATGAGCGACAAGGGAGCTGCCGGGCTTCGGGAAGATGAGAGCGGGCCGCTGATCCGCCGGATGGTGGAGGCCGGTCCGTACCTGGTGGTGGAACAGCTGCTGATTCCCGACGATCAGCCGGAAATCGAGAGGACGCTGACGCGGCTTTGTGACCGGACGGGGGTGGATCTGATTCTCACCACCGGCGGAACCGGATTTTCGCCCAGGGACCGGACGCCGGAGGCCACCTTGGCGGTGGCGGACCGGATGGCTCCGGGGATTGCGGAGGCGGTTCGCGCTTATTCCATGACCATCACGAAACGGGCCATGCTGAGCCGGGCGGTTTCCGTCATCCGCGGGAAAACGCTGATTATCAATCTGCCGGGAAGCCCCAAGGCGGTGGCGGAAAGCCTGGAATATATTCTGCCAGCGCTGGATCACGGGCTTGCGGTGCTGTCCGGGACGGCAGGAGACTGCGGAAGCAGCCATAAGGTGGAAAAAACGGCGGAAACCGCGGCGCGTAAAGAGGAGAAGGCGGCGGAAAATAAATGAGCCCGGGATACTTGCGGAAGGAGAAGAAAACCAATGGCGGAGAAAACCAGCTGCGATACCTGCAGCAATTATATTTACGACGAGGACACGGGAGAATATTTCTGCGATGTGAATCTGGACGAGGATGAAATGTACCGTTTCCTGAGCGACACCTTTTACCAGTGTCCCTACTACCGGCTGGACGATGAGTACCGGATTGTCCGGCACCAGATGTAGAAGGGAGGGGCCAGGATGACAGCGGAGATCACGGTGCTGGCGGAAAATACGGCCCGCGAAGGACTGGCGGCGGAACACGGGCTTTCCTTCTGGATCCGGTATGGAGACCATGCGTTTCTTCTGGACGCAGGCTCCACCGCGGTATTTGCCGAAAATGCGGACCGGCTGGGGATTTCTGTGGGCGAGGCGGAATTTGCCGTGCTGTCCCACGGCCATTATGACCACGGCGGAGGGCTGGAGGAATGGTTTCGCAGAAATTCCGGGGGAAAGGTATACGCCAGAAAGGATGCGTTCGGGGATTACTATTCCCTGACTTCCGGAAGACCCCGCCGCATCGGCCTTCCCGATCCGGTGCGGGCATGTGCGGACCGGTTCTGCTTTCTCGCTGAGGATTGCCAGCTTTTTCCCGGAGTATGGGCGCTGGGCCACGGGGACGCGCCGCTTGAGGAACGGGCGGCGAAAGAAAAAATGTACATTCATCTGAAAAACGCCGGTGAAATTCCCTCCGGAACGGAGCGTTTGCCCGCGGCAGTGTATGAGGAAGCAGGAGAGCGGTTTCTGCCGGATTCCTTCGCCCATGAGCAGTGCCTGGTGCTGCAGACACCAGAGGGCCTGGTGATCTTCAGCAGCTGCTCCCACGGAGGGATTGATCAGACGGTCCGGGAGGTCATGGAACGTTTTCCCGGCACACCCATCCGGGCGGTGCTGGGAGGATTTCATCTGAAAGGAGGTCCCGGGGGAGGCGAAATGCCGTTTTCCCCGCAGGAGATCCGAAAGCTTGGCGAGACCCTGCGGGAAATGGAGATTCCGGAAATCTACACAGGACACTGCACCGGGCAGGAGGCTTTTGATATTCTGAAGGATGTGCTGAAAGACCGCCTGCACCGGCTGTACGCGGGGAGAAAAATCGTGTTCTGACAGCCGGAAGAGACGGGCGGAGGCGGCACATCGAATGGGAAGTTGCTTCAATGATATTTTGAATTGGGAGGGATAGGTATGCAATCTTTCTGTGGGACGGACTGCTGCAGCAAATGCAGCCGTTTAGCGGAATGTGGTGGATGCAAAAACGTAAAGGGGCACCCTTTTGGAGGAAATTGTATTGCTGCCGAATGTATTGAGCAAAAGGGGGAAAAGGGATTTTTACGTTTTAAGAAGTGTTTGATTTCAGAGATTAACGCGCTTGGAATCAAGGGGCTTGAGGTGAGGGATCTCAATCTGCTGAACGGAGATTTTGTAAATCTGGAATATCCTCTTGCCAATGGGCAGACGGTAAAGCTGCTGAAAGACAACAATGTGTATTTAGGAAATCAAATTGAAGTATCCGGCAAGGAAAGGTGCTATGGGGTTGTTGCCGATAAAAAATATATACTTGTGTGCGAATATGGCTGTAATGGAGCAGATCCCGAAATTATCATGTACAAAAAGCGTGAAAGTTACATAAATTTTTAATTTGACAAACAGACGCTTCCTTACTACAATGTTCTTTAACGGACGCATTTTTGCAGGTCCCGTCCGGGTCCGGAAGCAAGGATGCAGGCAGGAGGAATAGCATGAGTCAAAGTGTAGAAGAAATCAAATCTATTCAGGGCAAGATGTTGCTGCAGATGATTGGCGCGCTGCTGATCTTTACAGCCATCAGTGTAGTATTTCAGGGAGTAATGATGCTGACCATGTCGCTGGGCGGCAGTGAAGCTTCCGTGGAGGCCAGACAGCAGCTGCTGGAAGGCGGTTATACGGTACCGATCCTGGTATCCATCGGCGCGGTATATCTGATTTTGGGGCTTACGCAGATTTTTACCGGTCTTTTCAGTTTTCGGCTGGCTAACCGGCTGGACAAGGTAAAAATCCTGAAAATTGTGGCCATCATTTATACGGTGGTGTCCCTGCTGCAGCAGGCATATCTGTTTTTGATGAATGTCACCGGCGCGCTGTCCTGGATTTCCGCCATTTTGATGCCGGGTGTGCTGATCTGGGCGCTGCAGAAGAATCTGCGGCTGGCCAAGGAAGACCCGAAGCGGGTGTATGTGGTGGATCCCAGCAAGACAGTCAGAGGCCGGCAGCAGCCGAAAAAGACCACAAGCCTGATGGAACGGGCAAAGGCCCAGGTAAAAGACGAGGAGCTGGCAGCCAGAGTAGCCGGTGAAACACCTGACGGACAGCAGAAACAAGATCAGGCTCATCCGGTAAAATACGATGACCTGGAATTTGTCACAGCTATGAATGCGGCGTCGGACGAGACCGGAGAGGAAACGCAGGACAGATAACCCGTGACAATTCTCCATTCGAGAAGCGTGTTGCCTGATGTTTATGGAGGTATCAGATTGGATCTCAGTAAAGAAAATATGAAAAAAATCATGCTCCTGATTGTTTTCACAGTGCTGATTCTGGTGGGACTTCAGAATTTCGGCGCTGTGATAGGAGCGATTGTTTTTTTGTTCCGGATTGTCTATCCCTTCGCGCTGGGGGGAGCGATCGCGTTTGTCATTAATATTCCCATGAATTTCATAGAGCGCAATATCTTCGGGCGGGAACGGACGAAACAAGGAAAGGGAAGCAGATTCGCGAAGAAAATGGCCAGGCCTTTAAGCCTGGTGATTTCCCTGATTCTGATTTTAGCCGTAATCGCCATTGTATTCGGCATCGTGCTGCCTCAGCTGGGTGATACGATCTATCGTCTGAGTGTGGATATACGGAATTTTGTGCCCACTATCCAGAGCTGGGGGATGCAGACCTTTAATGATTATCCGCAGATTATGGACTGGCTGAACACTCTGGAGATCGACTGGGAAGGGCTTATGCAGAACGCGGTGACCTTCCTGCGTAACGGTGCCACAAATCTTCTGGGATCTACAGTGAGCATTGTTTCCGGAGTTGTAAGCGCGGCCACTAATTTTGTGATTGCGTTTGTGTTTGCCATGTATATTGTGCTGCAGAAGGAACGGCTCAGTGTGCAGGTGAGAAAGATCATGTATGCGTTTCTGCCCAGGAAGGGGGCGGACTGGATTAACCGTGTGGCATCCCTGGCGTATACAACCTTTTCTCACTTTTTCACCGGACAGTGTCTGGAGGCAGTGATCCTGGGAACCATGTTTTTTGTTGCCATGACTATTTTCCGCTTCCCTTACGCGTTACTGGTGGGAATCCTGGTGGCTTTTACAGCGCTGATTCCCATTTTCGGAGCCTTCATCGGCTGTGTGGTCGGCGCATTTCTGATTTTGATGGAGAACCCCATGCAGGCAGTGCTGTTTGTGGTGATGTTCCTGATTCTCCAGCAGATTGAGGGTAATCTGATTTATCCTCATGTGGTGGGAAGCTCAGTGGGTCTCCCGTCTATCTGGGTGCTGGTTGCGGTTACTGTGGGCGGCAGCCTGATGGGAATTGTGGGTATGCTGGTATTTATTCCGCTGATGTCTGTCTGCTATACCCTGTTTCGGCAGTGGGTATACGACCGGCTGAAAAAGCGGGATTTGATTACTATATTCAAAGGAGAAAAGAAAAATGAGACAGTACAACGAGACGGAGAAAAACAGGCTGGAGCAGATGGCAAGTGATTACATGAGCTTTCTGGACGCCGGAAAAACTGAGCGGGAATGTGCGGCGAATATCTGTGCAATCGCCAGAGCGCACGGTTTTCGCGACCTGGAAGAAATTCTGGAAAAAGGAGAGAGCCTGAAGGCAGGCGACAAGATCTATGCCGTAAATATGAAAAAGGCGGTTTTGCTGATGCAGATCGGCCAGGAGAGTCTGGAGAAGGGAATGAATCTGATTGGTT
>DVON01000277.1 GCA_018713585.1 Candidatus Pullilachnospira stercoravium | reverse complement strand
AGAGTCACAACGAATGTACAAAACAAAAACAATAGCTGCTGCTTTCAAATCCCAGCTGCAACGCGATCTCCGTGAGGTTTAAATTTCCGTTTATCAACAATTCCTGAGCCCGCGCCACCTTTTGCGAATTTATGTAATCCACAGGGGTCTGCTGCTTAAAATGCTGATACAGCAATGACCTTGAAATATGAAACCAGATTTGCTCATTTACACCTTCAAACGGATCCATTTCTATCGTGTCTTTGTGATAATGAAGCGGTATGGCATCTGTCGCCGAAGTAACTTTATTATATCCGATCAGCTGTAGGCCATCAATACCGGCAGGCGTTCCTGCCCCTTATCCTCTCTGTTCCTCCATCACATCCAGAAGCGTTTCCTCCCAGACATATTCGTTTCTGTTCCAGATCTCCTCCATCTGTTCCGAGGGGACAGGAGACGTCTCCCTCCCCACTTCAATGGTCAGACTGGGAATTTTTTCAGCAGAAATCGCCCAGTCCTTATATCCGGCCGGATCCAGGTCTTCATAGTTACCGTCCAGGTCATATCCCGTCAGATGGGAAATACGTTCCCCGAAGTCCAGCGATTTTTCATACAGCTCTCCTTCCTGCGCAAAATACCAGTAAATCACACCACCCTGGGTATGGTAGCTGATAGTGCGCGAAAATTGCTGTTCCCGGGTCAGGGAAATCAGCGCTGCCGATTCCGCCTCGCATCCCGGCTCTGTCCCCTTATAATGGTCTGCGGAAGGATGGCCTGCCGGATCCTGATATACATCCCAGAGCGCGTCAAAATTCCTGTTGAGATCCACACCGTTTCCATTGGCTTTCCATTTTGTAAGATAATCCCCCTCTGGAATACATCCATCCAGTTCGGCGATATGCTCCACATTTTTCCGGACCGTCTCTGTGAGGATCCCTTCCAGCCCATACTGGCTAATGGAAATACCGTCTGGATTCACCATAGGAACCGCATATATGGCGCAGTCCTCCATCAGGCTGCGGTATGGCTGCTCCTTATAGGAATCGCCGTTCTGCAGATGCCGCAAAAACGCCGCCGCCTGTTTCATCACCAGCTGGCCGGTAATATATTCTCTTCCATGAATCGCTCCATTGACGAATATTTTTTTCTCTGCCAGAGGATTCCCCACCACCAGCAGCTGCACCTGGCGTCCATCCGCCGTCTGTGCCAGCGTCTCTGCGGAAAAATCATCCGGGTACAGCACTTCCAAAACCTGCACATCCCGCATCATATCATCGTAGGAATATATCCGGGGATCCTCAAGGACCTGAAGCGAAGCTTCTGTTACCCTTCCTTCTTCCTGAGTTTCATTTTCCGCCGGCAATTCTGCAGCCTGGTCTTTTTCTTTCGCCTCACCGGCCGACAGCTCCTGTGCGTCCAGCCTGTTTTCTCCAATCTCCCGAATGTTTTCGTTTTCCGTCATCTGTTCCGAAGCTTCCTCCACCCTCTCATTCCTCCACGCATTCCACAGTACTCCCCCGCACACGAATCCCGTAACTACAACCACTGAAATGCCAGCAATCCATGCTTTTCCTCTGTTTGTCATTCTCACCTCTCTGTAAGATAGCTGGCTAACGCATAACCAGTATAACCATTATAGACCACCATGTAGAATCCATTTTCAGCGGTTCCTTTATACTCCACCATGGCTCCCAGCGGAATCTGGCAAAACTCTTCCCCACGGGTACTGGGTGTCTTTCTCAGGGTAATGCTCTCCTTACAGTTCACCACCTCCATATAGGTAGTTCCCCGCTGCTGAGAGTCCTGCTCGTTCTCAAAACTGAGATAGGAAGCCAGCGCATAGCCAGTCTGTCCATTGTAAATGACCTGATAAAATCCGTTTTCCGCAGTACCAACATAGGATACTGCCGCGCCCAGCGGAATCTGACAACATTCCTCCGCTTTGGTACTGGGAGACTTTCTCAAGGTAATGCTTTCCTTGCAGTTTACCACAAAGCAGGTTTCATACCGCTGTTCCTGAATGTCGCTTTTCATAGACTGTGTTTCCCCTTCTCCAGCGGTATTTTCAGCTACTTCCGAAACGTCATCACCTGCTGCGGCAGATGCCTGTTCTTTCTCCTCTGCAACCTGACCCGAATTCTCAGAGGAGCCCTCCTGGCCAGTTTCAGGCACCTGAAAATCCTGGATTTCTTCTCTGGCGCCCCCCGCCACATCCTGGGTCTGTGTCTCGCTGTTCGCTTCCGTCTGTGCATCCGTTTCCTTTTCTTCCAAGGTTGTCTGGCTGTTCTCCGGCTCTTTCTCTGTTTCCGTCTCAGCTGTCTGCTCCTGCTTTCCTTCTCCCATCATCCTGATTCCAATCACGGTTCCGGCAATGAGCAGAACTGCCACCGCCGCACAGCCGGCAATAATGGGAAGCACCCCCTTTTTCCCCTGGGAATCTCCTGCTTCTTTCTCCGGCATCTCCGTAAGACGGCCTCCGCATTTCTCGCAGAAACTATCTGCCGGATTGTCGGTAACCCAACCACATTTTTCGCATTTTTTCATTTCCCTTTTCCTCCTCACTCAAATATTCCTTACAATAACAGATACACAGCCGGAAGAACACCTGCCTTCTTCAATACGGTCAGGCAAGTTCCGGGGTATGTCCTTATAGGGATATTTTAAGTCTCACCTGCGCTTATTCTTATATTGTATCCTGTATATCAGTCATAGTCAAAAAGAAACTTCCTTCTCCGCCAATTTTACGCTGTTATGATCAAAATGCCCGGAATGGCTTTCTCTTCCAAAGTCAATCCGGGCATTTCCTGTTTCTCAAATATCTGTACCTTGTACCGGCAGAATTTTCTTTTTAATTCTTCTCCCATCCCCCTCCAATCCTCTTCTCCAGCTCTTCCATCGTCCGCAGTCCCCCCAGCGCGTCATACGCCTCCACGCAGCATGCTCCCTGGGCGGCGGCCAGCCGCACACATTCCTCAGGGGTTTTTCCCAGCAGCATCCCCATGAGAAACGCCGCAATGCAGGTATCCCCCGCACCGGTGCCGGAGCAGATTCTCTCCGGCCGGAAACTCCTCTCAAACAGCCGCTTCCCGGCCCACGCCTCCGCGTCCAGTCCCATGACCGTCTGCAGTTCCCGTTGTTTTTCCACCTCACAGGAAGCAAAATACAATCCCATGGAACCGCACTTAATCAGGACATTTTTCGCTCCCCATTCCAGCATTTTCTCCGCCAGCGGCGCCACATCCTGCCGGATATCTGTCACCTCCGTCACATCCCTTCCGGCAGCTCTCTGGACAATCTTTCTGTACGCCTCCCGGTCCACCATGAAAAGCAGCTCTTCCACACTGGGCAGGAACACATCCACCAGAGGCAGTATGCGGCGGAGAATTTTCTCCCAGTCGGCGCTTCCGGCCGGGGACGCCTCGTCCACGGCGGCCATATCCAGAGAAACCGGGATTCCCCTGGCCTTCACCTTGCGGAAAATCTCTTCCAGTTCTCTTCCTTCCTTTTCGTACATCCGGCGCATCAGCGGCGGATATCCGAAATGAAACAGATCCAGCCCTTCCAGCGCCTCCTCCGAAATATCCTCCGGCCCGTACGTATCGTTGGTCCCGGCATCATGGAGAAAGATCCGGTCCGTCCCCGGAACCGCCAGAATTACAGAGTAGGAGGTGCTGCCCTGCGCATCCCGGATCAGTCCGTGCCGCACCCCGTGCTGCTCCAGCACGGCGCCCACGATCCGCCCAAAGGTATCCTCCCCCACTTTTCCCAGAATCCGCACGTCCGCTCCCATAAGCTTCAGCGCCAGCCCGGTATTGGCGGCGGAGCCGCCTGTGTGGACGTCCACTCCGTCCATATGCAGAAGCCGTCCCGGCTTCAGAATTTCCGCCACCGTACCTGCCGTATTTGCCGGAAAAACCGGCGTGATGTCCAGGCAGATATGGCCCGCCGCCGCAATTTTCTTTTTCCCTTGCATTTTCCGCCTCCATACAGTTGTCACATTCACAACGCCCTGCCGCAGCTTCCAAACAGTTCCATCTTTTTCGCCGTCTCCCGTTCCACCGCTTCCACCGCAGCAGGAATCAGTTCCGTAAGCCCCTTGTCATCGCTGACAAAGTGCTGGCGGGCCCCTCTTACCGCGGCCACATTGATGTCCGTAAAGATATTGATTTTGCTGATGCCGGCCCGGATGGCTTTCCTGAAATCTTCATCCGTAAGGCCGGAGCCTCCGTGAAGCACCAGCGGCACCTTCGCCTGCTCTTTTATGGCGCGGATCCGGTCAAAATCCAGTTTCGGCGGCAACTTGTAAGCGCCGTGGGCCGTTCCCACCGCCACAGCCAGCGCGTCCACCCTGGTTTTCTCCACAAAATCCCTGGCCTGACCCGGATCTGTGTAGAAAAACGAAGGATCCGCCTCCGCCGCATCCGTATTATCTCCCACATGGCCCAGCTCTCCTTCGATGGTGGCGCCCCGGCTGTGAGCAATCTCCGCCATTTCTCTCACCTTTTCCACGTTGGTGTCATAGTCATCCGTGGAACAGTCATACATGATGGAAGTGAATCCCAGATCCAGCGCTTTCAGGCAGGTCTCCTTTTTCAGTCCGTGATCCAGATGAATCACCACCGGAACCCCGGCCTTTTTTGCCATGGGGATCAGGTAATAAGACACCTCCTCCAGCGGCCCATAGGGAAACAGCACCTCCGCCGTCCCCATAATCACCGGCGAACCGGTCCGCTGGGCTGCCGCCAGAATTCCTCTGGCCAGCTCCAGGTTCACCGCGTTAAACAGTCCCACCGCGTACCTGCCCTCCCGGGCCGGCAGCAGCACTTCATTCATATTTACCAGCATATCTACTCCTCCATGTTATCAAACAAAAGCTCTCCCGCGAACACCTTCTCCATAATTCCCACCGCCGGGCTGGCCATCAGAAGATCCCTGTCCATATCTGTCTTCCGTACCCGCACCTTCCACCAGTCCTGATACAGATGGCTTTTGGCCACCCCGTCTTCCAGAGCTTTTACGCAGGCGTCGGGGAAATACTTTCCTTCATCGCCGATGATGATCAGCTCCGGTCGGAACAGGTTCACGCTTCCCGCCAGCACGGTCTTCAGATATTCCATGATTTTGTCAAAATAGCCCATAACCTCCGGCCGGGCCGCCATGGCGCAGAACTCCCGGAAGGGCCGTTTCTCTCCCGTAAGCTTCTCCAGCTCCCGCTCCATCACATCGACGCTGACATACTGCTCCAGGCATCCCCTGCCGCCGCAGCGGCACCGGCGGCCATGCACATCCACAGAGATATGGCCGATCTCCGGCACATTTCCCAGAAAGCTGCTGTAAAGCCGCCCGTTCACCACCGCTCCCATGCCGACGCCCCGGGTAATTCCCACATAGAGGAAATTCCGGACGCTGCGGCCGATGCCGAAATACTGCTCCGCCAGGGCAGCGCAGTTGTAATGGTGCTCCAGCACCGCCGGAAGCCCAAAGGCCTCCTCCATAAACTGTGCCACTGGGAAATCCTTCACATCCCCGAAATTTGGGGGATTGCGGATCACGCCTTTTTCCACGTCCACCGGTCCCACGCAGCCGATGCCGATTCCCAGCACATTTCCCGCCGCCAGCAGCTCCTCCGTCATGGAAAGCAGCGCTTCCTTCAGCCGTTTCAGGCTGATTTTCCTTTCAAAATTCACCTGCCGGCCATCCAGGATATTCAGCCGGAAATCGCAGAGCACCGCCTTGCAGTATTTCCTCTGGATCTGAATCCCGATGATCCGGGGACAGCCGGAAGCCAGGTTGAGGCTCACCGGATTTTTGTGAGCCTCCCCGGAAATAATTTTCTCCTCCTCCTGAATCAGACCTCTCTGCAGAAGTTCCGCGACGATTTTGGAAATGGACATCTTGGTCAGGTTCAGGCTTTGTGCCAGCCTGGGTCTGGAAATTCCCGGCTCCACCACCAGTTTTTCAAATACCAGTCCCCGGTTGGTGGCCCGCATGGTTCTGCTGTTTACCGCCCGGTCCATAGGCTTACCCGATGGAAACCGTGCGGACAGCGCCCGCAGGAAGCTCCAGGCGGACCGCTCCGTCTTCCACGGAAAGCTGCTGTGCCGTTTTTTCCATCACATCTGTCAGAGCCGCTTCCTTGGGTTCCCATCCCGTTTTCAGAACCACCTGTTCAATGTCCCCGGACAGGCTGTGCAGTCTTACCACCAGACGTTTTCCATCCTCGGAAACCTTGATACCGTCCACGCCAACACAGCCCTCCACCTGAAGAAGAGAACCTGTGCAGGGAATCGTACCGGTATGGGCACTGTTGGAGCAGGCATATACCGGATGCACAAAATTCTGATGCGCTCTGGTCATGTCCTCCCCGGAGGCTGCCGCCAGCCCCACGCCGATCCGCATATGATGTGTTCCCTGATCGGGGGTGGAATCCGGGTCAAAGGAGCCCCTCAGAAGCGCCAGGCTGATGGAATCCTGCCATCCGCGGAAACCGTATTTGCAGTCGCTCATCACCATCACTGCCCGGTTCCCG
>DVON01000276.1 GCA_018713585.1 Candidatus Pullilachnospira stercoravium | reverse complement strand
CGCCTTCCGCAACCGGAGAATCACCGGTATCCAGCTCCCGGGAGGGATAGAATATCTTTTCATTCGTACTGAAATCTTCTGCTTCTGCCGTAATCGGAAGCTGTTCAAAAAGAGAATCCGCGGCCGGACTGTTATTGAGTTCATAAATCACCGTATTATCCCCAAATTTTACGGAAATCGTCCTTGCTACCTCCACATCTGTACTATTTTCCTCCGCCGCTCCGCATGCTGACAGCATCAGGGCAGCCGTACCAAAAAGTAAAAAAACATTCTTTTTCTTCATTTGACACCTCTTCTTAATATCCGGCTTCTTCCACCCATTCCTGAATCAGCTCCCGGGAAGAAGCCGCGTCTTCCTCATAGCAGTCGAAAATACTGTCCGAGATCTCCGTCTCCGGAATTGCCTCCGAAATGATCTCCACGCTGTTGGCCAGCCCTCCCGTTCCATGGGAGCAGAACAAATATACCTGTTTGCCGGAAAGATCATTCTGCTCCAGAAAAGAGAGCAGCGCCATGGGAACACCGTACCACCAGTTAGGATAGCCCAGAAAAACCGTATTGTACTGTTCCAGGTTTTCCACATTCTGTACCAATTCCGGTCTGGCATCTTCACCCCGTTCCTGATTGGCCCGCGACAGACATTCGTCCCAGCTGTCAGGATAAGGCTCCGTCACCTGAATGGAAAACAGATCGCCGCCTGTTTCCTCCTGTACCCAGCCCGCCAGCTGCTGCACATTTCCCGGCGGTATCACACTGGGGGAAGAAACGGCGTCTGCCTCTTCGGTAAGAACCGCATTGTCCGCCCAGGAAAAATAAGCTACAAGCACGCGGCTGCCCTGTGCAGCTGTGGTTTCCGTATCTCCCGGTTCGGCCTCCGTTCCGGTCGTTTCGTTTTCCTCCTGGGCAGCTTCTATTCCGGCCGTTTCGTTTTCTGCCGCCGAAGCCTCTGTTCCGGCCATTTCATTTTCCTCCGGCACAGCCTCCGTGGACTCCGAAATCGTTTCCTCCGCACTGTTTTCGGCTGCTTCCGCGGAACCATCCCCGGATTCCCCTGCTGCGCCGCAGGCGGCAAGAGAAACAGTCATAACGGCGGAAAGGATAAGAGCTGTGAATTTTTTCATCTGATACCTCCTGTTCTGTACCCGGCGGTCTTCTGAGCAGCATCCGGCGGGCATGTTTTTCAAAAAACCTGTCGTTTCTGTAACTTAATTACTCAAACTTCCCACACCGTTTGGTGTGATGAACCTTGAAAAATCAATACTTTAACCCATAAAAAAGGCATAAACCACTTGCTTATGGTATAATTGAATTGTCCAAAACAACTACACAGCAAGGAGATTTATGCCATGTCAAGTATACCACAGACCACAGAGAATGGAAACAGTGTTTCGGATTTTGCCACAAAATTTATGAAAAGGTTCCACATCGGGCGTTTTCTCTTCCAATGTAATGCCGGAAAGGAAAAAGGGATCCCGGTCATGGATATCTTCCGCTACCTCTTCTGTATGATGTTCTCTGACAGGAGTATCTACATGCAGATGAAGACCGGCACATTTGAAGGGGAGTTCTCTAAAAACACCATCTACCGTTTCCTGAATGATGCGCGGGTCAACTGGCAGCGCTTTACGACTTTGCTTTCCGCCGAAATCATCTGCCGCTTCATGAAACCGTTGACTGGCGAAGACCGGAAAGATGTCTTTATCGTGGATGACAGCCTTTTTGACCGTTCCCGGTCCAAAAAGGTGGAGCTGCTGGCCAGGGTTTTCGACCACTGTTCCATGAAGTACCGTTCCGGGTTCCGGCTGCTTACATTGGGATGGTCAGACGGGAACTCGTTCCTGCCTGTCAGCCACGGCCTGCTTTCCGCAGCGGATGACAAGAACCTGCTTTGTGGGGGGAAACCGTATGATGGCCGGTCCCTTGCAGGAAGGAGACGCCGCCAGGCACGGCGGAAAGCCACAGATGTTATGGTGGAGCTGATCCATTCCGCACAGTGTGCAGGTATTACAGCCAGATACGTTCTGTTTGACAGCTGGTTTGCAGCGCCCAAAACGATCCTGGAGTTGAAAAAGCAGGAAAACCTTGACACCATAGCCATGCTGAAGAAAAGCAAGACCAAATACAGATACCAGGGGGAAAAGCAGAATGTCAAAGAGATCTACCGCCGCAATAAGAAGCGCCGGGGACGTTCCCGATATCTGCTGTCTGTATCCGTGGAGATTGAAAAAGCTGGTGAGAGAATCCCCGCAAAGCTTGTGTTCGTCCGTAATAAGAGCAAACGGAAAGACTGGCTGGTATTGGTGAGTACGGACACGGCCATTTCCGAGGAAGAGATCATCCGTATTTATGGAAAAAGATGGGATATAGAGGTTTTTTTCAAATCCTGCAAATCCTATCTGAAGCTGGTAAAAGAATACCGTGGGATCTCATATGATGCCATGTGTGCCCATACCGCCATCGTCTTTGCCCGGTACATGATGCTTTCCGTAGCACAGCGTGAAAATGAGGACGATAAGACAATATGTGAGCTCTGTTTTTGCCTGCTGGATGAAATGGAGGATATCACATTCAGCCGTTCCATGGGAATCATCCTGGATGTGCTGATGGATACCGTGATGGAGTATTTCCATATCACAGAAGCCCAGCTGGAGGAATTTACTGCCAGCTTTATTCAGCGTCTCCCGAAATACATGCAGGATGCCTTAGAACGGAGGAAAGCGGCTACTTAAGGATACTTTGTGGGCTAAAGTATTGATTTTTCAAGGTACGAATCCCATTTTGGGTATGGGAAGTTTGAGTTAATTATATCCGTTGCGCTTTTCAATGTCGAATACCTATATGTTATCCTTTTTCATGCCTTTCATCTATGAAAAATCTCCCATCCACTCCACTCCGGTTAGTTGAAATTCTAAATGCAACATTGAAATTGTAAATGCACATTGGAAATTTCATGAAGTTGTAACTGCACCATGACATAGGTAAATGCAACGATTTCGGCCTGTTTT
>DVON01000275.1 GCA_018713585.1 Candidatus Pullilachnospira stercoravium | reverse complement strand
TGTTGTTTTTATGACAGCATCACCAAATCAGGGCAGGAAAGCATTTGTTTTGATGTAAATGAATTTCGAAGTCAGGGACTGCTGGAACTGGTCAGGGAAAAAAGAGAGACTATTTACAGCAGCACATTCCGTCTGTCGGAACCGGGATACGAGGAACGGAATTGTTTCTACATTATTCATCAACTGGTAGATTTCGCTTCCTACCAGGATGGGCCTGCGGGATGCATTGTACTCTGTGTGGACGAAGCCGCGCTGCGCCAGGTATATCAGGAGACAGTGACGGAATCAAATTTTACTTTTGTGGTGAACCGTGCAGGGGAGGTGGTTTCCCACCCGCTTGAGGAGCGGAGCTACCCTGCTATCGTAGATACAGATGGAACTGAGAATCTGACGGATGAACAGCTGGAAGCCGGCGCGCTGCGTTATGTGGAACAGGCAGGTTATTTTTCGGGCGGTGTGCTTCAGGTTTCCAGCCGTGCAGTATTGGATGGCCAGTTTTATGTGGTGAATGTTTACAACAGAAACGATGGCCTTTCGGAATTCCGCCTGATTGCGGCTGTAATATTCTGTATCGGGGTGATTGCGGCACTGCTTTGCATTTTTTTTGCTATCCAGTATTCCACGGATGTCGACAAATCCGTGCGGCCGATTTTGAAAGCTATGGATGAAGCGGACGCTGCGGAGGCGTTTGCGATTCGGGAGGAAGGAAACGATGAGTTCGCCAGAATTTCCCGGCATTTCAACCGGATGATGCAGAGATTGAGACATTCCCGGGAACAGGAGAAAGAGGCCATGATTCGGGAAAAAAATGCGGAGATCAAATCGCTGGAGGCTCAGATTAATCCCCATTTCCTTTATAATACGCTGGATACCATAAACTGGATGGCCCTGGACCGGGAGGAGTATACCATCAGCAAGATGCTTACCAGTCTGGCTTCTATTCTCCGATACAGTATCCACCGCAGCAATACCATTGTGGAGATTGAGGAAGAACTGGAATATCTGAAAAAGTATATTTATCTGCAGCAGCAGCGATTTGATTATTCCTTCCTCTGTACAGTTGAGGCTGATGAAAATGTGCGCGGCTGTATGATTCATAAAATGCTGATTCAACCCTTTCTGGAAAATACCCTGGTACATGGTTTTCCGGGAAACAGCCAGATGGATGAGGTGAACGTTCGTTTTCAGAAGGACTCACAGGACCGGATCCGGATTGAGATCCGGGACAATGGCAAGGGGATGCCGCCGGAACAGGTGGAATATTTCAATCATTTCGATTATACCAGATCCAGCATTGAAGGAAGTATAGGTGTACGAAATGTGATTACACGATTGAAGCTCTATTATGGAGAACAGGGAGAATTTCACATGGAATCCGGGGAAACCGGGACCGTGGTTACTCTCTGGATTCCGTGCGGACAGGAGCAGGAGAGAGAAAAATGAGAATTATTATCGTAGAAGATGAACCCAATACCCGTGAAGGCATTATGAATATGATCCGGCGTTATACAGATCATCAGGTGGCGGCTGTGGCGGAGAATGGGGAAGAAGGCCTGGAAATGATTGAAAAGTACCGTCCGCATCTGGTGATCACAGATGTCCGTATGCCGAAAATGAATGGACTGGATATGCTGGAAGAAGTGAAAAAACGTCATATTGATGTACAGGCAGTGGTCCTCACCGGATATTCGGAATTTGAATATGCCAGACAGGCCCTGCGGCTGGGAGTGACGGAATATGTGTTGAAACCGCTGGAGTTGGACGATTTCCTGTCAGCGCTGGAACAGGCAGAGGCCCGGCTGGAACAGAAAAAGGCGGAGCGGATGCTGCCGGAGCAGATGCTTTGGGCGTATATCTGCGGAGACAGAGAGAAGCGGGCAAGTCTGTATCCCATGCTGACTGAGGAGCTTCAGATTAATGAAAGGGTAAAATCCACCATGTTCTATGTGCATCCCAGCAGTGAATTGGCAGGGGTAGCCAACGAGATGGCGGAAAAAACCCGTGAGCTGCTGGATACTATGTGTATGGAAGGGTACTATATTCTGGCTTTGGGCCAGGGCAGCGATTATCTGGTGCTGCTGACGGACACCGGGCGGAACAGCCATTTATATACAGTGTTTGAAACAAGGGTTCTCAAACGGCTGCAGGAAGAATGGCGCTGCCGGTGCAGCTGTGTGGAAATCTGGGGGCTGAAGGATATTGATGAGCGGCTGGAAAAACTTCGTCTGTTGTTTGACCGGGGATTTTCCTGTCCTGACGAAATGCTTCTAGATGAGGAACAGGTAAAAGAACTTACCTATAAAAAACTGGAATATCCGGAACGGTTGGAAAACCGGATGATCCGTGCCCTGCGGGAGGGAAGCGGGAAAATGGTGAAGGAGACCGGGCAGGAGTTCATCCGTACAGTGATTTTGGGAAATGGTACGGAGGCTTGTATTAAGGAATATACCCTCCGGTTTGCCGCGGGAATCCTGAAGCTGGTTTCCGAATTCCATGAGAATGCGGAGCGGGAATGGGGGCTTCTGAGCATTATTACCCAGATTACAAATGCCATGTCCAGTCAGGAAGCCGCCGATCAGTTCGGGAAAATCCTGGATATCATTGGCAGTCAGGCCATGGAAGATGAGCATGGAGGCAATGAGACGGAAAATGGATTGGTGCTGACAGCCCTGACATATATCCGGGAAAATTATGCCGGGGATATCGGACTTGCGGATACAGCCGCGGTTTGCGGCATTTCTCAGGAGCATCTCAGCAAACTGTTTTACCGGGAAATGGGAATTAATTTTTCCCACTTTCTTCAGAATTTCCGGATCAGCGCAGCTAAACGGCTGCTGGATACGGGTAATTACAAAGTGTATGAAGTGGCGGAGATGGTAGGATTTCACGATCAGAAATATTTTGTCACTGTTTTTAAAAAAATCTGCGGCGTTACACCCTCTGTTTACAGAAAGGAGCGCGAGCGATGAAAATCCGGGCGGTTCTGGGGGCGGGCATAGGAACAATGGCGCTGGTGATTATAGTACTGCTGACTGTTCTGTGGCCCCGGCGGCAAAACGACGAATCCGGGCAGGAAGAGCCGGTCAGAGAGATTACGGTGATTTCCTCCTACGAAGTGCCTGCCCACCAGGAGGCGTTGAAGAAAATTGCCGAAAACTAT
>DVON01000028.1 GCA_018713585.1 Candidatus Pullilachnospira stercoravium | reverse complement strand
ACATCATCTGACTCCCTCTCCAAACCTTTTTCGACCATACCTCCCGGTATGTGAGTAGGGCCTCCCGAGGTAAGACACTAATCTTTCGTTCCACAACCTCTTGATTTACAACTTTGGCTTACGTTTACCTTTCGGGCTTCAGTTTGTCTTGCAACCTTACCCACCTAATTGCCTGATCAAGTTTCTGTTCGTAGGCTCAAGAACTTTGCTACACCACTTCCTCCACCTATGCCATTACTGACACCGGCTTGTGGTTCACTACACTTGGCGGTAAATACCCGTGACTGGACTTTCACCAGTAAGATTAGTGCCATGCTCGGCACACAAGAAAAAGGGCGGATATGATTTCTTCAAATCATATCCGCCGCTTTTATTCATGACAATGGAAAGAATTCCCGTAGCGTACTTTCTTTTACCCGTTATCAAAAGTATTTTCTAATTCTTACGTTTCTTCTTTCTCCTGTTCTTCTTCCTCACCGCCGACACCACCGTCACAATCAGCGCCAGTACAATCAGCACCACCAGCACCAGCGCGGCAATCCGAAACACACCGTCGTCCGTCTCCTGTGTCTCCTGGCTGCCGTCCGCCTCCGGTGTCACCGTCTCCTCCGGCGTCACCGTTACTGCCTCTTGGGTGGGCTCTGGCGTTTCCGTCACAGTCTCTTCCACACCACTTCCCACATAATAATTTTCATTATAATAATAGTCCAGCGTCATCGAAGTATCCTGCGCCGCCGTCTCCACCGTTGTCAGCTGATCCACCGTATTCCCATTGGGAATCACCACGTTGCCTCCCGGAACTTCTACCTTCTGGAAATTGCCAAATCCATAATCAAACAGCTGAATACTGTCATAGGCCACCTGTCCTGCCTCTGCCCGCATGGCCACCGCTATCAGCGTCATGCCGTTCTGTTCTACAGCGGTGACAATGGTATTTCCCGAAGCAATTGTATTTCCCGTCTTTCCACCGAGACAGCCATCATAATGCTCTTGAGCAGTGGAAGCCAGTAGGGCATGATGCGTAGAGTATGTCCTCGTCTCCGCATTCATATTGGTAGGCCCGATGGTACATGATTCAGTGCCAATGATATTTCGAAAATCCTGATTTTTCAGTCCTGCCTGCATAATCCTCGCCAGATCATGGGCAGTGGTATAATGATCTTCATTCGGCATGCCGCTGGCATTCACAAAATGTGTATTGGTACATCCGATTTCGGCAGCCTTCTGATTCATCATCTCACAAAACGCTTCCACGGAGCCACCCACATGCTCCGCCACTTGAGTAGCCACATCGTTGGCTGACTGGATAATCATCGCCAGCAGGCATTGCTCCATCGTCAGCACTTCTCCAACCTGCATTCCGATATTTCCACTATCCGGTGTCTGATCCGCCAGACAGGTTTCAGTGAAAGTTACCTGCTCGTCCAGAGAGCTGTTCTCTAAAGCGACCAAAAGTGTCAATAACTTCGTGGTACTGGCTGGATATCTCAGTTCATCCATCCCCTTGTTATATAGTACCGTTCCTGTATCTGCGTCCATCAGAATTGCCGTTTCTGCATAGGTATCTGGGCCCTGGGGCCATCCGGCAACCTCGTTAGTAGAAACAGGATATACGGTTCCGTTATTAACCTGTGCTGCCTGCACAGGGCTTCCGCTTATCAACAATAATATGCCCAGCATCGCTGCCAAGGCTCTGTAAATCTGTTTCATACTATTCTCCTCTCCTGTCTTTCTTTTCTTACTAGACTTATTATTGCAAAGTAACGGTGAGGTCAAAAGGCCAAACTGTCACTCCGTAAAACACCCATAATAGCAGTATAACATACTTCCCTTCATATCTCAAAACTTTATTGTTCCTGGTGGGAAAATGTGCTATACTTTGGATATTATTGACCGGAACGAAAAGGAATGATCAATCTATGAGACAGAGACCGCGATTTCTTTCCCGGCTGCTCTGCCTGCTTCTGGTGTTTTGTATCCTCCTGCCGCAGACGGCCTTTGCCGCGGTGCGCACCACAGCCCTGGAGACTGCCCAGTGGAATACGGTTGCTGAGGCATCCATCATTGATGAAGGCGGCTGGCTTCAGTCCATGTGCGCCACGGACCAGTATATCGTCTGCCTGATCAACGCATCCAGAAACGGCACGGAGCCGGATACTCTGATCGCATTTTACAGAAATACCACGGATGCCCAGGGAAATCCCGTAAAACAGTACAGCTACGCCTTTCATGTAACTCAGATGGATTATGAGCACGGAAACGGCATGACCTACAACCCCAATACCAGGGAAATCGCCATCGCCGGCCTGTTCAACAACGGCAAAAACAACCGGGGCGCCGTCTTTATCGTGGATGCGGATACGCTGCAGTTCAAGCGGAAGGTGACCGTGGGCAACGGGCAGTGGAATTTCTTCGGCATCGATTATGTGGCGGAAAAGGATCAGTATGTGCTGATGGCCAACCGGCCCGCGGATTACTCTTTCATTTTCACCGACGGGAATTTTCAGGTGGCGGACACTCTGAACCTGGGGCTGTCCTCCAGCAGAAGCTCTTTTCAGGATTTCTGCGTAGTCGGGGATTCCATCATCAGTATCCCGTACATGCAGCGGGACGGCTTCATGAACGTGGTGGATGTGTACTCCATTTCCCAGAAAGCCCGGGTGGGCAGTTATTACCTGACGCTGCCGGATTCCGCCTTCAGCGTGGAGCCGGAGGGAATCTGCCAGCTGGAGCCGGGGCATTTTCTCATGGCCAGTGCCGTGAAGGGAAGTACTGTTTTCAAACTGTATGAAACCCATCTTCCCATCTACCACACCATCACTGCCAGCGCTGAAAACGGCTCCGTATCCCAGCAGACCGCGGAAGTGGATCCGGGCGGCTCCTGTACCATCACCTACAGCTCGGAGGAAAATTTCCGTCTGCAGAAACTGGTGGTGGACGGCACGGAAGTGGATCCCACAGCGTACCCCGACGGTTACACCTTCACCGATGTACAGGAAGATCACACCATATCGGCGGTTTACGAGGAAATCCCCCGCTACATCGTCACTACCCAGGTCCAGAACGGAACTGTGGACGTAAATCCCAGCGGATTTGAGCATGACCCGCTGACCGTCAGCTTTGCTCCCAACGAGCACTACGAGCTGGATTCCCTTCTGGTGGACGGGGAGGAAGTGGAGCTTCAGGGAGATGAGACCTCCTATACCTTTGAGGATCTCACCACCGACCATACGCTGGAAGTGCGTTTCAAAGCCATTCCCAGCTATACCATAACGGTTGAAGCCCAGAACGGCACGGTCAGCGAAGCGAAGGCCACCGTATACCGGGGCGAATCCTACACTACCCAGGCAGTGCCGGACCGGTTCCACAGTCTGTCCCGCTGTCTGGTGGACGGCCGCCCGGTACTGATCGGAACCGATGACAATTACGTCCTGGAAAATGTTTCCGGGGATCACACCATCACGCTGGTATATACCCGCAGCGGACTGTCGGTTCTGGTACCGGTTCTTCTGGGAATCCTGGTATTTGCCCTGCTGGTATGGCTGATCCGCTCCGAGCGCATGAAGAGACGCCGCGCCCGGAAAAAGGAGCTCCGCCATATGCGCCGGAAAAACCGCAGCTTTTTCCAGACTCTGGAAGATCTGGACGCATTGGAGAAGAATCCTCCGGAGGGATCCATGAAAGAGGAAGAACTGTATTTCCTGCTGAACGAGCTGAACGACCCGGAACACGATTCCACCCGGAGGGCGCAGGAAGCGGAAAGCGGCAGCGAACCGCAAAATTCTGCACAGCCTGCCGGAGAACATGGTGATACTATCGACGGGCCTGACGGAACCGCGCAGCTGCCATCCCTGCCCGCCGCCGGTGACTCTCCGGCAAAGGATCAGTAAAACCATACCGCCAGGCAAGAAAAACAGCAGAAAAAAGGAGCGGCTCTGATTATCTCAGCCACTCCTTCAGATAATCCCCACTGCACACCCGCATGTGGGGATTAAATATGCTGTTAAACCTCCGGTACTTCTCCCGGTATTCCTCTTCCGTCTCTTCCAGCCGCCCAAAAGCCTCAAGCAGCGCTTCCTGGGTCTGGAATACCGGTCCCGGAAGCAGATCCGTATCAAAATAGAAGTCCCGCATTTCCTCCCGGTACTGCCGGTAATCATACATATAAAACAGGATCGGCCGCTTCAGATTGGCGAAGTCGAAAAACACACTGGAATAATCGGTGACCAGTACATCGGCGATCAGATACAGATCATTGATCTCATCCATGTCCGACACATCCCGGACAAAATCCTCCACTCCGGAAAGATCCAGGGAGTTTCCAATAAAATAATGAGCCCTGAACAGTACGATCCAGTCTTCTCCCAACGTTTTTTTCCACAAAGAGAAATCCGCCGGATTCCGGTAAGTGTATCCTGCCCCCGCCTCATGCTGGTTTTCCCTCCAGGTGGGCGCATAGAGAATCACCTTTTTTCCCTCCGGAATCCCCAGTTTTTTCCGGATACGTTCGCACTCCCCGGGCCCAGCCGAAAACAGCCGGTCATTTCTCGGATATCCCTGCTCCCAGAACACGTGCTCCTTGCCCAGCGCCTCCAGGTGAAAGGCGGAAATCATTTTCTCCGTATAAAACGGCGAGGGCGAGGGCATATGCGTCACCCGCCGGGCCTCTGCCAGATAATTTTCCCGCACCTCCGAAAGGGTACTGTTTTTCTCCGCATACTGCTCCAGATCGTATCCCAGCTTTTTCAGAGGCGTCCCATGCCAGCACTGAATATACGCCTGATCCTTCCGGCAGGAAAGCTCCCGGGGCATCCTGGAATTGGTGATCCAGTATCCGGCACAGGCACAGGCCCGGTAGTAATCCGCCGTCCGCCAGGCCACCACCCGGGTATGGGGATCCTTCTCCAGAAACCGGTACTTCTCCGGATCCCGGAAAGCCCAGACCTTTGTCCAGGAGTCATAGGCGGGATCCGCCAGCATGGCCTCATACAGGGCACGGGGGCTGCAGGCATACCGTTTTCCCATATAGGCCTCAAAAACCACCGTATGGGGTTCGGGTACGCAGTTATCCACATAGACCTTCTGATACCGGCGTGTTTTCCACCAGTAAAACAACTTCAGCGCCAGGCGTTTCGTTCCCGGCGTCAGGCTGCAGAGCCTGCCCAGCCATTTCCACAGATTCACAGGCTTACTCCTCCTGTATTATTGTAATCCTTCGTCACGGTCTGCCCTTCTGCGGCTTTCCTAACCCAGAAGTTCATCTTCTCTCAGCATTTCCAGCAGACGTTCCGTATTTTTTCCGTCATGAAACTCCACAATTTTCCGGTAATTTTCCACATAGGCCTGCTCCTGTCCGGCGCCATCCTCCTTGCGCAGAGCCTCTGTCAGCTCGGCAGGGCTGTAACAGATCCGCCCATAGGCATTTTCCCCGTCCAGCATCAGCCGGGTGGAGGGACCGTAATGCTCCATGCAGGCGTCCTTTTCCTCCCAGTAGAAGATCACATTGGCGCCCCGGTAAAAGGCGTCATAGGCGATGGAGGAATAGTCGGTTACCAGAATGGCCGTATGCTTCAGCACGTCATCGTATCGGGATTCGCTGTCCATGTACCGCTTCAGAGGAAATTCCTCATGTCCCACTGCCTCAAAGAACAGCGGGTGGGGCAGGATGACCACCCGGTCCCGCATTTCGGCGGGAACCGCCTCAAACATCCGCACCAGCATCTGATAATAGCCGGTCTGCTTCAGATCAAACCGCACCTCATTGTATTCCCAGGGCCGCCAGGTGGGCATCAGAACAATCCGGTCCGCGTCCTGTTCTCTCGTATTGCGGTCATATTTGGGAAGGCCGCAGACGTACAGCTGCTCCGGCTTGTAATTGGCCAGCTCAATAAAATGCTGTGCCTCCTCCTGGGAGGAAACCACCACCCGGTATTTTCCCCGGGTAGCTTTGGGCTTGAAGAAACCGCGGGATTCGGAATTCAGGGACACCATATACATGACTCCGTGCTGCAGGAACACCAGGTTCACATCCCTGGCCGCCAGCTTTTCCCTGGCATATTTGTTGTCCACCCGCAGGTCAATGGCGTGTACCATGGTTTCCGACCCGATGAAGGTCTTTGCCCGGAAAAACTCCAGGTAATGGCGGAAACTGCATTTATCCACCAGATACTTCCGGTACCGGTCCGGTACCTGGTCATAAAAAGGATAGGACCGGTCCAGTACAAAGGCCAGGTTCGTATACCCCTCATCCACCAGCCGTTCGTACAGTACGGAGGCGCTTTCCTCATACCGGCTTCCGTTTTTCTCGTACAGGAGAATTTTCGGTTTCCCCGGAAACAGCCGGGCCGCATAGTAAGCCAGCGCCAGCTTCCTCTGCTCCCTTGCATCGTCCGTGGGCACACGGCTTCTCACCGCCAGATACAGCCGGTTTTTCACCGACTGCCGGAAATACGCGGAGGTATCGGATTCCGGAAGAAACAGAATCGGGCCCTTGCGCCATTTCCTTCTGTCCTTCCTCCGGCTGTTATAGCCGATGCTCACCCGAAGGCCCAGACCATCCTCTTCCTGTCTTACCACGAATACCTTGTTGGAGGCGTCAAAGCCTGCCAGATCCGCCGCGGGGATCTCCAGACGGTAGGAAGTGATCCTTCTGCGCCTTCCCAGCCGGAAGCCCTTCTTCATCCCAATGGGGTATACCCGGTCATGCACCTGAATCTTCAGCTGTGTCAGCGGGAAGGGCAGGGTGGTTTTCACGGAAGCCACCGCCCGCAGGCACAGGGTATCCTTTCTGTTTTTCAGCCGCAGAAACAGATTGTCAATGCGGCAGCAGGCATTATAAAAGTTTTCCTTTTCCTCCTCCAGCCAGAAGCGGCTGATATCCTCCTGCCGGTGATCCCACACCCGGTCATAGAGCTTGTCAACACAGCTCAGCATCAGCCGCCGGTTTCGGGACTCCGAAGCCAGTCCCGGGATCGCTCCCTGGTGGATATGGATCTCCTTCTCTCCCCGGGCCCGGGCAATGATCTTGTACATGTAATTGGGGCGCCCGGAAAAATTCACGATACGATCCGGCTCCAGCTGGTCAAACAGTCGTTCCCATTCTCTCTGATAAGCGGCCTGAAGCTTCCCGTCCGCCCATCGGGCCACCCAACGGTTCCGGATGGCCAGTCCCGCCCAGATCCGCTCCCACCGGGAAAAATTGTGCTCCGACACCAGGTTCAGGAAATTCATCCCCTCCGGCAGCTGTGCCAGGGTATCCCGGATTTTTGCCGTGAAATTCCCGGTGAAAACCGGAAGCACCCGGAATTCCTCCTGCCGGTCAAGCCGGTTCAGCTCCTCCAGAAGATACCGGTTGAAATATTTATTTCCCATTTTGCCCGCATAAACCATCAGAAGCTTCCGGTCATCCGACGGCGGTGCCTCCAGCTTCACATGGGCGGACTGATGCTCCGCCAGAAGTTCCATCAGATACTCCGGCACGTGAAGATCCCGGTACGCGCAGTACGTATCCAGAAAATCTCCCCACTCCGGCGCATCTTCGGGCCGTCCGATCTCCCGGGCCAGTTCCTCAGCGGTAAATACCTGCGGAAATGGCAGGGAATCCATGGACATATACGTTCCCCTCTCCGCCAGATACTCCTCCAGATCGTAGGGAAACAGAATAATTTTCTTCCCGGTCACCGCGAAGTCAAAAAACACGCTGGAGTAATCGGTCACCAGCATATCGCAGAGTGCCAGGAAATCATAGGTCTCATATTCCGGGGGGAATGGTCGGATATGCCGGTATTCCCCGTAGTCCATGATATTCCCCACCAGAAAATGCAGGTTTACATAAAATATCTGATCATCCCTCAGAAGACCGTCCAGCCGGGAAAAATACTCCTGCAGGATCTGCTTCTGCTCTTCAATCTGCGCCTGCCGGTTGGCGCCTCTCCAGGTGGGCATGTAGGCGATCAGCTGCTTATCCTGAAGTCCCAGGGCTTCCCGCAGCGTCCCGGCATGTTCCTGATCCAGAAAAATACTGTTTCTGGGATAATCACACAGAACCACCTGGCCCCGGTACAGGTATTCCAGCATGTAATCCTTCATGAATACATCGCGGGTAAATTCATTGGGAAACAGCGCGTAATCGCTCATCAGATAATTTTTCTGAAGATTGGCCATGGACTTCACGTTCTGCAGCTCGCTTTTTCCCAGGGTTTTCAAGGGGGTGCCATGCCAGGTGTTCAGATAGACCTGCCCCTCCCGCTTCAGAAAATACGGCGGAAAAGAATTGTCCGTGATCAGGATGGCGGCGGTGGCCAGCACCTGGCAGTACCGCTCCGTATTTCTCACCACCAGCTCCGGTTTGTAATCGTATAAAGCAAACCGCTCCCGGGCCTGGTCCATGGTCCCTTGCGTCACCACGAACACCGGTCTCAGACGGCTCCAGCGGGGATTTTCACAGATTTCCCGCAGCAGGGCAAACATATTTCCGTTAATATTTTTCCCCTGTCCCGCCTCCAGCAGGACAAGGGAATCATCTATGGGTTCCTGGCTGTATTTCAGATAAGAATCATACGTTTTCTTTTTCAGTTTCTTCCACATGGCTGTTCTCCTCTGTCGCTTACGATTCATCCGCCAGCAGCAGCGGACGTCTCCGGGGCCTGGATGTCACCTTCACCTGAAACACCTGCTCCACAAACCGGGCGCTGGCGCGTCCATCCTCCAAATGGCAGAAGGTGTCGCTGAAGCTTCTGTATTTCTCATCATAAGAAAAATGCTCCACACTGTCACGGATGGCATCCGGCAGCTCCTCCTGCCTGGTAACGATCCTGCCGGGAAGCCGGTCGATGCCGAAATAAAATCCCCGGATGCTGTCCTTGTAATCCTCCAGATCGTACATATAAAACAGCATGGGCTTCTTCAGAATCGCGTAATCGAAAAATACGCTGGAATAATCCGTAATCAGAAGATCCGCGATCAGGTAGAGATGATTGATATCGTCATAATCGGAGGCATTATAGATAAAGCCCTCATAATCCCGGAAAGAAAAGGTGCTGGCCACCAGATAATGCACCCGGAACACCACCACATACTCCTCCCCCAGCGCCTGCCAAAGCTTTCCGAAATCCAGGTTCAGGCTGTAGGTAAAGCCCACCCCCGTCTCGTGCTGGTTATCCCTCCAGGTGGGGGCATACAAAATCACCTTTTTCCCCTCCGGGATCCCCAGATGACGGCGGATCTGCCGCACATCCTCTTCGGTGTGATTCACCAGAAAATCATTTCTGGGATAGCCGATCTCCAGCAGCTTGTCCTCCATCCCGCGGGCCTTCAGATTCCAGGCCGAAGAAAACTTCTCGCTGGCGAACCGGGAAGGAGAGAGAATCCGGGTGAATTTTTCCGCGTCCATATCGTATTTCCGGCGAATCTCACTGATGGAGTCCACCGCGTTTTCCGAAGTCTGCAGATCATATCCCAGACGTTTCAGGGGCGTTCCGTGCCAGCACTGGATATACACCTGATCCTTCCCCGGCCATACATGGTCCGGCATCCGGTAATTGGTAATCCAGTAACCGGCGCCGGCCAGATACCGTTCGTAAACCTTTGCCTGCTGGCTGATCACCGTGGTGTTGGGATTCTTCTCCAGAAACCGGTGCTTTTCGGGGTCCTTGAAGGCCCATATAAACTTCCAGCCGTCAAATTCGCTGTGGGAAATCATATATTCGTAAACCGCCCGCGGGCTGCATCCGTAGGTCTTTCCATTGAAGGAGTTGAACACCACCGTCTTTTTATCCGGACGCACCCCGGCGCACCGATACCGGTAATACAGTCTCCTCTTCCGGTAAAGCAGACGCTTCCACAGCTTCCGGAAGCCGGGATGCTTCATGCCAAAAAGAAGAATCGCCCGCTTTACGGGCCTTTTCAGACGGCCCGTAAAAGATCTGCTTTCAGCCATTTTTCTTCTCTCCAAGATCCTTCTTAATCTGCGTGGTGGAAATCTCCGGCGTTCTGGGCAGGTAAACCACTTCACAGTAATCCTTCAGGAAATCAAATTTTCCCTCCCAGTCATCGCCCATAACAAATACATCCGCCCGGAATTCCTTCACATCGGAAATCTTCTGATCCCAGGACTGCTCCGGGATCACCAGATCCACATACCGCAGCGCCTCCAGAAGACTTTTCCTCTCTTCATAGGAAAAATAACACTTTTTATGCTTTTCGTTCCAGTTAAACTCATCGGTGGAGAGCCCTACAATCAGATAATCGCCCAGCGCTCTGGCTCTCTGAAGCAGCTTCACATGGCCATAGTGAAGCAGGTCATACGTTCCATAGGTGATTACTTTTCTCATTCTTTTCTCCCATCTGCCGTACTGCAACGCACCTGAACGGAAAGTCTCCGTCCAGGTGCGTATATTTACCAGTTCATTATACAACAGGTGTTCTATAAAATTCAACATTTCCTTTAATTTTTCTTAACATAAATCTTACAAAACCGACAAACTTTCCCTTCAGCGGATTTCGGCAATCTCTTTTTCCACCATGCGGCAGATCTTCCCGCAGCAGGGTCCTTCCACCTCATGGAAAAACCGCCGCACCCGGGCCCGCTCTTCGGCCCAGGGATCCTCCCCCTCCGTCAGGGCGCCAAGCCAGCGGAGAAACTCCGCAAAGTTCTCCGGCTTTGGCCCCGGCGTCACCTGGTCATAATCGAAATTCAGCCCCCGGTCCGCCAGATATTCCCCGCGGTCATAGGGAAGAAATATCATGGGGCGTCCCGTAAGAAGAAAATCCAGATAAATACTGGAATAATCCGTAATCAGAAGATCAAAACAGCCCAGCGCCTCCATCACGTCCTCCACCCGGTCCTCATTGAGGAAACGGACTCTGCTGCCGGGATGATCCATTTCCGCCAGCCATCCATAGGCTGTCCGGTCATACAGGTGCATACGGATGCACAGAAACATCCGGTGTTCCTTGAGAAACGCTTCCAGCCGTTCTCTTCCATTGCCGCCGTCAAACTCCGGAAAGGGAAAGAGCCGTGTTTCCCCGTGATCCCGGAAGGTAGGCGCGTATAAAACCGCCTTGTCAAAGTCGGGAACCGCTGCAGGCGCCTTTTGGGCAGCATCCGTCTCCCGACGCGTTTCCCCATTTCCCTCCGGTATCTTGTCCTGAAAAATTTCCCGCAGAACCTTTTGGGCATCCGCCTTTTCAAAAAGGCAGTCGCACCGGGGCTGTCCCCAGACACGGACCCGCTCCGGCTCCACCAGGAAGCTGCGGCTCATCAGCGGCACCAGCCGGCTGGAGGTGGTGAGAACCCCTGTGTAATTATCCGCGAAAAAATACCGGTAGTATGCTCTGGTCACCGGGGAAAGATTTTTCTGCTCCATCCCGATGGTTTTCAGCGGAATCCCATGCCACAGATTGTAGATCCGGTATTTCTTCCGGAAGCCCACCCCGTAAAGGGGCGGCGCTGTGGAAGTAAACCATACCTGGCAGGAAAGCACCTTCCGGATTCCCGCAAGGGTTGAGGTGTCAATCAGAAATTCCTCCCCGTACCGTCCGGCCAGCTCTCTGTACACGGCGGGATCCTCCGTCACATAATAAGGATGAATCCCGGGACAATGTTCCTTCACATAGCAGAAGAGATAACAGGAATTGTAGTTGAAAGCCCTGTTGTGGACAGAAGAAAACACCCAGCATTCCGGGGAAGGAGTTCCCCGGAATGTCAGGCGTGCCCAGACTGTCATTATAAAATTCAGCAGTTTTTTCTTCATACGCTACCTCCCGCGGCGTCTGGAAAGTATCATGGCCACACAGGAAACCGGCGCGCTGGAAACCGCCTTCGCGCCTTCCAGAAATGCCTCCCGCATATGCTTCTGCCGAAGCTGCGCGTAAGCCAGCACCATGTGGTGGCGCATCCGTATGAAACGGACCGCACGGGAAGGTAGCATGGGAAAATACTCCTTCTTTCTCTCGTACAGCGCGTTTTCCCCGTCAATCTTTCCCTGACGGCTGGATAACCCTTCGGTATCCCGATGCACCAGTGCCCGCACCTGGCTGCCCGGCACGTACATTCCCCTGCCGCCTCCCAGGATCGCTTCCTCCATCAGATAAAACTCATCTCCCACATCAATGGGCGGAAAACCGCCGATCCGCCGAAGATAATCCGTCCGAAACATTAGCGTGTCCGTCCCCGTCATGTGATACATCAGATGGCAGGAGAGAAGCGCGTCAGTATTTTTCCAGTCCGCCTTTTCCAGATACCGGCGCACTCTCCGCTCCTCCAGTTTTCCCTGCTCACTGTAAAGTTCCAGATCTGTGATGGAATAGTCCGCCCGTTCCCTGAGCATCGGCTCCAGCTGCCGTTTAATTTTATCCGGAAGATACACATCGTCATCGTCCAGGAAGGTCACATACCTTCCCTTTGCCGCCTGAATCCCCGCGTTGCGGGAAGCAGCGGAACCCAGATTTTTCTCATTTTGTATGTACACCACCCGGCAGCCGCTTTTCGCCGCGCCGCTTTCGGCGATCCTGCGGACCCTCCGGTTCCAGACGGGATTCGCATTGTCATCCACCAGAAGAATTTCCAGGTT
>DVON01000274.1 GCA_018713585.1 Candidatus Pullilachnospira stercoravium | reverse complement strand
GGCGGATGGATGAGCGGCGTTTTGGGATGGAGCATGTGACAGTCTGGCACCGTGGAGGACGTCTGGCCGCCGACCGGCTGTCTTTTGGCCTGGGGGAAGGGGAGCGCGTGCTGCTTACTGGGGAGGAGCCGGAGGATGCCCGGGCCTTGTTTGAGACGGCGGCGGGATTGGAAAAGCCTCAGGAGGGCAGGATCCTGGTTAGGGGGCGAAAAGCTTTTCTGCCGGAGCAGTTTCCTTATCTGGCTTCCCTGCGGGCGGTGGAATATCTGCTTCTTCCGCAGCTTGTGCAGGGGATTCCCAGAGCGCGTGCCTGGGAAAATGTGCGGGAACTGGTAAAGGAGAGCGGATTATGGGATGTCAGAACGAACCGGGTAAGTTTCCTGACAGAATATGAAAAAAGCCTCCTTATGATTACGGCGGCCTTTTCCATATATCCGGAAATTCTGATTGCGGGGAATTTCATGTATACACTTACGGCAGGAGAAAGAAAAGCAGCGGGAAAGCTTCTGGAACAATGGACGATGCGTTTTGGGACGGCGGTGCTGGCATTTGGAAATGCCTGGAATGGGAACTTTCCATTTCAGAGGAAGCTCGTCCTGCGGGAAGGACGATTGCGGGAGATTGCGGCAGATTTGATGTAACAGGAAAGCCGGAAGGCTGAACGGTAACGATTTCATGACAGATGAGGAGAGAGAATGATGAAAAAGGGGATCAGAGGAATCCTCCTGGCGGCGGGGATTCTGACGCTGGCAGGCGGAGAATGGACAATCAGTGAGGCCCGGGCGGATGCGGGAATCCGTCAGGAGGAGACGGGGCAAACTCCGGCAGACTCAGAAGAAGAAATACCGCAGGAAGGAGACGGGGAGACAGCGGTTCTGCCGGATAAGCTCCGCCTGGACGACCAGAACGTGTACCCCGGAATGGAGAAAGCGTATCAGGATGGATATGTGCCGGCTGTGGAAGAAAATACGGCTGCCGTGATTCTGCCTCTGGTGGCCCGGGAGGGAAGTACGATACAGTCTGTAACCGCCGTGCCGGATCTGGGAGATAGGAGTCAGTCTCCGTTTGTTTTCCGAAATTATCAGAAGACCTTTGGAAAGACCGTGGAACAGATCAATGGCACAGAGCAGCAGAAGGAAGTATTTCTGATCCGTTTCGATCTGGAGCTTGTGGAAGAGAGAAAAAACGGGGCATACCCGGTGAATATAAAAATATCTTACGATACAGATGCAGAGACGGAAATGCAGCAGGATTTTACCGTTTATGTACAGATTACGGATGAAAAAGTGACACCCTCGCCGACGGCAACACCAAAGCCGACACCGACGGCCGGGCCTGAACCATCCGCATCTCCGGAACCGACACCGGAGGAAACACCGGTTCCTTCCGCTGAAACACCGGAAACGGAACAGCCGGATATGCAGGGTACGGAAGAGGTTATCACAGACGGCGCCGCATTATCTTTGGGAGGAGCAGATGGGGGAGGCGCTGTTTCTGTAGCAGGGACAGGAGAAGAGAAACCTTCCCCGGAACCCAAGGTGATTATCATGAAATGTACAGGCGTACCGGAGCACATCTATGCAGGGGAAACCGTGGAGTTTACTGCGGTTCTGAAGAACACCAACAAAAAGAAACCGGTGCAGAACATGACGGTGGCCATCACCTGTGAAGCGGAGGGAATCCGTCTGAAATCAGATTCCAATACCTTTTATTTTGATTATCTGGGGACGGAGAAAACGCTGGAGGTGCCGCTGAAGTTTCAGATCGATGAAAAGACGGCGGCGGGAAAATATACAGTGCTTTTTGCTCTGTCGTATGACAATCCGGACGCGGAACCCCTTACTTCTTCCGGCCAGATTGACCTGAAGGTGGAACAGAAAAATGAAGTGGAGATGGAAGTGGGGGAGATTGCGGAAGAGGTAAATGCGGGAGACAGTATGCAGATTCCTATTCAGGTAATGAATCTGGGGAGAGGGATGGTATATAATGTCCGGTGTTCGGTGGAGGTGCCCGGACTTCGGGCGGACAAAAGCCTTTTTCTGGGAAATATTGACGGGGGAACGGCCGCGTCGGGAGAATTTGGCGTGTTTGCGGGAATTGTCAATGAGGATGCCGAAGAAGCGGATCAAAGGTATGGACGGACATCCGGGCGTATTGTGCTGACCTATGAAGATGAGGATGGAGAGGAGACTCAGAAATTTCAGGATATGGCAATTACCATTCAGCCTCTCGAAATCCGGCAGGAAGAAACAACGCCCGAAGAAGAATCCGGAATTGGAAAACAGCTGGCCGCGGGGATTGGAATCCTGATCTTGCTTGGCGGCACAGGATGCGGGATATCGGTATGGCGAAGAAGAAAGGTGCGTAAAGGCCGTTATGAATAAAAGGGAAGTCTGGCGATATGGTTGCCTTATCCTGAGGCAGAAAAGCACCGGCATTGTGCTGTTTTTTTGGATCATGGGATTCTTCTGGCTGTACGGGGTGGCGGCAGGAGGAAGAAAACTGGCGGAGGAATGGAATCGTCCGGTGGAGATTTTCTGCGAAATCCCCCAAAGTCTGGAAGGACAGCTGGAACAGCTGAGAGAACTGGATGGCGTAGAGATGCTGTCACGGTGGGAGGAGAGTGTACAGACCATAGAATGGAACGGTTATCAGGGACAGATACTGCTTACGGGAGCGGAAAAGGATTATCTGAATACCCTTCTTGCCAGATGTTCGGGGAATCAGCTGTCAGATACCATGGCAAGCGTCTGGGTGGAAGAACAGGTTTTTTCTGTAATGGAAAATGAGAAGAAGGAAAAACTGACCAGACGGGAGAATCCGGATCTTTTATATCAGATGGCAGCCATCAATGGAAAAGACGCCAGAATCTACGGAGTGATATCGGGAAACGATCTGCCGGAAGAAGAGCAGCAGCCGCAGGGTGCGCTCTTCCGGGTATATACGACGCCGGAAATATATGATGAATTGCTTGCGGATGCCGGTGGTTCCCCGGCTGTTTTGCCGGAAAGGGAAATGGAGGAGGTTCCGGTACAGGAGACAGAGGAGGCAAGCCTGCCTTATTACATGAAAATAGAAAATATCGAATGCTGGAATTCTGTCCGTCCGGTGCTGGAACAGAACGGTGTTTTTCTTCCGGACGATACCGCCCTGAGAGAAAGGGAGGAAGAACTGGAAGCACTGAAGCAGAATATATGGCTGGGGGTATTATTGAGTATGGGAGCGCTGGGCGGCGGGGGATTTTTGCTGCGGGTGCAAGGAAATCTCTGGAAGAAAAAGCAGGAAGCCTGGGTGCGGTATCTGTATGGACTGGATCAGGGAGAAAGCGCCTGGAAGGATATGTACCGGAGCAGAATATGGATCTGTCTGCTTGCGGGAGGACTTGCCGGAGGGATTCTTCGATGGTTTCAATCTTTTTTTTGATGATAAAGCAGAGCGGACGCAAGTTTGCGCCCGCCTGCTTTCAGGAGAATCCCCTAAAGAATCCCTTTATGGCCATGCGGCCGGAAAAGAGGAAACCCTAAAACTCTGGAATCTCCCCGGCACTCCCCGCGGCCCCCGGAAAAAGCGTTGCCATATCCTTGGGCAACGGGGAAAAGAAACGCATCGTCTCCCCGGTGACCGGGTGAGGAAAATCCAGCGCGCAGGAGTGAAGTCCCTGTCTCGGCAGAAGCTGTGTTTCCGGGTGATACAGCGTATCCCCGGCCAGCGGATGGCCGATGGATTTCATATGGACCCGGATCTGATGGGTGCGGCCGGTCTCCAGGCGGATGGCTGCCAGGGAACAGGTCTGATGCCCTCCGCCGGGAAGCGGAAGCTGCCGGCAGAGAAGACACCGGTAACGGGTGCGGGCCGCGTCTCCGCCTTCCGGATCCACCCGGCGTTCAATGAGAGAGCCGGGAACTCTTCCGATGGGAGCGTCGATGACGCCGGATTCCGGAAGATCTCCCTCCACCGCGGCCAGATAGGTGCGGCCGATCTGCCGCTTCTGAAGCATGGCAGACAGGATGGAGGCGCTCAGGGCATTTTTCGCCAGAATCAGCAGGCCGGTGGTATCCCGGTCCAGCCGGTTGATGCACCGGAAGACGAAGGACTCCCCCTTCTGCTGAAAATACCAGGCCGCGGCATTTGCCAGCGTGTTGTCGTGGTGGCCCTGGGAAGGGTGGATGGCCATGCCGGAAGGCTTGTCCACCACCAGAAGATCCTCATCCTCATAGATCACGGGAAAGGGAAGCGGAAGCGCCGCGACCGGTGAGGGCGGCTCCGCTTCTTTTACAAAGATGGTGACCTGATCCCCGGCAGAAAGCGTCCGGCTGGTAAACGCGGCTTCACCGTTCAGAAGAATCCCCTCCGGAGTGCGTTTTAAAATAGTAAGAATGTGGCGGGATACGCCCCGCTGCCTGAGAAACACCCCCAGGGTATTTCCCGCGTCAGAGGCGCCGGCCCGGAAAGTTACGCTGCGGTCCATGGGCGGTCAGCGGATAAAATTGGTGGACTGTCTGGGTTCCTTTTCCGGAAGGCCGTAGGCATCCAGGCCCAGGCGGATGCTCTTCATGAGAAAGGCCATATTCCGGGCCAGTGTCCGCATCATCTGAAGACCCTCCGCGTCCTGGGCGGCTTCGCCTGCCGCGGAACCGTGAATCCCGTTCCAGTACTGTCCGGATGCCACCGGCATGCCTGAGATGGTAAAGTATTTGTTCAGCTCATCAAAGGTGGAGGTCAGTCCGCCCCGGCGCGCGGCGGCCACACAGGCGCCCACCTTCATGGTTTTGTCGAAGGAAGTGCTGTAGAACAGCCGGTCCAGAAAGGCGATGAGCGTGGCGTTGGCGGAAGCGTAGTAAACGGGGCTTCCCACCACCAGGCCGTCGCAGGCTTCAAATTTGGGGGCGGCCTCATTTACTGCATCGTCAAAGACGCAGCATCCTTTTTTTGAACAGGCGTTGCAGGCGATACAGCCGCGGATGGGCTTGTTTCCGATATGGAGAATCTCCGTCTCAATACCCTCTTCGGCAAAAACTTTCTCCATTTCCCGCAGCGCGGCCGCCGTATTGCCGTCTTTGCGGGGGCTTCCGTTAATCATAAGAACTTTCATCGTTCCATATCCTCCTTTTTCCGATCTGGCAATATTGTAAATCCCAAAACGGTTTTCGGTCAATAGATCGGTGAAAGAATTATTGTAGAACGCGGTGAAGTGTGATAAAATAAACGCAGACAGACTAAAAATTCTGAATGTACTTGGGCGGGAATCTGGAAAGACGGAAGGCCGGACAGGTTTCACCGCCGGATACGTGGACGAAGAAGTGCGTTCAGAATTGAGAAAGGATGGGGTAATCATGGAGAAAGAGAGATATGTTGCCTATGTGGGAACGTATACGCATGGAAGCAGCATCGGTATTCATTTATATGATGTGGACGTGGAAGAGGGAACCCTGACGGAGCGGAAGGTGGTTCCCGTGAACAATTCCTCCTATGTGGTGAAATCAAAGAACGGAAAATATCTGTATTCCATCGCGGATGAAGGAGTGGCGGTATTTGCCATTAAGCCGGACGGGGATCTGGAGTATATCAACAAGGTGGATATCGACGGCATGAGAGGATGCTATCTTTCCGTGGACGACAGCGGAAAATACCTCTTTGTGGGCGGATATCACGACGGAAAGATCACCGCGGTGCACACCCACAGGGACGGCAGGCTGGGCAGTGTGTTTGACGGCGTATTTCACAAAGGAATCGGAAGCGTGGCGGAGCGGAATTTCCGTCCCCATGTAAGCTGCGTGCATCCCACGCCGGACGGCAAATATATCTGCGCGGTGGACAACGGAATCGATCAGGTGAAGCTGTACCGGATCAACACCAACAGAAACCGCCTGGAGCTGGTGGATATTCTTCGCTGCAAGAGGGAGTCCGGTCCCAGGGAGATTGTGTTCAGCAAGGACGGGAAGTTTGCCTATATTCTTTTTGAACTGATCAACCAGGTGGGAGTTTTTACTTACAGGGACAATGGCAAGACGCCGGAGTTTGAGCTTCTGCAGACCATCGACACGCTTTCCGATGAGCTGGATCCCCAGCACGATGCGGCATCCGCCATTACGATTTCTCCGGACGGCAGGTATCTGTTCACCTCCACTGCCGGCGACAACTCCGTGGCCATGTTTGCCATCGACCCGGAGAAGGGAACGCTCAAAAAAGAATTCGCGCTTCCCATCAGCGGAGAGTATCCCAAAGATATCGCTCTGTTTCCGGACGGAAAGCACATCGCGGTGGTGAATCATGAATCCAACAGCATCACCACCTTCACCGTGGATTATGAGAAGAAACTGCTGGTTATGAAAGGAAAACCCATGAGCGTGGAAACGCCCAACTGCATCCTTCTTACCAATGTGGAAGTATAAACGATAGGTGGGCTCAGTCCGTAAAGAAACCCCTTCCGGAAGGAATTCTGTTTTGAGATTCCTTCCGGGAGGGGTTTCTTCATAAAAACGGTTTGCGGGAATCGCGGGGGCTGCCCCCGGCGAAGCAGGGATACTGTGGCAGGAAAATGTCCGCGAAAACAGTCCTTACTTCTGCCAGATCTTTTTCACATATTCCATCCGGCAGGTCATGGCGGACAGAAGCGCGTCTGCCAGAACCAGCGCCGCCATACATTCCACCACCACCACGGCTCTGGGAACAATCACCGGATCGTGGCGGCCTTTGACGGAAATGGTGATGGGCTCTCCGCTTTGGTTTACGGTCTGCTGGGAGGCCGCGATGGAGGAGGTGGGCTTGACAGCTGCCCGGAAAATAAGGGGCGAGCCGTCGCTGATGCCGCCCAGAACGCCGCCGGCATGGTTGGTGGCTTTTGTCACCGTCCCGTTGGGGCCGGGAACAAAACTGTCGTTATTGGCAAGGCCGGTGGCCTGGGCTGCGGCCATCCCGTCGCCCATTTCAAATCCCTTTACCGCGCCGATGGAAAGGATGGCTTTGGCCAGATTGGCGTCCAGCTTCTCAAAAACGGGATCTCCCAGCCCTGCCGGAAGTCCCTGCACCACACATTCCACCACACCGCCGGAGGAATTTTTTTCTTTCATAAGCTCCCGAAGATACGCCCCGGCCCGTTCTGCCGCCTGGGCGTCGGGCATGCAGAGGGGATTTCTGTCACACTCTTCGGGATCGAAGGAATCGATGGCCACCGGGCCGATGGAACGGGTGTAGGCGCACAGGGAAATTCCCACCTCATTAAGCAGCCTGGCGGCAATGGCTCCTGCCGCCACCCTTCCGATGGTCTCCCGTCCGGAAGAACGGCCGCCGCCCCGGTAGTCCCGGAAACCGTATTTTGCGTCAAAAGTGTAATCCGCATGTCCCGGCCGGTAGTAGGAGGCAATCTCCGAATAGTCCCGGGAACGCTGGGAGGTATTGCGTACCAGCAGGGAGATGGGGGTTCCGGTGGTTTTGCCTTCAAAAATACCGGAGAGAATTTCCACACAGTCGTCCTCTTTGCGGGGGGTGGAAAAACGGCTCTGCCCCGGCTTTCTCCGGTTCAGATAAACCTGAATATCCTCCTCTGAGAGGGAAAGCCCGGCGGGGCATCCGTCCACCACAACGCCCACGCCTGCCCCATGGGACTCGCCCCAGGTGGTGATTCTGAAAATATTTCCAAATGAAGAACCTGCCATGATAAAAAATCCTGCCTTTCGTTAATACTGAATATATACCGTAGGGCAAATGAGCCAAACGGAAAGATGATAATTACAGATATTATAGCGGAGTGCAGAAAGTTTGTAAAGAAATTGACAAATGAATGGTTGCGGTTTTATAATGAGAATGAATTTTGCCAAAAAGAAAGGATGTGTTATTGATGGAAAGCGGGCCTAGTCCTCGATCGAAGAATTGCGAAGACGGCAAAACAAAAAAACGCAGGCGGGGCGGGCTGTGACTTTTTTCTTGCCCGTTTCCGCGGACAAGAAAGGAGATCGGTAACGTGATTAAAATTTTCAGAACAATCGACGGCAATGTTCACCAGATCAGTGAGGCACAGGAGGGAAGCTGGATCGCGCTGATAGACCCGACAGCCACTGAGCTTCTGGAGATTGCCGAGAGATATCAGGTGGATGTGGATGATCTGCGGGCGCCTCTGGATGAGGAGGAGAGATCCCGTATCGAAGTGGAGGACAACTATACCTTGATTCTGGTGGATATTCCCACCATTGAGGACCGGAATGAGAAGGACTGGTATGTGACGATTCCCATGGGTATCATAGTCACATCGGAGATGATCATCACAGTTTGTCTGGAGGATACCCCGGTGCTGGGCACCTTTATGGATGGCCGCGTACGAAATTTCTTTACCTATAAGAGAACCCGGTTTATTCTTCAGATGCTGTATCAGAATGCTTCCATGTATCTGCACTATCTGAGAATTATAGACAAGAAAAGTGACCAGGTGGAGGAAAAACTTCACAAATCTCAGAGAAATCAGGAGCTGATTGAACTGCTGGAGCTGGAAAAATCTCTGGTTTATTTTACAACATCCCTGAAATCAAATGAAGCGGTTTTGGAAAAACTGCTGAAGACAGAGAGTATCAAGAAGTATCCGGAGGATACGGAGCTTCTGGAGGATGTTATCACGGAAAATAAGCAGGCTATCGAGATGGCCAATATCTACAGCGGCATCCTGAGCGGAACCATGGATGCCTTTGCGTCGGTAATTTCCAACAACCTGAATATCGTGATGAAATTCCTGGCCACAGTGACAATTGTTCTTTCGATTCCCACCATGATTTTCAGCGCTTATGGAATGAATGTGAGTTCCAAGGGGATGCCTTTTGCGGACAGTCCGATGGGGTTTGTCTTTGTAATTCTGTTTTCCATCGTTTTAAGCCTTGTGGTGGCATTCATTTTCCGCAAGAAAGACCTTTTCTGATTTGGAGGCTGATGTATGGATTTATTAACCAGACTGGAGAGAAAATTTGGAAGGTATGCCATTCCAAACCTCTCCCTTTATATCGTAGTGACGTATGCGGCAGGTTATCTTCTGATGCTAACCTCTTCCAGGCTGCTGGGTTATCTGACGCTGGAACCCTATTATATTCTGCGGGGACAGGTGTGGAGACTGGTGAGCTGGCTGCTGATTCCGCCGGACAGTCTCAGCATTTTTACGATCATTACGCTGTTTTTTTACTATTCCGTGGGAAATACCCTGGAGAGAACCTGGGGGACATTCCGGTATAATGTGTATATTTTTACCGGTATTCTTATGACGATTGTGGGGTCGTTTCTGCTGTATTTCCTGTACGGCGGGAATGTTCTGATGGGAAACGCTTTCAGTACATACTATATCAGTATGTCGATTTTCCTTGCCTTCGCGGCCACTTATCCCAATATGCAGGTGCTGCTGTACGGAATTATACCGCTGAAGGTCAAGTGGATGGGATATCTGGAGGGTATTCTGGTGCTTATCCAGCTGATTCGCGGCGGATGGGCCATACGGGTGGTGATTATCTGCTCGTTGCTGAACTTTATCGTATTTTTCTTCTCATCCGGAAGCATGAGACGGTTCCGGCCGAAGGAGATCCGCAGAAAGCAGAAGTTCCAGAAGGCGGTCCATCAAAGCCAGGTGAACCGGAACGGAACGGTTACCAAACACAAATGTGCCATTTGCGGCCGGACAGAGCGGGACGGGGAACATCTGGAATTCCGTTTCTGCTCCAAATGTAACGGCAACTACGAATACTGTCAGGACCATTTGTTTACCCATACCCATGTAAAATGACAGCAAGGAGGAAAAAATGAAAAAACAGCCATTTGTAACGAAAGAAAAGCTGGATGAGATTATCGCCAGCGTCCCCACTCCCTTCCATCTGTATGATGAGAAAGGAATCCGCGAGAATGCGAAGGCGCTTCGGGAGGCTTTTTCCTGGAACAAAGGTTTCCGGGAATTTTACGCGGTGAAGGCCTGCCCCAATCCCTTTGTAATCAATATTCTCAGGGAGTACGGAAGCGGCTGTGACTGTTCCTCGCTGACAGAACTGATGCTTTCCAAGGCCATGGGCTGCCAGCCCGGCGATATCATGTTTTCTTCCAATGCCACCCCGGCGGAGGAGTACGCTTACGCGGAAAAGCTGGGCGCCATCATTAACCTGGATGATATCACCCACATTGATTTCCTGGAAAAAACCATCGGCTATATTCCGGAGACCATCAGCTGCCGGTATAATCCGGGCGGACTGTTCAAGATCAGCAACAGTATCATGGACAACCCGGGAGACGCCAAATATGGCATGACCACGGAACAGATTTTTGAGGCGTTCCGGATTCTGAAGGCCAAAGGCGCGAAGAAGTTCGGTATCCACGCGTTTCTTGCCAGCAACACCGTAACCAATGAGTATTATCCCACACTGGCGAAGATTCTCTTTGAGGTGGCCGTAAAGCTGGAGCAGGAGACGGGAGCGGATATTCAGTTTATCAATCTGTCCGGCGGCATCGGTATCCCCTACAAGCCGGATCAGGAGCCCAACGATATCCGTGCCATCGGCGCCGGTGTGAAGAAGGTATACGAGGAAGTTCTCGTGCCGGCCGGCATGGGAGATGTGGCAATCTACACGGAACTGGGAAGATTTATGACCGGGCCTTATGGCTGTCTGGTGACCAGAGCGATCCATGCAAAGCATACGTATAAGGAATATATCGGCTGTGACGCCTGCGCTGTCAATCTGATGCGGCCGGCCATGTACGGGGCATACCATCACATCACCGTGATGGGTAAAGAAAATGAACCCTGTGACCACAAGTACGATATCACCGGATCTCTGTGTGAAAACAATGACAAGTTTGCCATCGACAGGATGCTTCCGAAAATTGATATCGGGGATCTGCTGGTGATCCATGACACGGGAGCCCACGGCTTTGCAATGGGATACAATTATAACGGAAAACTCAGATCGGCAGAGGTGCTTCTGAAGGAGGACGGAAGTTTTGAACTGATCCGCCGCGCGGAAACGCCGAAAGATTATTTCGCGACGCTGGACTGTTTTCCGATTTATGACAAAATTTTTGAGTAAACCCTGATGCTTCCGGGAAAGTGGCTGACATTTTCCCGGATTTTTTCGTAACAGTCCAGCCTTTCGGCTTCACTGTCACAATGCACACAGGCTGCGGAAAACGCAGCCTGGCACCCGCAGATCTCGGGATCACGCTGCAGATGCAGCGCGACGCCTCGCGGGACAGTTGAAAGCGGAATTCTGCCTGATCAATAGAGAGGAGACTGAGAGGAGATGGAGAATCTTATTTTCTGCCTGAACGCCACCATGCCGATTTTCATCACCATGGTGCTGGGATGGGTGTTCCGCCAGATTGGTCTGATGGATGACCAGTTCGTGACGAAACTGAATAAATTCGTATTTACGGCGGCTTTGCCCTGTATGCTGTTCGAGGATATGGCGGAGGCGGATTTCACCGGACTGTGGAACGGCAGATTCGTGGCTTTCTGCGTGACGGTTACGTTGCTGGGAGTGTTGGGGGCAGTGGTGATGTCTCTGCTGGTGAAGGACAGGACGATTCGGGGAGAGTTTACTCAGGCAGCCTTCCGGAGCAATACAGCTATTCTGGGGATCGCCTTTATTCAGAATATATATGGAAGTTCAGGAATCGCGCCGCTGATGCTGATCTGTTCCGTCCCTTTTTACAATGTTTTCGCGGTGCTGGTGCTTTCCTTTATGAAACCCAACCGGGAGAAGCTGGGGAAGGATCTGATGGCGCAGACGCTGAAGGGGATCGTCACCAATCCCATCATCCTGGGGGTGGCTGTGGGACTGGTCTGGTCGTTGCTGTCGCTGCCGCGGCCGGAAATCCTGATGAAAAGTGTTCATAACCTGGGGGTACTGGCAACGCCTCTGGGCCTGATGGCCATGGGAGCCAGTTTCCAGGGCAGTAAAGCGCTGGCCAAGATCCGGCCGGCCCTGGGATGTACGCTGATCCGCCTGGTGGGGATTTCCGCGGCGGCGCTGCCGTTGGCGGCCATGCTGGGCTTCCGGGATCAGCAGCTGGTGGCTATCCTGGTGATGACTGGCTCCTCTTCCGCAGTGAGCTGCTTCATCATGGCGAAAAATATGGGACACGAAGGTGTACTGACCTCCAGCGTGGTGATGATGACTACGCTGGGAAGCGCCTTCACCCTGACCGCCTGGCTGTACGTGCTGCGGATGGCAGGGCTGGTATAAGAGGGAGGCCATGCGGCCAAACAGAGGAAATCCCACAAGGGGATCCCTTTATGGCCATGCGGCCAAACAGAGGAAAGGAGTATAGAATATGGGCAGTGAGGTGGCAGTGCTGTACTGCGATACTTATGAGGAGGAAGCGGTATATCAGAAGCTGCGGCGGGGGCTGGAGCTTCTGGGTGGTCTGGAGCGTTTTGTGTCGCCGCGGGAGAAGATTCTGCTGAAGCCGAATCTGGTCCGGCGGGCGGAAAATGACCGGGCAGTGGTCACCCATCCGGCGGTGGCGGGGGCCATGGCCAGGCTTCTGCGGGAGGCAGGCTGCGGGCAGATCTGGTGCGGGGATTCCTGTGGAATCGGTTCCGCCGTAAAGGCCATGGAAGGCGCCGGTATGGACCGGGTGCTGAAAAACTATGGGGTGGAGCTGAAGGAATTTAACGAGGCCGTGGAGGTTTCCTTTCCGGAGGGAAAGATGGCCGGGGAGTTCCTTCTGGCCCGGCCGGTGACGGAGGCGGATGCCCTGATCAATCTGTGCAAGATGAAGACCCACGCGCTGGAGCGGATCACCGGGGGCGTCAAGAATCTGTACGGATGCGTCAGTGGTCTCAACAAGGCCAAAGGCCATACGAAATACTCCAATGCGGACAGCTTTGCCCGGATGCTGGTGGATCTGAACCGGCTGGTTCAGCCCAGGCTCTGTGTGATGGACGGAATTATGGCCATGGAGGGCAACGGCCCCACCTCCGGGGATCCCATTCCCATGAATCTTCTGCTGATGTCCGCAGATCCGGTGGCATTGGATACGGTGTTCGCCCGGCTGGTACATCTGGATCCCCGGCTGGTGCCCACCATCGTCCACGGCGATGCCATGGGGCTGGGCTGCGGCCGGGAGGAGGAGATCCGGCTGCTGGGCGAGGAAGGCCCGCTTTCCATGGACGAGGTTGTCCGCCGTTGGGGCAATCCGGATTTCCATGTGGACAGAAGCCGCCGCCGCTCCAATATGTGGAGCAGGGTGAATTCCTTCCTGAAATGCTTTCAGAAGAAGCCGTACATTGTGGAAAAAGACTGCAAAAGGTGCGGCGTCTGTGTCAGCAGCTGCCCGGTGGAGGGAAAAGCCCTCCGGTTTCAGGATGGGAAGGAGCATCCGCCGGTGTACGATTACCGGAAATGTATCCGCTGTTTCTGCTGTCAGGAGATGTGTCCCTACGGGGCTATCCGGGTAAAATAGGAGATCTGCGGCGCAGAAAGAGGGAGAAAACGCCGGAAAAGCGGAGAAGCCGGGAGGAACAGCGAAGATTTCTTGCGGGAATGTGGATTAGATGCTATAATAGTCCCATGGCGTCTGCGGGACGCCGATGTCGAAATATGTTGGATAATCTGAAGAAAAGACACAGCGGCAGGGCCGCAAGGCCGGCCGGCTGTCAATAGACGGACGGAGAAAGGAAGAGCGAGATGAAAAAGCTGGAAGATTACGTGAGAAGTATTCCGGATTTCCCGGAACCGGGAATTATTTTCCGGGATGTGACCAGCATCCTGCAGGACGCGGACGGCCTGCGGCTGGCGATAGATTCCATTCAGGAAGAACTGAAGGACGTGGATGTGGATGTGATTGTGGGAACGGAGTCCCGGGGATTTATTTTCGGCGTACCAGTGGCGTATAATCTGCATAAGCCCTTTGTACCTGTACGGAAAAAAGGAAAGCTTCCCTGCAAGACCATTTCCATGGACTATGATCTGGAGTATGGCAGCGCCACCATCGAGATGCACCAGGATTCCATCAGACCGGGACAGAAAGTGGCTATCATCGACGATCTGATCGCCACAGGAGGAACTGTGGAAGCGGCGGCTAAGATGATCGAGAGTCTGGGCGGCCAGGTTGTAAAAATTGTCTTCCTCATGGAGCTGGCAGGCCTGAAGGGCAGGGAACGGCTCAAAAAATATGATGTCTCTTCTGTGATCCGTTACGATGGAAAGTAAATATCTTAATGGGAAACTGATACTGTCAATCTTACGGTGAATGTGAAAGATAAGGCGGGATGGAATGGAACAAGGAAAAGTTATGAACGCAGTAAATGAGCGGCAGCAGGAGGTTGAGGCAGTGGAAGCCAACGTCAAGCGGATGGAGGATTTCACAAGCCCGTCTCTTCTGTATGACGAGCTGATCCGCAGCATCCGGAAATATCACCCGTCAACCGATATTTCCATGGTGGAAAAGGCCTATCGGATTGCATCCAGGGCCCATGAGGGCCAGGTGAGAAAGTCCGGGGAGCCTTATATCATCCACCCCCTGTGTGTGGCAATTATTCTGGCGGATCTGGAGCTGGATAAGGAAACCATAGTGGCAGGTCTCCTTCACGATGTGGTGGAGGATACTGTAATGACCCAGGAAGAGCTGGCCCACGAGTTCGGGGATGAAGTGGCGCTTCTGGTGGACGGAGTTACCAAGCTGGGACAGCTGAATTATTCTGCCGATAAGGTGGAGGTTCAGGCGGAGAATCTGAGAAAGATGTTCCTGGCCATGGCAAAGGATATCCGGGTAATTCTGATCAAACTGGCAGACCGCCTGCACAATATGCGGACTCTTCAGTATATGAAGGAGAGCAAGCAGAAGGAAAAAGCCCGGGAGACCATGGATATCTATGCGCCTATCGCGCAGCGGCTGGGTATTTCAAAGGTGAAAACCGAGCTGGATGATCTGTCCCTGAAATATCTGAAACCGGACGTATATTACGATCTGGTGGAGAAGATCAATCTGAAGAAAAGCGAACGGGAGCAGTTTGTCCAGAGCATTGTGGACCAGGTGAAAAAACATATGGACCAGGCGGGGATTTCGGCGGAAGTCAACGGACGGGTGAAGCATTTCTTCAGCATCTATAAAAAGATGGTGAATCAGGATAAGACACTGGACCAGATCTATGATCTGTTTGCGGTGCGGATCATTGTGGATACGGTGAAGGACTGCTACGCGGCATTGGGGGTCATCCATGAGATGTATACGCCGGTGCCGGGCCGTTTCAAGGACTACATTGCCATGCCCAAGCCCAACATGTACCAGTCTCTGCACACCACGCTGATCGGTCCCAACGGCCAGCCTTTCGAGATTCAGATCCGGACCTTTGAGATGCACCGGACCGCCGAATACGGTATCGCGGCCCATTGGAAATATAAGGAGGCCTCCGACGGCAAGAAGCCTCCGGCTCAGCAGGAGGAGGAGAAGCTCAGCTGGCTGCGCCAGATTCTGGAGTGGCAGCGGGATATGTCTGATAACCGGGAGTTTTTGAGCCTTCTGAAGAGTGATCTGGACCTTTTCAATGAGAATGTATATTGTTTCAGCCCCGCGGGCGATGTAAAGACACTGCCCCAGGGTTCCACCACCGTGGATTTTGCCTACAGCGTCCACAGCGCGGTGGGAAATAAGATGGTGGGAGCCAGAGTCAACGGCAAGCTGGTGCCCATCGAGTACCAGATTCAGAACGGGGACCGGGTGGAGATCATCACCTCCCAGAATTCCCGGGGTCCCAGCAGGGACTGGCTGAAGATTGTAAAGAGTACCCAGGCAAAGAATAAAATCAACCAGTGGTTCAAACAGGAACTGAAGGAAGACAATATTCTCAAGGGCAAGGAGATGCTGAACAACTACGCCAAACTGAAAGGCAAGGTGCTGGGAGAGCTGACCAAACCCCGCTATATCGAGGCAGTGCTGAAGAAATACGGTTTCCGCGACTGGGACAGCGTTCTGGCGGCTCTGGGCCACGGCGGCCTGAAGGAGGGGCAGATCCTCAACAAGCTGGTGGACGCCTACGAGAAGGAGCACAAAAAGGAGATCACCGACGAGAAGGTGCTGGAGGCAGCGGCGGAGGCCAGAGAGAAGCTTCCCATCACCAAGGAGAAGGGCGGTATTGTGGTGCGGGGCATCGACGATGTGGCCGTGCGGTTTGCCAAGTGCTGCAGCCCCATACCGGGAGATGAGATTGTGGGATTTGTCACCCGGGGAAGAGGCGTGACCATTCACCGGACCGACTGTATCAACGTGATGAACCTCAGCGAATCGGACCGGGCCCGCCTCATCGACGCGGAGTGGCAAGGCAGCGAGGTGACCAGCGGTCTTTACACCGCGGAGATCAATGTATACGCCAACAACCGGATGGGACTGCTGGTGGATATCTCCAGGATTTTCACGGAGCGCAAGATCGATCTTGCCGGTATCAACAGCCGGACCAGCAAGCAGGGAACTGCCACCATTTCCCTTACTTTCGATGTACACAGTAAAGAAGAACTGGCGAATCTGGTGGAAAAACTGCGTCAGGTAGACAGCGTGCTGGATATTGAGAGAACCACGGGCTGAGAGGTAGAAATATGGCGAATTCGCAGATTGAATGGATGGTGCTGGGGATGGTGTCCACCAACACCTATCTTGTGAAAAATCAGGACACCGGCGAGCTGCTGATCATCGATCCGGCGGACGCGGCCGGAAGAATTCAGGAGAAAATCGGCCAGATGGAGGGCCGTCCGGCGGCGATTCTTCTCACCCACGGTCATTTCGACCATATGCTGGCGGCGGACGCGCTGAGAAGCGCTTACGATATTCCCGTGTATGCCTGTATACAGGAGAAGGATCTGCTGAAAAATGCACGGTATAATCTGTCTGCCTCCTGGGCCAGCCCCCATGTGATGGAGGCGGACCGGTATCTGGCGGATGGGGAGACCTTCCGGGAGGCGGGATTTGAGATCCGCCTGCTGCACACCCCCGGCCATACGGAGGGCAGCTGCTGCTATTACCTGCCCGAAGAGGCGGTGCTGTTTTCAGGGGATACCCTGTTTGCCGGTTCCGTGGGGAGAACGGATTTTCCCACCTCCAGCGGAGCGGACATGAGAAAGAGCCTTCAGCGGCTCCTTTCTGAACTTCCCGCGGATACGAGAGTCTGTCCCGGACACGGGGAGGAGACCACCATCGCATACGAAAAGAGGTACAATCCCTTTGCATAAAACTGGAATCCGATTTAACAGAAAAGATTTTGAATATGATGTGTATTCCCTGGTACGGGCCTTTTATCCTCACAGTGATACCGAGATGTACTATGAGGGGGAGGAACCTGCCGGGGAATATGAGCTTTTGCTGCTGGTTACCTACCGGAAGGACGGGATCGGCCTTGAGATTCTCCGGGACGGGGAGACGGTGCTTCAAAGAGAGGCGCCGGTGGATTATGACCGGGACCGCCAGGAGACGAAAAATGTGCTGAAGCGGCTGGTGTACGGTTCCCTGAAGGAGCTGACGGGGATTTCCCTTCCCTGGGGAGATCTGACGGGCATCCGCCCCACGAAGATTCCCATGAAGCTTCTGGAGGAGGGCTGGAAGAATACCCGGATCGCCGATTATATGCGGCAGACCTACCAGGTCAGCGACGCCAAATGCGCCCTGGCCATCACCATCGCCAACCGGGAGCGGGCCATTCTTCAGCAGTTCGACTATGAGAAGGGCTGGAGCCTGTACGTGGGGATCCCCTTCTGCCCTTCCATCTGTCTGTACTGTTCCTTCGGCTCCCATCCTCTGGACCGGTGGAAGAAGCGGGTGGACGAATATCTGGACGCGCTGATCCGGGAACTGGCCTTTATCCGGGACCAGATGGCCGGACGGCCCCTCCATTCCGTCTATATCGGAGGAGGAACGCCCACCACCCTGACCCCGGAGCAGTCCCGGCGGCTTCTGGGCGCCATCCAGGAACTGTTTGACCTTTCCCAGGTGAGGGAGTATACTGTGGAGGCCGGAAGGCCGGACACCATCACCAGGGAAAAGCTGCAGGTGCTGCGGCAGTTTCCGGTATCGCGGATTTCCATCAATCCCCAGACCATGAACCAGAAAACCCTGGATCTGATCGGGAGAAAGCATACGGTGGAGGACGTGACTGAGATTTTCCATATGGCCAGGGAGCTGGGATTTGACAACATCAACATGGATCTGATTGTGGGGCTTCCCGGGGAGGGAGAAGCGGAGGTGGCCAACACGCTTTCCCAGGTGGAACAGCTGGGGCCGGACAGCCTGACGGTACATTCCCTGGCGCTGAAGCGGGCCACGAGACTGAACCTGTTTAAGGATCAGTACGAGGAGATTTCCTTTGAAAACAGCGCCGCCATCATGGACAAAACCCAGGAGTGTGCCCGCCGGATGGGAATGGGGCCTTATTATCTGTACCGGCAGAAAAATATCGCGGGAAATTTTGAAAATGTGGGTTATGCCAGACCGGGCTGTGAGGGGCTTTACAATATCCTGATTATGGAGGAGAAACAGTCCATCATCGCGGCGGGGGCCGGCGCATCCACAAAATTCGTCTTTGACGGCGGACGCAGGATAGAACGGGCGGAAAACGTGAAGTCCGTGGAACAGTATATCAGCCGGCTGGACGAGATGATGGAGCGGAAGCGTGCCGGTATCGAGGCATATGTCAAATGAACGGGAGAGAAGAACTTTGGATAAGTCACAGGAGCATATGGCACGGGGACATTATCTGCAGTATACTTTGAAAGAACAGCTGGTCCACGGGATGCAGGTGAGCAATCTGGCCTGGAGTGTGGCCCGCCGGATGGGGCTTTCCGATGATTTCTGCCATCAGGTAGCGGTGGCCGGGATGCTCCACGACATCGGCAAGGAGGAGATTTCCGGCCAGATCGACGAAAACCAGGAGCGTCTGGTGGTGGAGGAAATGCACTATGTGCGGCTTCACGCCGCCGCCGGATATGAGATCCTGAAGCGGGAGGGCTATCCTGAGGAAATACAGAAGATGGTGCTGCATCACCATGAGAATATGGACGGCAGCGGCTATCCGGATAACCTGTCCGGGGAGAAGATTCCCCTGGGCGCCAGGATCATCCGCGTCTGCGACGTCTACGCGGCGCTGTTGTCGGACCGCCCTTACCGGAAGGGCTTCGACCAGGATACGGCCATACAGCTGATGATTGAGGAGATTAAGAATTTTGACATGAAGATCTTTCTGACGTTCCAGCGAGTGATTCATGAGGAAAATAATATGGAAATTATCCTGCCTCCGATAGAAATCTGAGGAGGGGGAGGAAAAGGAGACAGATTTTATGGCACTGAAAAAGAAACCGGTAACCGGAATGAAGGATATTCTGCCGGCGGAGATGGAGATCCGGGATTATGTGATCCGGCTGATCAAGGAGACCTACAGCGGCTTCGGATTTTCCTCCATCGAGACGCCCTGTGTGGAGCATATCGAGAACCTGTCCAGCAAGCAGGGCGGGGAGAATGAGAAGCTGATTTTCAAGATCCTGAAAAGAGGGGAGAAGCTGAAGCTGGAGAGCGCCGAAAGTGAGGCGGATCTGGTGGACGGCGGACTGCGCTACGACCTGACGGTTCCCCTGTCCAGATATTACGCCAACCATGCCAACGAGCTGCCCAGCCCCTTTAAGGCGCTGCAGATGGGAAATGTATGGCGGGCCGACCGGCCCCAGAGAGGCCGCTACCGCCAGTTTATGCAATGCGATATCGATATTCTGGGAGAACCCTCCAACCTGGCGGAGATCGAGCTGATCCTGGCCACCACCACTCTGCTTGGCCGGCTGGATTTCAAAAACTTCACTATCCGGATTAATGACCGGCGGATTCTGAAGGCCATGGCGGCTTACAGCGGATTTGAGGAGGAAAGCTTCGATACGGTGTTCATTATCCTGGATAAGATGGACAAGATCGGCATGGACGGCGTGCGCCAGGAGCTGGAGAAAGAAGGCTTTGCCAAAGAGAGCATCGACAAGTATCTGGATCTGTTTGAGAAAACCACCCGGGACGCGGCAGGTGTCCGCTGGCTGAAGGAGGCGCTGGCCGGTTATCTGGATCCCGCCTACGCGGACGGTCTGGAGCTGATCATGGACAGTGTGGACGCAGTGAAGACGGCAGATTTCCGTATTGCCTTTGACCCCACGCTGGTGCGGGGCATGTCCTATTATACGGGACCGATTTTTGAGATTTCCATGGATGAGTACGGCGGAAGCGTGGGCGGCGGCGGACGCTACGACGAGATGATCGGAAAGTTCACCGGAAACAACGTGTGCGCCTGCGGTTTTTCCATCGGTTTTGAGAGGATCATTATGCTGCTTATGGAGCGGGGCTTCAAGGTTCCGGGAGCAGAGCGGAAAAAGGCGCTGCTGATCGAGAAAAATATGCCGGCGGATGGCATGAAAAAGGTGCTGGCCATCGCCAGGGATGAACGGGCAAAGGGCGCCCAGGTGACCATTGCCGTGATGAAGAAGAATAAAAAATTCCAGAAGGATCAGCTGAAGGCTGAGGGATATGAGGAAATTCAGGAATTTTTCGCAGACAGAATGTAAGAGGGAGGATGAGCCATGGGCGAGTCAATGAAAGGGCTGAAGAGAACCTGCCGCTGCGCGGAGGTTACCACAGCCGACATCGGAAAAACAGTCACCCTGATGGGATGGGTGCAGAAGGCCAGAAATAAGGGAGGCATCATTTTCGTGGATCTGCGGGACAGATCCGGGATTATGCAGCTGATTTTTGAAAATGGAAGCATCGACGAGGAAGGATTCGAGAAGGCCGCCAGACTGCGCAGCGAGTTTGTCATCGCCGTCACCGGCGTGGTGGAGAAGCGTTCCGGCGCGGTGAACCCCAACCTGAAAACCGGCGAGATGGAGGTGCGGGCAAATTCCCTGCGGATTCTGTCCGAGGCGGAGACGCCGCCCTTCCCGGTGGAGGAGAACAGCAAGACCAGAGAGGAAGTGCGCCTGAAATACCGGTATCTGGATCTGAGAAGACCGGATCTGCAGAGAAATCTCATGATGCGCTCGCAGATCGCCACCCTGACCCGCCAGTTTATGGCAGGGGAAGGATTTCTGGAGATCGAGACACCCACACTGGTGAAGAGTACGCCGGAGGGAGCCAGGGATTATCTGGTGCCCAGCCGTGTGCATCCGGGCAATTTCTACGCGCTGCCCCAGTCTCCCCAGCTATTCAAGCAGCTGCTGATGTGCTCCGGCTATGACCGGTATATCCAGCTGGCCCGCTGCTACCGGGACGAGGATCTGCGGGCGGACCGCCAGCCGGAGTTCACCCAGATCGACATGGAGCTGTCCTTTGTGGATGAGGACGATGTGATGGAGGTCAACGAGCGGCTGCTGGCTTACCTGTTTAAAGAGGTGCTGGACGTGGAGGTACCCCTTCCCATTCAGCGGATGAGCTGGCAGGAGGCCATGGACCGGTTCGGCTCCGACAAGCCGGATCTGCGGTTCGGCATGGAGCTTACAGATGTGTCGGAAACCGTGAAGGACTGTGAATTCGCGGTATTCAAAGGAGCGCTGGAAGCCGGCGGCTCCGTCCGGGGCATCAACGTGAAGGGCCAGGGTGCCATGCCCAGAAAGAAGATTGACAAGCTGGTGTCCTTTGCCAAGGATTACGGCGCCAAGGGACTGGCCTACGTGGCCATCCAGGAGGACGGAACCGTAAAATCTTCCTTTGCCAAATTTATGAAGGATGAGGAGATGGCGGCGCTGACGGCGGCCATGAAGGGTGAGCCTGGAGACCTGCTTCTGTTCGCTGCCGATGAAAATGATGTGGTGTGGGCAGTGCTGGGCGCTCTGCGTGTGGAGCTGGCCCGCCAGATGGATCTGCTGGATCCGGCGGACTACCGGTTTGTGTGGATCACGGATTTCCCGCTGCTGGAGTGGTCCAAGGAGGAAGGCCGTTACAAGGCCATGCATCATCCTTTCACCATGCCCAAGGAGGAGGATCTTCCGTACATCGACACGGATCCGGGCAGAGTGCGGGCAAAGGCCTATGATATCGTGCTGAACGGCACGGAGATCGGCGGCGGCAGTGTCCGTATCCATCAGAATGATATTCAGGAGAAGATGTTTGAGGTGCTGGGCTTTACAAAAGAGCAGGCCCAGGAGCAGTTCGGATTCCTGCTGACCGCCTTCAAATACGGCGTTCCGCCTCATGCGGGACTGGCCTACGGTCTGGACCGTCTGGTGATGCTGATGGCAAAACAGGAAAGCATCCGGGACGTGATCGCGTTCCCCAAGGTGAAGGA
>DVON01000273.1 GCA_018713585.1 Candidatus Pullilachnospira stercoravium | reverse complement strand
GAGCAAAGCTGGGGCGCCCTGACAAGACGGTGGTAAATATCGGAGGGGACGGCTGTTTCCGGATGAATATGAATGAAATTGCCACCGCGGCAAGAAATCAGCTTCCGGTGATTGAAATTGTCATCAATAATCATGTGCTGGGAATGGTTCGCCAGTGGCAGACGCTGTTCTACGGACACCGTTATTCCAATACGGTGCTGAATGACCAGGTGGATTTCGTGAAGGTTGCGGAGGGCCTGGGAGCTGTAGGCATCCGTGTGACAAAAAAAGAAGAAGTAGGTCCGGCCATTGAAAAAGCCATCGCTCTGCAGACGACGGTGGTGATTGACTGTCAGATCGACTGCGATGACAAGGTATTCCCCATGGTTCCCGCAGGCGCTCCGCTGGAGGACGTGTTTGACGAGAAGGACCTGGAGAAGAGATAAATATTGACAAAATTTTGTCATAAGCGTATAGTGATTCGTATATTAACAGTGTAGAACTGCGATGTGGTAACTGCCCGAACCGTCCTGCGGAAATTTCGGGCAGTTTATGCAATACGCGGAAAAAGGGAGGAGAGGTAACGTGAGCAGAGTATACAATTTTTCGGCAGGTCCGGCGGTTTTGCCGGAGGAGGTGCTCAGGGAAGCACAGGAGGAGATGCTGGATTACAGAGGATGCGGAATGTCCGTGATGGAGATGAGCCATCGTTCCGCCATGTTCGGCGAGATTATCCAGGAAGCGGAGAAGGATCTGCGGGAGCTGATGAACATTCCCGATAACTATAAGGTTCTGTTTCTCCAGGGCGGGGCGTCCCTGCAGTTCGCCATGATCCCCATGAACCTGATGAAAAACCGGGTGGCGGATTATATCGTCACCGGACAGTGGGCAAAGAAGGCATGGCAGGAAGCGCAGAAGTACGGAAAGGCCAACAAGATCGCTTCCTCAGAGGACAAAACATTTTCCTACATTCCGGACTGTTCCGATCTTCCCATCAGTGAAGACGCGGATTATGTATATATCTGTGAGAACAATACCATCTACGGAACCAAGTTCAGGGAGCTTCCCAACACCAAAGGCAAGGATCTGGTGGCGGACGTTTCCTCCTGCTTCCTGTCGGAGCCGGTGGATGTGAGCCGCTACGCGGTTCTCTACGGAGGCGTACAGAAAAATATCGGACCGGCCGGCATGGTGATCGCCATTGTCCGGGAAGATCTGATCACGGATGACGTGCTTCCGGGAACACCCACCATGATGAAGTACAAGACCCATGCGGACGCCGGTTCCATGTATAATACCCCCAACTGCTGGTGTATCTATATCTGCGGCAAAGTGTTCAAATGGCTGAAAAAACAGGGCGGTCTGGCAGCCATGAAAGCATATAATGAAAAGAAGGCGAAGATTCTCTACGATTATCTGGACGAAAGCCGGCTCTTTAAGGGAACAGTGGAGAAGGCTTCCCGTTCGCTGATGAACGTGCCCTTTGTCACCGGAAATGCCGATCTGGACGCGAAATTTGTAAAAGAAGCCAAGGCTGCCGGACTGGAGAATCTGAAGGGTCACCGGACAGTGGGCGGAATGAGAGCCAGTATCTACAATGCCATGCCCATCGAGGGTGTGGAGGCGCTGGTGGACTTTATGAGAAAATTTGAAAAGGAGAATCTGTGATATGTATCAGTATACCTGTCTGAATCCCATTTCCCCCATGGGGCTGGAGCAGCTGCCGGGGGATTATGTGAAAACCGAAACGGTGGAGAACGCGGACGCGATTCTGGTGAGAAGCGCATCCATGCATGGGATGGAGTTTTCCAGAAACCTGAAAGCGGTGGCCAGAGCAGGCGCAGGTGTGAATAATATTCCCCTGGACCGTTGTGCGGAAAACGGCGTTGTGGTGTTCAACACGCCGGGAGCCAACGCCAACGGCGTAAAGGAAATGGTCATCGCCGGCATGCTGCTGGCATCCCGTGATATCGTGGGCGGCATCGAGTGGCTGGAACAGCAGAAGGTGGATGAGAACATCGGAAAGCTGGCGGAGAAGCAGAAAAAACAGTTCGCCGGCTGTGAGATCAAAGGAAAGAAGCTGGGTGTCATCGGCCTGGGAGCCATCGGCGCGCTGGTGGCCAACACGGCCATCTATCTGGGCATGGAGGTTTACGGCTACGATCCGTATATTTCCATCGACACAGCCTGGAAGCTTTCCCGGGAGATCCGTCACATCAGCAACGTGGATGAGATTTTCCGTGACTGCGATTACATCACCCTGCATGTGCCGCTGCTGGAAAGCACCAGGGGAATGATCAGCCGGGAAAACATCGGAAAGATGAAGGACGGCGTGGTGCTTCTGAATTTCTCCAGGGATCTGCTGGTGGACGAGACTGCGCTGGTGGAAGCGCTGGAAAACGGCAAGGTGAAGAAGTATGTGACGGATTTCGCAAATCCGGTGGTGGCAGGAGCAAAAAATACGCTGGTAACCCCGCATCTGGGGGCTTCCACGGAGGAATCCGAGGATAACTGCGCCATGATGGCGGTGCGCGAACTGCGGGATTTCCTGGAAAACGGAAATATCCACAATTCCGTCAATTATCCCAACTGTGATATGGGCGTCTGCACCACGGTGAGCCGGGTGGCCATCAATCACCGGAACGTGGTGAACATGATCAGTCAGTTTGCCAGTGTGATGGGTAGCGCGGGTATCAATATTTCCGATATGACCAACAAAAGCAAGGGAGATTACGCCTACACCCTCATAGACCTGGAGTCTCAGGCCACCCAGGAGTTGGTGGACCGTCTGGAGGCCATCGACGGCGTGCTGAAGGCGAGAATCATCAAATAAAAACATGAGTATGACATTTTTGGAGAAAACTGCCGGATGGAGACGGCGGTACGGCCTGGCAAAAAGTCTGTACCGGAACCGGAAGAAAATCCTGCCTGCCTGTCAGGCGGCAGGAAGACTTCTCGCAGCCGCCGGCAGACAGGCGGAGGGCCGTCTGGAAGGCGCAGGCCGCCGCAGAAAAGGAGGACATAAGCATG
>DVON01000272.1 GCA_018713585.1 Candidatus Pullilachnospira stercoravium | reverse complement strand
AACTCCATTTATTGTCTTTCTGTACTCAGCAATCAGTTCCTGCAGCGCATCTTCACCTTGTTTCTCAATATGATAATATACACGTTCCATTCGTTTTCCGACTTTCTTTTTATAGTCTGAAATATATCCCTTATCCAGCATTCTGTATAATACCGGATACATCGTACCTTCTGCGATGCTTATTGTGTCATCAGAATATTCCCTGATTAATTGAGAAATCTGATATCCATAAGCATCTTCTTCCGAAAGGATTTTTAATATTATCATCTCCACTGGTAGCGCTTTTGTGCCCTTTTCGCCTCTCATTAACAATCACCGTCCTTTAATGTAATTATAAAACAGATATATTATGTTTTCAATACATTTTTAAAAATGTATTTATGTATCTGCTATTTTCATGCAGATACGCAGTTTTTCATATTTTTGTTATGTGCATAGTCGTGATTATATGTTATACTTTTTCCAGAATATATTTTCGATATGTTTATGGCCACTTTATCCAGGGCAGCTGCCAACACGCTCACCATGAAAGGATGTGTTACTATGCCATTACTGCAGCAAAACAAGGAGTATACCATTGATGATATCTATGCCCTTCCGGACGGACAACGGGCAGAATTGATCGACGGCCGGATGTATATGATGGCGCCACCCACACGAAAGCATCAGCGGATACTTCTGTCTCTCAGCCGCAGGATTGCTGACTACCTTGAAAAGAAAGGCGGCTCCTGTGAGGTCGATATCGCTCCATTTGCCGTATTTCTGAATGAAGATGATAAAAAAAATTATGTCGAACCGGATATCAGCGTTATATGCGACGCCAACAAGCTCACAGACAAAGGCTGCACAGGCGCGCCGGACTGGACCATTGAGATTGTCTCCCCGGGCAGCAGGCGCATGGATTACTATACGAAACTGTTCAAATACCGTTCTGCCGGTGTTCGGGAATACTGGATTGTTGATCCTGAGAAAAACAGAATCACCGTTTATTCGTTTGAGTCCGATGATACCGCAGAATATACCTTCTCTGAGGCCGTCAAAGCCGGAATCTATAATGATCTGGAGATTGATTTCAGTTCCATAGATGTCTGAGGATACTATTTCAGAAAATCACATCAAAAAAAGGAAGGCACAGTGTCTCTCCTGTCAAAAGACACCATGCCTTCTTTATTTATAACAATGAAAAATTCGCGCAGCGTGCCTTCCATTGTCCTCTCTGTCCTTACAGCCTCATACCGCCCGGATTCTGGGTACCTCAGCGATATGCAGATATTTGCTGATACTCTTAATCAGTAGATCATGATCCGACACATGATCCAGCCCGGAAACCGCAACGGTTCCCACCACGCCCGCTTCCTCCACGCGGATGGGGAAGCCACCGCCGCAGGCGGCATATTCTCTGGGATCCAGAAGCATATCCTCCAGGGTCTCCTCGTTCATTTTCAGCTCCATATATACCCGCAGGCTGCTCTTTTCCATCAACCGGACCGTATTCTCCTTCCGGTCCAGCCACCGATCATTGTACAGCGTGGTTCCGTCCATTCCATACTGAAATACGGTATATCCGTTATTCAGCCGGATCCGGACCGCGATGGAAACGCCCAGTCTTCTCGCCTCCATGAGGATCATATTTCCCAGCTCCCATGCGTCTCCGTTGGTAAAGCTGGAAAACTGAAGGATCTCCTCCTGCATCTCCAAAACTCTGTTTAATTCTTCTGCTGTCATGCAATCTCCTCCCAACTGTCATATTTTCTCCCGGCAGAAATTCCCGGCGGCGGATCCTGCTCCCGTCCGCCGCCCGCCAAAGCCTGCGCCGGGGATGTATTTCCCCATTGTCAGTATGTGGCGATATCTGCCTCCGTTCCGATTACAATTTTCGCATTGCCGTGAAGCCGCCGGATCACGGTCAGAAGCTCCGACTGAGGAATGGCAACGCAGCCACCGGTACTTCCCTTTCCCAGACAATGCAGGAAAATCGCGGATCCCGCATGGGGCGTTCCCGCCGCGTTATATTTGATTTCCACACAGTAATTATAAACGCTGCCATAATCCACAATATGTTCCGACTGGCTTTTCGCAGAGCTGCTCAGGGAAACCTCCCGGGTACTGACCATCTGATTATAATAAGGGGAAGCGGAATCTCCCACCCAATAGTGAGAGCTGTCCACCTGCAGATAGGGCTGCGCGCTGCCCGGATCCGGCTGAATACCAAATACCTGCCCCAGCGAATACACGCCTTTTGGAGTCTTTCCGTCCCCTTCCACTGTTTTTCCCAGCCCATTATAACCGATCCGGCCGCTGGAGGTGGAAAAAACCTGCTTCCAGGCGCCGCTGCTGTCCTTTTCCTCCATCCAGACTTTGGCATAGGTACCGCTGGTCTCGACAAAAATAATCTGATCCGTCTGCTGGCTTACCTTCAGCCCCTGTGCCGTGGAAGAATTGCTCCCGCCGGAAACCCAGACACCGCTTCCGTTGACATAGTAGCCATCGATCCAGGTATTGCTGGCCATGGCGCCGGAGGCGTCCAGATAATACCAGGATCCCCCGATCTGCTGCCAGCCAGTCAGCATCGCTCCGCTTCCGTTCAGATAGTACCAGGTACCTCCGATCCGCTGCCAACCGGTCAGCATCGCTCCGCTTCCGTCCAGATAATACCAGACACCTCCGATCTGCTGCCAGCCAGTCAGCATCGCTCCGGAACCGCTCAGATAATACCAGGCGTTTCCCACATACTGCCAGCCGGTCAGCATACGGCCGCTTCCATCCAGATAATACCAAGTGTCCCCGATTCTCTGCCAGCCAGTCAGCATACGGCCGCTTCCGTCCAGATAATACCAGACGTCTCCGATCCGCTGCCAGCCAGTCAGCATCGCTCCGCTTCCGTCCAGGTAATACCAGACGCCTCCGATCCGCTGCCAGCCCGTCAGCATACGACCGCTTCCGTCCAGGTAATACCAGTTGCCTCCGATCCGCTGCCAACCGGTCAGCATACGGCCCTGCTCATTCAGATAATACCAGTCGGAGCCGTCCGGCCGTATCCATCCCACAGCCCGCCCGCCGCCGCTCTCCTGCCAGTACCAGTCTCCATCTATCAGACGCCAGCCGGAGGTATCCGCTGACTGCTCTCCCGCGATCTGGTCGGCGGACAGCGCTGCCGGGCCCAGGCAAAGCAATACGGCGCACAACCCCAGCATCCACAACTGTTTCTTCATCTTCCCCACCTCACCTTTCCGGAAATCCTATAATTGAATTTTATCGGAAATCCACAGAGATTGCAAGATACGGCTGGCCGTTATCCGCAAAAGGGGGTAGCAATTCCCTCTTCCTGCTTCCCCTGTTGCCAAAAGGATTCTGCCGCCCGCTCTTTTTTTGAGCCGACGGCAGAATCCTTTTCCTCTGGCGGTTTATTTTGCCAAAAGCATCATAATCTTGTTGCTTCTGTTGATGAATTTCGTCATTTCATCCGGATTCAGCTGCTTGTGGGCCAGCATGGCCAGATCGTACAGCTGTTCACAGATCATGGGAACATTTTCCGTGTCGTCCTTGTGCTCAAAGACGTATTTCACCAGCGGATGGTTGGCGTTGAGGATCAGCGTGCTCTGGGAATCGCCGAACATGTTGGCGTCCATGCCGTACATCTTCATCATATCCTGCATACGGCGGCTCTCCTCTGCCATGGTCATCATGGAGGAAATGTTTTCATTTTTCAGTTTCTCCACTTTCACATCCAGCTTGTCGTTGTTCAGGGCCTTGTGGAACAGCTCCTTTAACGCATCCTCCGTCTCCTTCAGATCCTCGCTGTTTTCTTCTCTGAAATTGTCGGTGAGATCCGCGTCGATTCTCTGGAACTTCACATCCTCATGGCGCTGCTCCTCATGGGAAATGAACGCCGCGTCAATGTTGTGGCGGAGAATCACCGCATCCATGCCCTCCTGACGGAACATGTTGATATACTGGCTCTGCTGAATCTCATCGGTCACATAGAAGATGGTGGTCTTCTCTTTTTCTTTGGACTCGCCGGCATCTTCGCTATCGGAGGAAGTATCCTCACTGTTCTCCTGGGATGCTGTGTCCTCTGCCTTTGCTTCTTCCTCTGCTTTGGTCTCCCCTGCCTTTTCCTCCTCGCCGTCTTTTGCTTTTCTGTTCTCCTCCAGGCAGTCTTTCAGCGTCAGATATTTTCCGTCAATATTCTTGTACAGAATATAGTCGTCCATCTTGTCGGCGAATTTGGCGTCCTTGAGGCAGCCGAACTTGATAAACGGGCTGATATCGTCCCAGTATTTCTCATAATCCTCCCGGGCCGTCTTGCACATGCCGGAAAGCTTGTCCGCCACCTTCTTGCTGATATAATCAGAAATCTTCTTGACAAATCCATCGTTCTGCAGCGCGCTTCTGGATACGTTCAGCGGCAGATCCGGGCAGTCGATGACACCCTTCAGGAGCATCAGAAACTCCGGAATCACTTCCTTGATATTGTCGGCGATGAATACCTGGTTATTGTACAGCTTGATGGTTCCCTCGATGGAATCATACTCGGTATTGATCTTCGGGAAATACAGAATACCCTTCAGGTTAAAGGGATAATCCATATTCAGATGGATCCAGAACAGGGGCTCCTTGTAATCCAGGAACACCTTCCGGTAAAACTCCCGGTACTCCTCATCCGTACACTCGTTGGGATGTTTCATCCACAGGGGATGGATATCGCTGAGGGAAACGGGACGTTTGTTGATCTTCACCTGATCTTTTGCCGGAGATACCTCCACAACTTCCTTCTCGCCCTTGTCGTTCTCCCGCTCTTCGGTCTTGGCGTCCTCGTGGATCCGCTCCACCACCACGTCGTCATCCCGCAGCTCGGACTCGTCGATGGTCTCATACTCCTGCGGGGCATTGGCCTTTGACAGGAAAATCTCCACCGGCATGAAGGAACAGTACTTCTCGATCACCTCGCGCATCCGGTACTCGTTGGCGAACTCCAGGCTATCCTCATTGAGGAACAGGGTGATCTCCGTACCGACAGTGGTTTTATCCCCGTCCTTCATATCGTACTCGGAACCGCCGTCACATTCCCAGTGAACCGGCACGGCGCCGTCCTGGTAAGACAGGGTGTCAATGTGTACCTCGTCGGCCACCATGAAAGCGGAATAGAAGCCCAGACCAAAATGTCCGATGATCTGATCTTCGTTGGTTTTGTCTTTATACTTCTCCAGGAACTCCGTAGCTCCGGAAAACGCGATCTGCGTAATGTACTCTTCCACCTCATCGGCGGTCATACCGATACCGTTATCGATGAACTTCAGCGTTTTCTCGTCCGGATTCACAACCACTTCGATCTTGCTCTTGTAATCCTCCGGAAACGTATACTCGCCCATGATCTCCAGCTTTTTCAGCTTTGTGATGGCGTCGCAGCCGTTGGACACCATCTCACGGACAAAGATATCGTGATCGGAATAAAGCCACTTCTTTATGATCGGAAAAATGTTTTCACTGTTAATAGAAAGACTGCCATGTTTCTCACCCATGGTCATTCACACTCCTTTGATTTCTTTATATGATTTTCGGAATCTCATCCTCATGAATCTTATAGTAATACCCGAAAATCGAAATGTCAAGAGAAAATCAGCACTCAAACCTGTCGAGTGCTGATAATTTATACTTTTTTAATTTTTTCGCCATGCTCAGGCGCTCTCCTGCACCACCAGCCGCACCTGAAGCTGTTTTTCCCTTCTTCTGGCGCGGGGATTTTCGATGAGTTCCAGCAGCATGCGGGCCGCTTCCCGTCCGCTGGTTTTATAATGGTAATGCACCGTTGTCAGCCGGGGCGTCAGAAGATCCGCCACCCTTCCATGGCCGATCCCGGTGACCCGCACCTGATGCGGCACCCGGTATCCCCTGTCCCGCAGACAGGCCATGGCCCCCGCGGCAATCAGATCCGAGGCACAGAAAACCCCGTCCGGTACCTCCCGGGCTTCCAGCAGTTTTTCCATTCCCCGATATCCGGATTCTGAGGTAAATTCCACTTCCTCTTTGGGAATTTTCTCTATGGAAAATCCTTTCTGTGCCAGAGCTGCCCCGGCCCCCTGAAATCTTGCCTCCCCGGCGGCCAGATCCCGCCGGTTAACTCCCAGATACGCCGGCCGCTCCACGCCGGATTTCAGCAGATGGTTCATGGCTGTCCATGCGGCCTGGTAGTCGTCGTGATATACACAGGAACAGATATCTGTCCGCTGTCCCACCAGCACCACAGGAAACGGCATCTTCTCGATTTCTTCCCGGTGCCCGCCGGTGATCTGTGAAGCAGCCAGAATCAGCCCGTCCACCTGACTGCTGGCAAAGGACGCCAGCATCCGGACCTCTTTTTCCATGCTTCCGCTGGAGTTCATCAGAAGAAAATGGTAATTCTCCTGATCCAGTTCCTGACTGATTCCCGACAAAATCCGCGGAACCGCCTCCGAATCAATCTGGGGTACCACCACGCCGATCTGGCGGCTCCGCTTCGTCCGCAGCGCCCGGGCATATTCGGAAGGCCGGTAATCTGTCTGCTCGATGACCGCCCGGATCCGTTCCCGCTTCTCCTGGCTTAAGCTGCCCTGATTCAGGTAACGGGACACGGCGGCGCTGGAAACCCCTGCCATCCGGGCAATTTCCTGTATGGTCATTTTTTCTCCTGCTCTCTCATCAGCCAGCAGGAACCGAAGGCGGGAATCTGCACCCCTCTGGCCTCCAGTTCCTGGCCGGTCACCAGATTCCGGTACATGCCGTCCTCTTCATTGACCCAGGCCACCTTGTCATATCTGCTGAAATTAAACAAGGCCACCAGCTTTTCGCCGTCCTTCTCCTTAATCAGTCCCAGGATGGAATCGTCCCAGGTGTCCACCGTCCTGCAGGCCGCGTCCGCGTCAAAGACCGGATGGCTGCCTCGGATTTTTTCCAGTGTTCTCAGGCCGTCAAAAATTTTCTCCTGAATGGTTCCCGGTGTATGGCGAAGCTCTGCCTTGTCCCAGCGGAAGGCGCCCCGGTGCAGATAACGGGAATCCTCCCATTTTTTCGGATCCTCATGATAGGTGTAATCATTCTCCTGCCCGATCTCGTCCCCGCTGTAAATCACCGGGATGCCGGACTGGGTCAGCATGTAAGCGTGCAGCGTCAGATCAAACCGCACGGCACGGTCCAGCGCCGCCTCATCCCGCTCATAGGCCGCTTTCTCAATTCCGCAGAGAGAAGCGGTGGTTCCGCACTGGCGGGCGTCTCCGGAAGCGGGATCGTCATTGTAAAGCTCTCCTCTGGCAAAGGAATCCGGGAACTTTCCGGTGAAGAAATCGCTGAGGAACCGCTTGTGGGGAACCTCCTGGATTCCAAACTGACGAAGCCAGGGGTAATCCAGACCCCAGCCGATATCGTCATGACACCGCAGATAGTTCAGGAACACATAATCCTTGGGCAGACCGTTGACGATATCCATCTGACGGCGCAGCAGCCGGGCGTCTCCGGTGGCCACCGTGTGCCAGGTAGAAGCCATGGTGGTCACGTTGTACAGCATATGGCACTCCGGCTTCTCCACAGTTCCGAAATAGGGAACCACCTTCTCCGGCTCCATCACCACCTCGCCCAACAGCAGCACGCCCGGGCAGACAATCTCACAGATCATCCGCATCATCCGGACAATGGTATGCACCTGGGGAAGATTCCGGCAGCTGGTTCCCAGCTGTTTCCAGATATAGGGAACCGCGTCGATGCGGATCACATCGATACCTTTGTTGGTCAGGTTCAGCATATTGTAAATCATCTCATTGAGAACCACCGGATTCCAGTAGTTCAGATCCCACTGATAGGGATAGAAAGTGGTCATGACAAATTTGTTCATGTCCGGCAGCCAGGTGAAATTTCCGGGAGCCGTGGTGGGAAACACCTGGGGCACCGTCTTCTCAAATTCCGCCGGCACATCATAATTGTCATAGAAGTAATAGCGGTTCATATATTCCCGCTCTCCCGCTCTGGCCCTTCTGGCCCACTCGTGATCCTCCGAGGTATGGTTCATGACAAAATCCAGGCAGAGGCTGATTCCCCGTTCCCGGCACTCGTCCGCCAGCTGCTCCAGATCCTCCATGGTTCCCAGCTCCGGCTGCACCCGGCGGAAATTGGACACCGCATACCCTCCGTCGCTTCTCCCCTCCGGAGATTCCAGAAGAGGCATCAGATGCAGGTAATTCACCCCGCACTCTTCCACATAATCCAGCTTTTCGCGGACACCCTGAAGATTGCCGGCAAAGCAGTCCACATACATCATCATGCCCAGGATATCATTGCTCTTGTACCAGTTGGGATCTGCTTCCCGCTTCCTGTCCTGGCAGCACAGAGACTCTTTCCGATCCAACGCAATGTTTTTCAGATCCCTGCACAGCTGATCGAACCAGGGCTGGCCGCCCTCGTACAGCTCACAGTAGAGCCACTGCAGCTCGTCCTTATGCCGCGCCAGCCGCGCGTCAAACTCCGCTTCCGCCCTGGCACGCTCCCGCGCTTCCCGATCCGCCTCTTCCCGGCAGGTATGCTCCACATTTTCTGGTTTTGCTTCTGCTGCCTGCGCGGCTTCCTTCTCTTCTGCTTCCGCTTTGGACGCTGCCGCTCTTTTCTCCGACGCCGCCTCCTGCGCGGCCCGCTTCGCCTCCTGCTCCAGCCGGGCCTTTCTCGTCTCCTCGGCCCGTTTCAGACTTTTCTTTTTCCCTCTTTTTGATTTCATTTTTGTACACCCTCCGGCCTTTTGTAATCGATTTCAAAGTAATTATAGCACTCCTCCGCCAAAATTCAAGTAGTCTGCTTTCAGAAGAAAAATTACCTTTTTATTAAGAATTTATGAACAGGATTGTACATAAAAATATGCTGTGATATAATCGCAGATGACGAGAGCAGAAAGGTGTTATCTGCCGGAACAGGAGGTTGAAACATTATGAATCGTTTATCCCGATGGAGGCGTCTGATCCCGGTTGTGATTTACGGTGTTTTTTATCTTGCGGCTTTTAATTGGCTGGAAAAGCGATCTGGTCCCTATCATATTGTTAACTCCAGCATTGATGGCCGGATTCCGTTTTGCGAGATATTTATTATTCCATATTTTCTGTGGTTTTTCTACATAGCCGCCGCGGTTCTTTACTTTGCCTTTTTCAATAACAGCCGGGCAGAGTATATGCGGCTGCTGCTGAATCTGGGAATCGGCATGACAGCATTTCTGCTGGTCTCCTACATTTATCCCAACGGCCTGACTCTGCGGCCCGTGGAATTCCCCAGAGATAACATTTTTACAGATATGGTGCGGCTTTTGTACCGTATAGATACACCCACCAACGTATTGCCCAGTATTCATGTATATAACTCAGTGGCAATTTTCTGTGCCATCAACAGCTGCAGACAGCTTCAGCGCCATCGTGGCATCCGGATAGGAGCATTTGTCCTCACTACGCTGATTGTGCTGGCGACCATGTTCCTGAAGCAACATTCCATCTGCGATGTGGTGGCTGGAATTACCTTCAGCTTTGCCACATACATCCTGCTATACCGGGCATTCGCGAAGATTTCCATGTCGGTGACGCGTTCTCCGAAGATCAAAGTTCGGCCGTATCCTGTTTTCAGCCGGAGTAACAATTCAAAAGAGACAGCCAAATAATTGGCTGTCTCGCTTTTTTAGTTAAATCCGTAGATTTTCTGAACCACCTTGTATACGGCGCCGGATACCTGGCGTCCTCCTTTACCCGGAAGATTGCAGAAACGTCCCAGAAGACTTAACCTTATGGTCAGATAATTTTTCGCGTCAGCATTCTTCAGATATTTCCACAGTTCCACCTTTTTCTCATAGGCCTCGTCCGTTTTTGCCCGTATCAGCATGATGGAAGAAACGGTAGTGATAATGGTCAGCATATGGATCATATATTTCCTCTGATTTTTATTAAGCGCTTTCTGCTTTGCCATGTGATCGATCATCAGCTTATTCACCTTGATCTGCTGATCCACCCGCCCGATCATCACCTGTTCATTGACCGACTGGTCACTCCGTCCGATGAAATAACGGTACAGATTCACATCCAGATAATACATGGTCCGCACATAAGACAACGGAATGAATGCCATCAGGTTATCCACATAAAACGTATGTTCCGGCAGCTTGATGCCCGACTCCCGCAGAAGCTCCGTCCGGTAGATCATGGAGTGCATCAGAAGATAATGGCTGTTTCCCAGAGATTTTACATCATCCCATCCGAAAATCCGGTCCTGCGGCAGAGAAGAGCGATAACGCATCACAGCCTTACGCCGGGCGCCTACCTTCTCATACACATAATTGCAGATGAGAAGATCCAGGGTCTGCGGTCCCTGCACACAGGTACGCAGCACCTCCAACGCTTTCCGGAAAGCTTCCGCGTTTACCCAGTCATCACTGTCCACAACTTTGAAATACAGGCCGGTGGCATTCTCAATACCGGTATTCACCGCCCCGCCATGGCCTTTGTTCTCCTGGTGAATGGCGCGGACAATGGACGGATACTTTGCCTCATACTCCCGGGCAATCTTCAGCGTATCATCCCGGGAACCGTCATCCACAATCAGGATCTCCACATCTTCTCCCCCTGTCAGAAGAGAATCCACACAATTTTTCATATATTCCTGCGAATTATAGCAGGGTACTGTTACAGACAATAATTTCATTGCTCTTCACCACTTCCCATCTGATCGTATTTTTCCTGTCCCAGCCGCATATTGATTTTGGAAGCGTAAGCTCCGAACGCTGCCGGCACAGCATATTTTTCTTCTGCATCCTCCACATCCACAAACAGGACGTCCTCCCCGGGAGCGCCTTCCAGCGCCGCCACCCGGATGTCGTATCCCTCCATCAGCCATTCCACATGGGAAAATATATGCCGGGAGGCGCCCAGCGGCAGAATCCGCAGAGGCGTCAGGCCGTATTGGACAAGTCTGGAAAGAACCTCTTCCTTTTCCAGATGGCCTTCCAGATTCGGCAGCTCATACATGCCCGCCAGAAGGCCGGAAGGCGGCCGTCTGTGCAGGGCCACTCTCTCCCCGTCCCGGATCAGAAGCACCGTCCGTTTCTCGATTCTGCGGGCTTTTGCCTTCTTCTTCACGGGCAGTTCGTCTACGGTGCCATGCTTCCGGGCCAGACACTCCTCTGCCGCCGGACACTGTCCGCACCGGGCGGGGCCGTTGGGTACGCAGACCATGGCTCCCAGCTCCATCAGCGCCTGGTTAAAAGCGCCGGGATCTTCCCTGGGCATGATTTCCAGCAGTTCGCGCTCCACACGGTTTTTCACCGACTGCTTCATGATGTCGCCGTAATCTTCCGTAATTCTGGTGAACACCCTGAGAACATTTCCATCCACCGCCGGCACCGAAATCCCGTAAGCAATGGAGGCCACCGCCCCCGCCGTATAGCTTCCGATACCCGGAAGACTCTTCAGCGCCTCATAATCGGCAGGAAGCTTTCCGCCATACTCCTGCACAATTTTCACCGCGGCCTTCTGCATGTTGCGCACCCGGTTGTAATAACCCAGCCCCTCCCACAGCTTTAAAAGCTGATCCTCCGGACAGGAAGCCAGCGCCTCCGGATCCGGCAGTGCCTGGATAAACCGCTGAAAATACGGCTTCACCGCTTCCACCCTGGTCTGCTGCAGCATAATCTCCGAAATCCATATGTAATAAGGATTTTTCTCTTCCCTCCAGGGAAGAATACGCCGGTTGGCATGATACCACTCTGTCAGCGGCTGTACAATCCTCTCTATCATCCTACTCTATCTCCCTGCAAAAATCCACTGGAATTTTCTGATCAATAAAAATATTTCCAGGAAGCACCTGGCAGTCACAGGCAATCACGGAAACTCCGGCATCCGCCGCCTGCCGCAGAACGCGTCCGAATTCCGGCTGCGTCACCCAGTTGGCCTGAAAGGAAGCGACCCCTTTCATTTGGATGACGAAAATGAGATATGCCTCATATCCCTCGGACAGACAGCTCATCAGCTCCTGCATATGGCGCACGCCCCGCTCGGTGGGAGCATCCGGAAATCTTGCCGTTTTGTCCACCTCCAGGGTAACTCCTTTCACCTCAAGGAAAGCCTTCTTCCCTCCGTGCTCCACATACAGATCAAACCGGGAATTGCCGTACCGGCGTTCCATGGCCACGGACGTCACATCAGGAAACAGGCCTCCCGCCTCAATCCACTCTCTCACCAGATAATTTGGCATCTGGGAATCGATATTCACCAGCTGTTCCCCCTTATAGACCTGCACCAGGTCAAAACGTGTCTTCCGCCGGGGATTGTCCGATTCTTCCACAAACACCCTGGCCTGCGGCACCAGCAGTTCTCTTAAACGGCCTGTATTTTTCACGTGGCACAGTTCTTCCTTCCCGTCAATCTCTACTCTGGCAATAAAACGGTTGGGCCGGCCAACGAACCGCCCCTCCCGGATCCTGCGATACTGCATCTTTGTTATCCTTTCCCTGAAACGTCTTGCTTTTGGAGAAACATTTCTATAAAATAATACCTGACACCGCAGTCTGCCGGACCGTATCCGGCGGCCTGCCGCAAATCCAACAGATCCGAAAGGAGATCCTTATGGACAGTATTATTTTTGATGTGGACGGCACCCTGTGGGATTCCACCGCCGTCTGTGCCGAAGCCTGGAACACCGTTATCCGTCAGGAGGATCCCGGGCTTCCTCTGCTGACAGCCGAAACGCTCCGGGGCTTGTTCGGCAAACCGCTCCCTGAAATTGCTTCCATCGTATTTTCCCGGGAAAGCCGCCAGCGGCAGCTGGCGCTGATCGATGCCTGCTGCCAGGAGGAGCACCGGGCGCTTCTGGAAAAAGGCTCTCCCCTCTATCCCGGTCTGGAAGAAACGCTGAAGGCCCTCGGAAAATCCTACCGGCTGTTCATTGTCAGCAACAGCCAGGCCGGCTATATCGAAGTTTTCCTTCAGGCCAGCGGTCTGTCTTCTCTGTTTGAAGGCCATCTCTGCGCCGGCGACACGGGAAAACCCAAGGGCGACAATATCCGCAGCGTCGTGGAACGCTATCAGCTGGATTCCCCGGTCTATGTGGGAGATACTCTGGGAGACTTCCAGGCAGCCCGCCAGGCAGGAACTCCGTTTGTATACGCCGCATATGGTTTTGGAGAGGTTCCATATCCCGATTATACCATTCATTTACCGGGAGATCTTCTTAATATTTTTTAATTTTTTCTGTTCTCAAAGAATCCTTGCCGCATGCTTCTCTGCCTGCGGCAGGAAGACAGGTTTTCCTTTAACCGATCAGCTGATATCCGTCATTGTAGACACAGACGATGGGAGTTTCCTTATCGATCATCTCATAAATTTTCGCTGCCTTTGAGGACGGCAGATTGATGCAGCCGTGGGAGCCGCTGTACCGGTAAATGGTGCCGCCGAATTTTCCTCTCCAGGAAGCGTCGTGCAGGCCGATTCCCCCGTTAAAGGGCATCCAGTAATCCACGGGAGACTGGTAGCTGGGCTGGCCGTTGGGAAGGGGCCTGCCTTTCAGAACCCGGTCTCTCTGCTTGTAGGTAAGAAGGAAAATTCCCGGAGGCGTAAACCTGTCCCTGGTCATCTTTCCGGAGACAAGCGGCGTGTCCAGAACCACTTTGTTATCTTTGTAATAGTAAAGATGCTGCTCCGTCAGATTCACCTCAATGTAATTTTTTCCAAGTCCGTTATTCTCCTCACCCATTTCCTGGCTGGAATATACGGGTTCCCTGGTAGTGGATTTCTGCTGATTCAGCAGTTTTTTCAGTGCCTTGCGCTCTTTCTTTTTGTCAATCTTCCAGCCATAATCACTGCTCTCCACATTCACATCCAGCCCGGAAGTGGTGTGAAATTTCCTGTTCTTTCCTTTGGTGTCCACTTCCTCTGCCAGTTCTTCCACAAACTGCTTCAGTTTTTTGTCAAACTTTTCATCATCCCGGGAATAATTTCCCTTCTTATCAGTCACCAGCCATGTTTTCAGCTCTTCTCCATCCAGAACCTTTTCTTTTCCGTAGGGAAGCTGATAGGTGATAGTAACTTTTACCAGATCATTGAGCTGATCTTTCTGACGAACCAGCGTATCATCATCCTTCCGCACCTGAGGTTCCTGATAAATTCCGGCATCCTCCGCCGAAAGCGTTTTGCTGCTGGTCTCCACCGCTTCTTCGGCGGCCTTATACAGTTTCTCCGGAAGAATCATCGTGCCCTCTTTCTCCGGCTCGATTACAAATTCATCATTCCGGAATATCACAAAGGCATTCTCAGGCTGCGTCTGTTCCTCCTCCTTCATCTGCGGAAGCTGATTCAGCTGTTTCTCCAGCTTCTTCTGATCAAAGGCTATATGTTCCTTCACCTGATACTGTTCAGGAGAAAAATAGCCTTTGATCCACAAAAGGGGATTCTGTGCCTCCATCAGTTCATTTTCACTGCCATCGCTGACATACCGGTAGTCGATTTCCCGTCCCGGAATTTCCTCCGTCTGATTTTCCCGGAATGTAATCTGCAGCTGATAATTCTCCACCTTTTCCCGTATCTTCTCTGTGGCCTCCTGTGCGGTCAGACCGCTGCAGTCGATTCCATTGATTACGGTTCCTTCAAAAAACCTGTTTCTGTACTGCCACGCCTGATAAGCATAAAAACCCAGGCCCAACACCACGGCGCCACACACTGTACCCACTGCTATCCGAAATCCAATGCTGTGTTTCTTCTTTTCTTCCATATTCTTACTCCGATTTTCCAAGCTTTTTTGAAAGCTTTACTGCGACTATTATAGCATGATTTTTCTGCTTTGTTCGACATTATTCTAAAAGTCAGAAAATCGTAAAGAATATCTGTCCTGCTATTATTTTCCTTCTTTTACAGCACTCTTTTTCCTGTGCTGAAAGTTCCCCAAGGCGGTATTGACCACAAACATGGCCAGCGCAATCATCCCAGCCGTCTGGAGCGTCTGCTGAAAATAATACATGGACGATTCATTCTCCGGCTGAAGAATATAGTAGACAATCCGGTACATACCGGCTCCCGGCACCAGTGTCATATTTGCCGGTATCAGGAACATGGTCACCGGCGTCCGGAATTTTCTCGCACACAGATGGGCTCCCGCCGAAATCACCATGGCCCCCAGAAATGTGCTCAGCAAAGGCGAATCCAAAGCCTGATTGGCAGCCAGATAAACCAGCCAGCCGATACCTCCGTCCAGACCTGCCCACCATAGAAATTTTTTCGGCACCCGCAGCACAATTCCGAATCCTACTACGGCAACCACCGCACCGATGCACTGTATGATCATATCTGTCATTTATCCCGCTCCTTATATAAGACTCATGCCAATACCGATTCCCAGCGCCACCGCCGCGGCAATCACAAATGCCTCCGCCGCTCTGGCCAGTCCCGACAGGTAATCCCCGTGAAGGGTATCAAACACTGCATTGGTGATAGCCGCCCCCGGCACCAGCGGCATGATGGCGCTGATGATAATCAGATCTCTGGAATATTCGCCCGGCAGAAATGTCACTGCCAGCCCCACCACAATAGCCAGGAAAACAGAACACAGCATATTTTCCAGAAACATGTGCAGATGAATTTTCCGGCAGTAAAAAAGCACGGCAGCCGTAAGAAAACCGGTTGCCGCCGCCACGGCCACATCCGCCGCGCTGCCGCCGAACATGACGGCGAATCCTCCTGTCAGCGCTGCCATGGCCGCCAGATTTCTTTTGCTCTCATGGGGTTCCCGCCACAGGGTTTTCATTCTGGTAAAAGCCACCTCCAGAGGAATCTGATCCGAACAGAATTCCCTGGAAATAACATTCACCTTGTCGATCAGCTCCAGATCTGTCCCCCGGCTGTTGATCCTCCGCACCACAGTCAATGAATCCATGGACGGATCATCCAGTGTGGCCACAAAGCCGGTCATCATCACCAGAACCTGAACTGTCTTCAGATTTGATTTTTTCAAAATCCGATACATGGTATCTTCTACGCGATAGGTCTCCGCACCATTCTTCATCAGAAGCTCTCCCGCAAAAACCGCAGTGTCAAACAGAAGCTTATAATCCATCGTCTCCTCTCCATGCCTCCCAAACAATATTATCACAACAGCAGAAAATCCATAAAACGTGCTTATCTACTGGATTTCAGCAGAAGTCAGGCTTTTCCCGCCAAAAAGGAAAGGTATCAGCTGATTTTTCTTAAGATGAAGCACCGTACAGAATTCCTCAAAAAGCAGTTTTTCCGCTGCACGGAAAATCTGTTCATCCGAACTGTACAGCTTCCTTCCTGCCGCCGTCCTCTTCTTTTTCTGAAGATACAGGGTCCGAAGCATCTGAATCAGCTTGCCTCTGTCCCCCTCCGCGAGAATCTGCTGAAAAGCCTCTTTTCTCTGGTGCTCATTGTAAATCCACGGAAGCGGCTCCTGGGGAACCTGACTGACCAGCTGAAGAATCTCATCCTTTGTCAGAAGCCTGCGCATCTTTCCCACCGCCTGCTCACTGTCCGTGGGTGCATAGATCGTGGATCTGTCATCATCAATGGGCTTCAGTATATAATATCTTCTGCTTCTCCGGTTAAACGTCCGTTCTCCGATATCAGTCACCCTGCAAACCCCGCTTTTCCCATAAATCACCAGATCTCCTGTTTCCAGATTAACCTTTGACATTCCTTACCTCCTGTCACAACGTAACAGCAGATCACTCTGCCGTCATAAACAATGGAAAGCACGCTTGGCAGCCTTTCCATTGTCATGAACAATGAAAAGCGCGCTTGGCAGATTTTCCATCATCGTAAATAAGCTGCAGCACAGCCTTCCGGCCCGGCTGTAACAAAAGGTATTCCACGGTATACCCGACCGTTCTGCAAAAAAACGTGCAGCTTACTCAACATAGCTTCATACTGCTAAGCAAACTACACGTTGATATATTAATTATACCACTTATTTTCCAAAAATGTCATAATAAATCGAAGAAATTTCCGGCATAGCAAAAGCTGCAGCAACGTGATCTGTCTGCTGCAGCTTTATCCAGGGGATAAGGGATTCGAACCCCTATCGACGGTTTTGGAGACCGGTGCTCTACCATTGAACTAATCCCCTGTATCCATTTATAAGAAGGTGATGCACCTTCAAAACTGCATATACAACTTACATCCATTCTCTCTTCCGCGTTAACCACCTGCCTGCGTTCTCTTTTCCGTCTCTCTTCTCTGTCTCCGCAGACACTCAGGTCAAACCCTCGACCGATTAGTAACAGTCAGCTCCATACATTACTGTACTTCCACCTCTGCCCTATCTACCTCGTCGTCTTCAAGGGGT
>DVON01000271.1 GCA_018713585.1 Candidatus Pullilachnospira stercoravium | reverse complement strand
GAACGCCCACACCATTCTGGAAGGGCTGGCCGGCGCGGGATACACCGTCAGCGGCGGCACAAACGCCCCCTATGTCTGGCTGAAAACACCGGGATGCATGAGTTCCTGGGAATTTTTCGATACCCTGCTTTCCGAAGCTGGTGTGGTAGGAACCCCGGGAAGCGGATTCGGCGCCTGCGGAGAAGGTTATTTCCGCCTGAGCGCCTTCGGCAGCTATGAAAATACAATAAAGGCTATTGAACGGATTACGAAGATGTAATCAAAGATATCCATCCTGAAATATCTGGATCTCTCTGGGTATTTCAGGATTTTTTATTCATGACAATGTTTCCATTGTTGAGAAAGCCACGCAGGATGACGGGAGTGCGAGGCACGGAATTATCCGGCTTTCGGAGTAGTGAGAAGAGAAGGAGCCATCCGGCTTTCGGGGTAGCGAGCAGGGAATCCGGCCGGATTCCGGAAATAAAGGAGGAAACCGTATGGAATATGTGATGGAATTATTGGACAAAACAGAAGCGGATCTGGAAACATTTATGGCAGCCCGCCAGGGGACTGTGCTGACCCTCGCGGGGGCTGTCCACAGAATCCGCGATATGGGAGAAATGGCATTTGTAATTCTGCGGACCAGAGAAGGACTTTTCCAGACTGTCTGGGAAGGCGATCTGCTTTTGAGTCTCCGGGAGGCGGCTGTTCCCCGGGTAAGGGAAGGATGCTGTCTGACAGTGCGCGGCAGTGTGCGGACGGAGCTGCGGGCGCCGCTGGGAAGAGAACTGAGGGCAGAGGAATTTTCCATGCTGACAGAGGTGAAGGATCCCCTTCCTCTTTCTATTGGAAAATGGAAAATGAATACTTCTCTGGAGGCCCGTCTGGACCGAAGAGCGCTGTCTCTTAGAAACCTGCGGGAGAGGGCCAGATTCCGGATACAGGAGGGAATCGTGCGGGGGTTCCGGGATTACCTGTATGGCCGGGGATTTACAGAAATCCATACGCCAAAGATCGGGGCCAAGGGCGCTGAGGGCGGCGCCAACATTTTTAAACTCAGCTATTTCCATCATCCCGCGGTGCTGGCCCAGAGTCCTCAGTTTTACAAACAGATGATGGTGGGTGTCTTTGACCGGGTATTCGAGACCGGTCCGGTTTTCCGGGCGGAGAAGCACAATACCCGCCGCCATCTGAATGAATATACCAGTCTGGATTTTGAGATGGGATACATCTCCGGTTTTCTGGATATCTGCCGGATGGAGACGGGATTTCTCCGGTATACCATGGAACTGCTGAAAAAAGAGTACGCGAAAGAACTGGAAATGCTGAATGTGCAGCTGCCCCGCACCGACCGGATTCCGGCGCTGCGTTTTGACGAAGCCAAACGGTTGGTGTCGGAAAAATACAGCCGTCCCATCCGCAATCCTTTTGATCTGGAACCGGAGGAGGAAGAACTGATTGGAAAGTACGCGGCGGAGGAATACGGCGCGGATTTTGTGTTTGTCACCCATTATCCTTCGAAAAAAAGACCGTTTTATGCCATGGATGATCCGGAGGATCCCCGATATACTCTGAGTTTTGACCTTTTGTACCATGGACTGGAAATCACCACCGGCGGACAGAGGATCCACAGCTATGAAAAACTTCTGGAAAAAATCGAACGCCGGGGCATGACCACGGAGGGAATGGAGCAGTATCTGGAAGCCTTCCGCTATGGCCTGCCGCCCCACGGCGGTCTGGGAATCGGCCTGGAGCGGCTGACCATGCAGCTGCTGGGAGAGGATAATGTGCGTGAAGCAACACTCTTCCCCAGAGATATGAACCGTCTGGAACCATAGGAAACAGAAAAATTATGAAGGGATCCATTTATGGCCATACGGCCGTTTTATAAGGAAAGGAGCAGCAATGGGAGAGCGGAGAATTACGGATGATGTGATGGAAAATGTGGAAATTCTTGCCAAGCTGACGCTGGAACCTGAGGAGCGGGAGGCAGTGGTGGAAAAGCTGGAAGAAATCCTCGATTATGTGGAAAAACTCAATGAACTGGACACCGATGGCGTGGAACCGCTGGTGTATATTTCGGATCAGCAGAATGTATTCAGGGAAGATGTGGTCACCGGAGCGGATGGAAGAGAGGCATTGATGGCCAATGCGCCCAGACAGAAGGAGCAGCAGCTTCAGGTACCCAGGACGATCTGACAGGAGGATGAGAAGGATGGAAATACGGGAAATGACAGCCGCCCGGATCGGCCGGGAAATCAAAAGGAAAAATCTGGGAGTCCGGGAGACGGCGGAGGCTTTTCTTGAGGAAATCAGACAGCAGGAACCCCGGATCCATGCGTTTTTGTCGGTGGACAGGAAAAAAACTCTGGAGCGGGTGCGCCAGGTGGAGCAGGGTATCCGTGACGGAAGATATACAGGACCGCTGGCCGGTGTGCCGGTGGCCATAAAGGATAATATCTGTATGAAAGACTGGAATACCACCTGCGCTTCCCGAATTCTGGAGAACTTTGTTCCCACCGGAGATGCTTTTGTGATTCAGAAGCTGGAGGAAGCCGGCATGGTGGTGCTGGGAAAAACCAATATGGATGAATTTGCCATGGGTAGCACCACGGAGACTTCGGCTTTCGGGCCGTCCTCCAATCCCTGGAATACGGATCACGTCACCGGCGGTTCCTCCGGCGGCTCCTGTGCCGCGGTGGCGGCGGGAGAAAGCCCGCTGGCGCTGGGATCCGACACCGGCGGCAGTATCCGGCAGCCGGCAGGATACTGCGGCGTGGTGGGCATCAAGCCCACTTACGGTCTGGTATCCCGGAGAGGACTGGTGGCTTACGCCTCTTCTCTGGATCAGATCGGGCCGGTGGGAAACAGTGTGGAGGACTGCGCGCTGCTGCTTTCCGCCATCGCGGGAAAGGACCTGCTGGACGCCACCAGTCTGGATGTGAAGCTGCCTGATTTTGCCGCGGCGTCAGAGAAATCCTTTGGCGGGATGAAAATCGGCGTTCCCAAGGAATATCTGGCGGAGGGAACGGATCCCCAGGTGAAGCAGGCGCTGGCGGATGCCATCAGCCTGATGAGCCAAAACGGAGCGCAGGTGGAATTTTTCAGCCTGGGACTGACGGACTATGTGATTCCGGCATACTATATCATCGCCTGCGCGGAGGCCAGCTCCAACCTGGAGCGGTTCGACGGAATCAAATACGGTTACCGCTCCGAAAACGGGGAGGGCCTTCATGAAATGTACAAATATACCCGTGCAGAAGGCTTCGGGGATGAGGTGAAACGGAGAATCCTTCTGGGAACCTTCGTACTCAGCGCCGGATATTATGACGCCTATTACCTGAAAGCACTGAAAGTAAAACGTCTGATCAAAGAAGAATTTGACAGGGTGTTTGCCAGATATGACTGCATCCTGGCACCGGTTGCCCCTGACACGGCGCCGCTGAAGGGATCCAGCCTGTCAGATCCTCTGAAAATGTATCTTGGCGACATCTATACGGTGGCGGTAAACCTGGCGGGGCTTCCTGCAGTCAGCCTTCCCTGCGGGCGGGATGATAAAGGCCTGCCCATCGGAATGCAGATCATCGGAAACCGCTTTTCGGAAGAGAAAATCCTGCGGGCGGCCGGATCCTATGAACGGCTCAGAGGAACCTTTGGCCGGGCATGGCATGCGGGCCGGTAGTGAATCGGAAAGAACCTTCTATGGCCATGCGGCCACAGTCAATCAATGTAAGGAGGATTATCATGGCAAAACAGTATGAAACAGTCATCGGCCTGGAGGTCCATGTGGAGCTGGCCACCAGCACAAAGATTTTCTGCGGATGTTCCACAAAATTCGGAGCGGCGCCCAACACCCACACCTGTCCCGTCTGTACCGGTATGCCGGGTTCTCTTCCGGTGCTGAACGGGAAAGTGGTGGAATATGCGCTGAAGCTGGCAGATGCCCTTTCCTGCCAGGTGAACCGGTACAGCAGGTTTGACCGGAAAAATTATTTCTATCCGGATAATCCTCAGAACTATCAGATTTCCCAGCTGTATCTTCCCATCGGACACGATGGCGCGCTGACCATCCATACGGGCGGAGAGGAAACCCTTCCAGGATCCCTTTCTGGCCATTCGGCCAATAATAAGGAAACCCTTCCAGGGTCCCTTTCTGGCCATTCGGCCAATAATAAGGAAAAAACCATCCGGATCCATGAGATGCACATGGAGGAAGACGCGGGCAAGCTGATTCATGATGAGTGGGAAGACTGCTCTCTGGTGGATTATAACCGCAGCGGTGTGCCGTTGATTGAGATTGTATCGGAACCGGATATGCGGACCGCCGATGAAGTGATTGCTTACCTGGAAAAACTGCGGATGATCTGTCAGTATCTGGGAATTTCCGACTGTAAGCTGCAGGAGGGCTCCATGCGCGCCGATGTGAACCTGTCGGTGCGGGAGGTTGGCAGCAACCGTATGGGAACCAGAACGGAGATGAAAAACCTGAACTCCTTTAAGGCCATTGCGCACGCCATCGAGGGAGAGCGGGAACGGCAGATCGAGCTTCTGGAGGAGGGGAAAGAGGTCATCCAGGAGACCCGCCGCTGGGATGACAACAAGGAATACTCTTACGGTATGCGCTCAAAAGAGGACGCAAAGGATTACCGGTACTTCCCGGATCCGGATCTGCCCCCGGTGGTGATATCCCAGAGCTGGCTGGACGAAATCCACGCCAGCCGGCCGGAATTTCAGGAGGAAAAGGCACTGCGGTATCAGAGAGATTACGGCCTTCCGGCCTATGACGCGGGAATTCTGACCCAGACCAAACGGATGGCGGATCTGTTTGAAGAAACTGCCGGATTAAGCGGCCGGCCCAAGGAAGCGGCCAACTGGCTGATGGGAGATACCCTGAAACTGATGAAAGAGGAAGGCATGGAAGCCGAGGAACTGGCATTTTCCCCGGAGCATCTTGCCAGCCTGATTCGCGCGGTGGATGAGGGGAAAATCACGCGCCAGAACGCGAAAAAAGTATTTGCCGCCATGTTCCGGGAAGATGTGGATCCGCTGATTTATATGGAAGAAAAAGGCATGACCATGGTGACGGATACGGGCGCTGTGGAGAAAGTGGTGGAGCAGGTGCTGGCGGACAATCCCAAGACCGTGGAAGAATACCATTCGGGAAAAACCAAGGTTCTGGGCTTCCTGGTGGGCCAGGTGATGCGGCAGATGAAAGGGAAAGCCGATCCCGGCCAGGTGAACCGGATGCTGCTGGAAAGACTGTAAACGGAAAAACGAAGATAAAAGTAAAGATAAATTTTGCAAAATGATTGTCCCGGCAGAAAAAGCATGCTATAATCAAACCAGCAGAAATCCTCCGCGGAACGGAGGTAAAATGGCAAAAACATTAAAGGAACTCACCATCAAGGATGATTTTATGTTCAGCGCGGTTATGGCAGAGGAAGAAAACTGCCGGGGGCTGTTGGAACTGGTGACCGGCATTTCCGTAGACAGGGTGGAGGTAAGCCGGGAGAGAAGCTTCGTATACCATCCGGAGTATAAAGGCGTACGGATGGATGTTTACGCGAAGGATGAAAAGAACACCCGGTACAATGTAGAGATGCAGATGCTGAAAAAGCCTGCGCTCAGCAGACGATCCAGATATTATCGTAGCCAGCTGGATATGGACCTGCTTGTATCCGGATGCGGGTATGAAGCGCTTCCGGACACCTATGTGATTTTTATCTGTGATTTTGATCCTTTCGGAAAGGGGTATTACCGCTACCGGTTTGAGAACATCTGCCTTGAGGACGGCTGCATGAGACTGAAGGATGGGTGCTATACCATTTTTCTGAATACC
>DVON01000270.1 GCA_018713585.1 Candidatus Pullilachnospira stercoravium | reverse complement strand
GGTTCCGGCCCGGGCAGAGGATTATTCTGCGGAAAGAGAAGGAAGTATCCGGATTCAGCTGAAGGATCTGGGAACCGGGCTGGAGCAGGTGGAGTTCTGTGTATATCCGGTGGGAACCCCGTTTGTGAAAGACCAGAGTGTTTACTGGACGCTGAATCGGGAACTGGAAAGCACGGGAGTAGACCTGAATGAACTTACCACCGGAGGCCAGGTCAGAGAAGCGGCAGAAGTTCTGGAAGCTGCCGTGGCAGGCGCGGAGATTGTGCCGGAAAAAGGGTATACCGATGCGAACGGTACCGTGACATTTCCTGAAATGGAACAGGGCGTGTATCTGATCTGCCAGACAGAAAATGCGTATGGATCATCGGAACCTTCGCTGGTCAGCATTCCGGGGCGCGAGCTGGATGAAGACGGCGCCATGGTGGGCTGGGATTACGATGTGGAAATTACTCCGAAGTCGGAGCCGCCCAAACCGTCCGTAACCCCTTCCCCGGAAACGACGCCTGGCCCCACGGTCACTCCGTCTCCCCAGGATCAGAGAGAGAGCAGTCCGGTAAAAACCGGCGACAGCAGCGCTGTGTGGACATGGGGAGGAATCCTGCTGCTGGCAGGCGAACTGATCCTGCTGTCTGTAACAGTTGTCAGAAAGCGTAACACCGAACGGTGATATCAATAGCAAAACCTCACGGGGATCCGGTTCCGGTGGGAGGTAGTCAGATGAAAATAGGTACAGAAGATAATAAGAGAAAAACGCCGGTTCCCCTGGAAGCGGAAATCCTCTGTCAGAATACGGAGGATCCCATGGATTTCTGGATCTGGCTGAACCGTCGGATTCAGCAATCTGCAAATCTGGAAATCACCGGGAAACAGGGGGAAAAGCAGGACATTGAGGAAAGGTGATGCTATGAGAATTGCGGTCTGTGACAGAAAAGTGGAGGATAGGGAATTTCTGAAGAAGCAGATTTCTGAATACTGGAGAGGTGTTCCGGTGGATGTGTTCGACAGTGGAGAGGAAATCTTTACACGTATCAGAGAAGGAATCTGGTACGACATGGTATTTCTCAATGTGGAAGACGATGACACACAAAATCTGAAAATAGGAGCGGCACTGGAAAGGCGTTTTCCCAATATTGCGCTGGTACTGGAGAGTGCAAGCCGGTCTTTTGGCGCTGAAGCTTTTGAAATGGAGGCGCTGTATTATATTGTGAAACCGTATTCACCGGAAGACTTCCGCAAGATTCGCTCCCGTTTCCTTGAGCTGCAGGAGCGCAGGGAAACGATTCCCATAGATAAAATGATTCCATTGGGGAAAGAGAAACTCAGAGAGATACCTTATCGCCAGATTACATATCTGGAAAGCTGCCATAATTATCTTTTGGTCCATCTTACCAGTGGGGCTGTGACGAAGATCAGGGGAAGTCTGCAGGAAGTGATGGATTACGGAGATGATTATTTTCTTCGTGTAAACCGGCATTATATCGTCAACATGGAGGCTATCGTTGGAATACAAGGCAATATCTGTGAGGCTGCCGGACGTGTCTTTGTCTTCAGCAGACAAAACAAAACTGCAAATAAAAAGAAATATTCGGAGTGGCTGTTCAGGAGGGCAATCGGCGATTTGCATCACGATTAGTACATACGCAAAGACCGCCGGCAGAACAAGATGTAATTCGTTCTGCCGGCGGTCTTTTCATGCATGTTTATGCATGTGCACATCACTCTTTTTTCCCTTTGCGTTTCTTCACACATTCCGTCAGCAAATATTCAATCTGCCCGTTGACGGAGCGGAATTCGTCTTCGGCCCACTGGGCCAGCTCCGCATACAGCGATGCGGACAGCCGGAGAGGAATTTGCTTTTTGGCCTTGTCTTTATTTTTGGAATCCGCCATATGCGTATCCTGCGGATCAGTACAGACTTCCGCTGTTGACGATAGGCTGTGCGTCCTTGTTGCCGCACAGAACCACCAGCAGGTTGCTGACCATGGCGGCTTTCCTCTCCTCGTCCAGCTCTACAATTTCGTTTTCGGACAGCTGCTGCAGGGCCATCTGTACCATGCCCACAGCGCCTTCCACGATTTTCTGGCGGGCGTCGATGATGGCGGCTGCCTGCTGCCGCTGCAGCATGGCGGAGGCGATTTCCGGCGCGTAGGCCAGATGGGTGATGCGCACGTCTTCGATTACGATACCGGCGTCTTCCACCTTTTCCTGCAGCTCCTTCTGCATGATATCCGCGATTTCCTGGCTGCTGCCCCGGAGGGATTTTTCCTCGGCGCTTTCCGCGGTATCGTAGGGATATCTGCGGGCGGCATTTCTGGTGATGGCGTCACACTGGATGGACAGGTACCGGGCAAAATTCTCCACGTTCAGCACTGCTTTGGTGGCGTTGGCTACATGCCAGATCACCACGGTACCGATCTCCACAGGATTTCCCTGGGCATCGTTGACCTTCTGCTTCTGATTGTTCAGGGTCAGCGTTTTCAGGGAAACACTTTTTTTTGCGCCGCTGACGGCAGGCATATCTTTGCCGGCTGCCACCGGAGTCCGCTCTGCTGCCGGATTGACGGCGGAGCAGAAGGGAACCACCCAGTAGAATCCTGCGTGATACAGGGTTCCGTAGTACTTTCCGAACAGGGTCAGCACCAGGGCTTCGTTGGGATGAATCACCTTCAGGCCGCACAGAAGCAGAAGTCCTGCCACCAGCCCCACCACAAACACGGTGATGGAAATTCCCAGAAGAACGGGATGCACCACTTCATTTCGATCCGGCCCGGCGGTGGAGAAGATAATCCCCACCACGAAAAAGGCGGTGGAACCGATCAGAAGAAACAGCGACAACAGCAGCATGGGAATTCCGCCCAACGGCTTCAGAATACGCTCCTCTGTGATTGATGATTTTTCCATAATCTGTACCTCCATGAGATAGAAAATGATATTAATTTGATATCATTATAATACTCCTTGGCGCAGGGGATGTCAATAAGGGAAGAGGGAATTTCATCTAATAATGGTGGTAAAACTGAAGTTGCCTAAACGGAAGGGATTTGATAATATGAAACAGAAAATATATCAGACAAGGAATCAAACATGAGAGAAATACAACTATATCTTCATATTCCCTTCTGTATCCGGAAATGCGGATACTGCGATTTCCTGTCCGGTCCGGCAGACGAGACGGCCCAGCGGGCCTACACGGAGGCGCTGCTTCGGGAGATCCGGGTTCTGGGGCAGCGGACGGAGGCGGCGGTATCCACCATTTTCATCGGCGGGGGCACGCCTTCCGTGCTTCGCGCAGACTGGATGGAGGAGATTCTGGACCAGCTTCGGACATCCTTCCGGCTGCTGCCGGAGGCGGAGATCTCCATGGAGGCCAATCCCGGCACGGTGACGCCTGAAAAACTGAAAGCTTATCTGCGGGGAGGCGTCAACCGGATCAGCTTCGGCTGCCAGTCGGCGGACAATGAGGAACTGTGGCTTCTGGGACGGATTCACAGCTGGGAGGAATTTCTGGAGAGCTTCTCCATGGCACGGGAAGCGGGATTTGCCAATATCAATGTGGATCTGATGTCGGGGCTTCCGGGCCAGACGGTAGCCTCCTGGGAGCGGACGCTTCGGCGGACGGCGGCATTGGGACCGGAACATATTTCCGCCTACAGCCTGATCATCGAGGAGGGAACTCCTTTTGCCCAAAGACCGCTTCCGCTTCCGGATGAGGAGGAGGAACGGCTGATGTATGAACGCACCGGCCAGATCCTGAAGGAATACGGGATGGAACAGTACGAGATTTCCAACTATGCCCGGCCGGGATATGCCTGCCGCCACAACATCGGCTACTGGACCGGGAAGGAGTATCTGGGCATGGGGCTGGGAAGCTCCTCTCTGATGGAGGGAGAGCGGTTTTCAAATACTTCTGACATGAAAGAATATCTGGAGGACAGCGGCCATCCCGGGCGGCTGCGCAGGGACCGCCAGAAACTGTCCGAAAAAGACCGGATGGAAGAATTCATGTTCCTGGGACTCCGGATGACGGCAGGAATCAGCGAAAAGGATTTTCTGGACACCTTTGGAAGGGAGATCCATGCGGTTTACGGCCCGGTGATCAGAAAATACGTGGAGGGCGGATTTCTCGGGGAAGAAAAGGGAAGACTGTATCTGACCAGGAAAGGCATCAGCGTCAGCAATCCCATTCTGGCGGATTTCCTGCTGGATTAGGAAAACGCGAAAGAAACAGTTGACAGGAACATACGTTTGGAATATGCTAAGACAGAGAATATTCAAAGGAGTAGAATACAGATGGCGGCAGAAAAATCGAAAAAACAGTACATTAAGATACGGGGAGCCAACGAGAATAATCTGAAAAACCTGGACGTGGACATCCCCAGAAATGAATTTGTGGTGCTGACCGGTCTTTCCGGTTCGGGAAAGAGCTCTCTGGCCTTTGATACAATATACGCGGAAGGACAGCGGCGGTACATGGAAAGCCTGTCCTCTTATGCCCGGCAGTTCCTGGGACAGATGGAGAAGCCGGATGTGGAGAGCATCGAGGGACTGTCCCCGGCCATTTCCATTGACCAGAAATCCACCAACCGCAACCCCCGTTCCACCGTGGGAACGGTGACGGAGATTTACGATTATTTCCGTCTGCTTTACGCCAGAATCGGTATCCCCCACTGCCCCAAGTGCGGCAGGGTGATCGCGAAGCAGTCGGTGGATCAGATGGTGGATCAGATTATGGCGCTGCCGGAGCGCACCAGGATCCAGCTGCTGGCGCCGGTGGTCCGGGGGCGGAAGGGCCGCCATGAGAAGCTGCTGGATCAGGCCAGAAGAAGCGGCTATGTGCGGGTGATGATCGACGGAAACATGTACGAGCTGTCCGAGGAGATCGCCCTGGACAAAAATATCAAGCACAACATTCAGATTGTGGTGGACCGTCTGGTGGTGCGGCCCGGCATTGAGAAGCGCCTGACGGACTCCATCGAAAGCGTGCTGCATCTGGCGGACGGACTGCTGGTGGTGGATACCATGGACGGCAATACCATGAATTTCAGCCAGAGCTTTTCCTGTCCGGACTGCGGGATCAGCGTGGACGAGGTGGAACCCCGCAGCTTTTCCTTCAACAATCCTTTCGGCGCCTGCCCTCACTGTCTGGGGCTGGGATACAAGATGGAGTTTGACGAGCGGCTGATGATTCCGGATCCCTCCCTTTCCATCAGTCAGGGGGCCATTGCGGTGCTGGGCTGGCAGTCCTGCACGGACAAGGGAAGCTTCACCAGAGCGATTCTGGACGCTCTGGCGGAGGAATATCAGTTCAGTCTGGATACCCCCTTTGAGGAGTATCCGAAGAAGATTCACGATGTTCTGATTTACGGCACCAACGGCCATTCGGTGAAGGTGCGTTACAAAGGCCAGAGGGGGGAAGGACTCTACGATGTGGCCTTTGAGGGACTGATTAAAAATGTGGAGCGGCGTTACCGGGAGACGGGATCCGAGACCACAAAGCAGGAATATGAATCCTTCATGCAGATTACGCCCTGTCCCGCCTGCCACGGACAGCGTCTGAAGCCGGAGTCCCTGGCGGTTACCGTGGGCGATAAAAATATTTTCGAGGTGACGGACATGTCCATCGCCAGCCTGACGGAATTTCTGAAACAGCTTACGCTGACGGAGACCCAGAAGCTGATCGGAAGCCAGGTGCTCAAGGAGATCCGGGCCAGAGTACAGTTTCTGATGGATGTGGGGCTGGATTACCTGACCCTTACCAGAGCCACCGCCAGTCTGTCCGGCGGCGAGGCCCAGAGGATCCGTCTGGCCACCCAGATCGGCTCCGGTCTGGTGGGCGTGGCCTATATTCTGGATGAGCCCAGTATCGGCCTTCACCAGAGGGACAACGACAAGCTGCTGAAAACCCTCTGCCATCTGCGGGATCTGGGAAATACCCTGATTGTGGTGGAACACGACGAGGACACCATGCGGGCGGCGGACTGCATTGTGGATATCGGCCCGGGCGCGGGGGAGCACGGCGGCCAGCTGGTGGCCATCGGCACCGCCGAGGAGCTGATGGAAAATAAAAATTCCATAACCGGCGCATACTTAAGTGGAAGACGGAAGATTCCGGTGCCCACGGAGCGGAAGAAGCCCACCGGATGGCTGACGGTGAAGGGGGCGTCCCAGAATAACCTGAAAAATATCGACGTGAAGTTTCCGCTGGGGGTATTTACCTGCGTCACCGGCGTATCCGGTTCCGGGAAAAGCTCCCTGGTCAACGAGATTCTTTACAAGAGCCTGGCGCGGACGCTGAACCATGCCAGAACCATTCCCGGCGATCACAAGAAGATTCTGGGCATGGAGCAGCTGGACAAGGTAATCAACATCGACCAGTCGCCCATCGGAAGAACGCCCCGGTCCAATCCGGCCACCTACACGGGGGTGTTTGACCAGATCCGGGATCTGTTCGCGTCCACCGCGGACGCCAAGGCCAGGGGTTACAAGAAGGGGCGCTTCAGCTTCAACGTAAAAGGAGGCCGGTGCGAGGCCTGCAGCGGCGACGGAATCATCAAGATAGAGATGCATTTCCTGCCGGATGTGTATGTGCCCTGCGAGGTCTGCCACGGAAAGCGTTACAACCGGGAGACGCTGGAGGTGAAATATAAGGGCAAGAGCATTTATGACGTGCTGAACATGACGGTGGAGGAGGCGCTGCCCTTCTTCGAGAATCTGCCCTCCATCCGCAGAAAGATCGAAACCCTCTACGATGTGGGCCTGTCCTACATCCGTCTGGGCCAGCCTTCCACCACGCTGTCCGGCGGCGAGGCCCAGAGAATCAAGCTGGCCACGGAGCTGTCCCGGCGCAGTACCGGAAAGACCATCTACATTCTGGACGAGCCCACCACGGGTCTGCATTTTGCCGATGTGCACAAGCTGATCGATATTCTGAAGCGCCTGGCAGAGGGCGGCAACACGGTGGTGGTTATCGAGCATAACCTGGATGTGATCAAGACGGCGGACTACATCATCGACATCGGACCGGAGGGCGGAGACCGGGGAGGAACCGTCATCGCCCAGGGAACGCCGGAGGAGGTGGCGAAAAATCCCGTCTCCTACACGGGCCGGTATGTCGAAAAATACCTCTAAAAAACGCTTTCCATTTTCTGGGGAATTGTTTATAATAGGAAAGAAAACGGGCTTCCGCCGATCTGTTTGCGCAGAATCTGCGGAAGCCCGGCCAAAATCGGAAAGGGGATTGCTATATGGCATCAGCAGATATCGGAATTGATTTGGGAACTTCCAGCATTCTGGTTTACACAAAAGGAAAAGGGATTGTTCTGAAGGAGCCGTCCGTAGTTGCTTACGATAAAGATGCAGACAAGGTGAAAGCCATAGGAGAGGAAGCTCGCCAGATGATCGGGAGGACGCCGGGCAATATCATGGCCATCCGTCCGCTGCGCCAGGGAGTGATCTCCGATTATACCATTACGGAGAAGATGCTGCGGCATTTTATCCAGAAAGCCATGGGAAGAAAGTCCTTCCGGAAGCCCCGGATCAGCATCTGCGTACCCAGCGGTGTAACGGAGGTGGAGCGGAAGGCTGTGGAGGAAGCCACGTACCAGGCAGGCGCCCGGGAGGTCCATATTATTGAGGAGCCCATCGCGGCAGCCATCGGCGCCGGCATCGATATCACCAAGCCCTTCGGCAGCCTGGTGGTGGATATCGGCGGCGGAACCACCGATATCGCGGTGATTTCCCTGGGAGGCATCGTGGTCTCCGAGTCCATCAAGGTGGCGGGAAATGATTTCGACGAGGCCATCGTCCGCTATGTGCGGAAGGCTCACAACCTGTTCATCGGAGAGCAGACCGCGGAGGCGGTGAAGATCAAGATCGGCACAGCCTGCAAGCGGCCTCAGACAGTCACCATGGAGATCAAGGGACGGAACGTGATCACGGGACTGCCCAAGACCGTCACGGTCACCTCCGAGGAGATCCGGGAGGCGCTGCAGGAGGCCACCACAAAGATTGTGGAGGCGGTGCACAACGTGCTGGAAAAGACGCCGCCGGAGCTGGCCGCGGATATTGTGGAACGGGGCATTGTCCTGACAGGAGGCGGCGCGCTGCTGGACGGCCTGGAGGAGATCCTCACGGAGCGGACAGGCATCAACGCCATGACGGCGGAGAATCCCGCCTGCGCGGTGGCGGAGGGAACCGGCATGTACGCGGAAATGATGGCACAGTTAGGTTCCCGCTCTTAGGCCGGAGGGCTGATTTTGAGGAAAAAGTGACAGATGCAGGATACAATCGAAGGATATGTGGAACATATCATATACCGGAATGAGGACAACGGCTACACGGTGCTGAACCTGATGGTGAAGGGGAAGGAAACCACCTGTGTGGGTATTTTTGAATATGTGGGCGAGGGGGAGCTCCTGGAGCTTCACGGCGGATATGTGGAGCATGCCACCTACGGACAGCAGTTCAAGGTGGATTCCTACGAGACCAGGATCCCGGAGGACACCATCGCCATGGAACGATATCTGGGCTCCGGCGCCATCAAGGGCGTGGGAGCCGCTTTGGCTGCCCGGATTGTCCGCAAGTTCGGGGAGGATACCATGCGGATCATCGACGAGGAGCCGGAGCGACTCTCCGAGGTGAAGGGCATCAGCGAGCAGAAGGCCCGGGAGATTGCCCGGCAGATGGCGGAAAAGTCGGAGATGAGGAGCGCCATGATGTTCCTTCAGCAGTATGGGATTTCCGTGGCCCTGGGTGTGAAGATTTACGCCAGGTACGGCTCCGGCCTTTACAGCGTCCTGAAGGAAAATCCCTACCGGCTGGCGGAGGATATCCAGGGGGTGGGCTTTAAGATCGCCGATGAGATCGCGGGACGCATCGGCATCCACACGGATTCCGATTACCGGATCAAAAGCGGCCTTCTGTATGTGCTGTCTCTGGCGGCGGGAGATGGGCATGTGTTCCTTCCCCGGAGCGTTCTGCTGGCCAGAGCTTCGGAGCTTCTGGGGGTGGAAGCCCCGCTGATGGAAAAGCATGTGATGGATCTGGCCATGGACCGGAAGGTGATCCTGAAGGAAATGGATTTCGGGGATCGCCGGGAGCCGGCGGTTTACGGAAGCGCTTTTTATTATCTGGAGCTGAATACGGCCCGGATGCTGAAGGATCTGGATGTGAGCAGCAGCCAGCCGGAGGAGGCCATCCGGAAGCGGCTGGATTTTATCGAAAAAAAGAATCAGCTGACTCTGGAGGAGCTGCAGCGTCAGGCGGTGATCGAGGCGGTGAATCACGGCGTCCTGGTGATCACCGGAGGGCCGGGAACGGGAAAAACCACCACCATCAACGCCATTATCCAGTATTTTGAGCTGGAAGGGCTGGACATTTATCTGGCGGCCCCCACAGGCCGGGCGGCCAAGCGGATGACGGAGGCCACCGGCTATGAGGCCTCCACCATTCACCGGCTGCTGGAGCTTTCCGGGCTGGTGGAGGATTCCTCGGCAGGCGCCCATTTTGAGCGGAACCAGGATAACCCGCTGGAGGCGGATGTGATTATCATTGACGAGATGTCCATGGTGGACATTTCCCTGATGCATGCGCTGCTTTCGGCGGTGCAGGTGGGAACCAGGCTGATTCTGGTGGGAGACGTGAACCAGCTGCCCAGCGTAGGGCCGGGGAGTGTGCTGAAGGACATCATTGATTCCGGGGCCTTTCAGGTGGTGGAGCTGAACCGGATTTTCCGCCAGGCATCGGAGAGTGATATCGTGGTCAACGCCCACCGGATCAACGCGGGGCTGGATGTGCGGCTGGACAACAAGAGCAAGGACTTCTTCTTCCTGAAGCGGTATGACGCCGACATCATCATCGGATCAGTGGTGTATCTGGTGCAGAAGAAGCTGCCGCCCTATGTGAAGGCAAAGCCGCTGGAGATCCAGGTGCTGACACCTACCCGCAAAGGACTTCTGGGAGTGGAGCATCTCAACCAGGTGCTGCAGAAGTATCTGAATCCCCCGGATCCCAAAAAGAGAGAGCGGGAACACGGGGACGGCCTCTTCCGGGAAGGGGACAAGGTGATGCAGATCCGCAACGACTACCAGCTGGAGTGGGAGATCCGCGGCCAGTACGGAATCCCTGTGGAGAAGGGCGTGGGAGTTTTCAACGGAGATATGGGAATTGTGGAGGAGATCAATACCTTCGCGGAAACCATGACGGTGGTGTTTGAGGAGTGCCGGTATGTGGAGTACAGCTTCAAACAGCTGGAGGAGCTGGAGCTGGCTTACGCCGTCACCATACATAAATCCCAGGGAAGCGAGTACCCGGCGGTGGTGATGCCGCTGCTGGGCGGCCCCAGGATGCTTATGAGCAGAAATCTGCTGTACACGGCGGTTACCAGGGCAAGAACCTGCGTGACCATTGTGGGCAGCGAAGCAACCTTTCAGGAGATGATCCGGAACAAACAGGAGAAAAACCGGTACACAAGCCTGAAGGAACGGATTCTGGAGATGATGGAGCTTTGAAAAAAAGACCGATAATCCGGCCGGCCTCTCTGGCTGACTGGATATATCCCAGGCGCTGCGCCCTCTGCGACGGCGTGCTGGGGAAAAAGGAGCGGTATGTCTGCGCCCTTTGCCGCGAAAATCTGCCGGAACCTGTGGGGCAGCCCCGCTGTATGCGGTGCGGAAAGCCACTGACAGGCCGGGAGCAGGAGTTCTGTTATGATTGCGGCCACTATGAGCAGAATTTTGAGAGAGGACAGGGGATTTTCCTGTATCAGGGGGAAATCCGGGAGTCCATGATGCGGTTCAAATTCCGGGGAAGAAAAGAGTACGGGGCTTTTTTCGGAGGAATGATGCTTCTTTACGGGCAGGAGTTTCTGCGGCAGGTCCGCCCCCAGGTGATTGTCCCCGTCCCGGTCCACTGGCGGAAGCTGCGGACCAGAGGCTACAACCAGGCGCAGGTCCTGGCGGAAGTAATCAGCAGCGGGTTGTCCATACCCCTTCGTACCGATCTGGTGCTGCGTAAAAAATTCACGGTTGCACAGAAAAAACTGAACAGGAAAGAGCGGAAAAAGAACCTGGAAGCGGCTTTTTATGCCC
>DVON01000269.1 GCA_018713585.1 Candidatus Pullilachnospira stercoravium | reverse complement strand
CCGGCTTCCTGCATGCAGTCCGGATTTTTTGTTTATGGCAATAAAAGATTCACAGAAAGCCGCCCACAAATCTGTCACGATCTGTGAGCGGCCTTTTTTCTGTTCTTTTCCGGTCAGAAATAATTTGCTCTTATTTTTTGATCACAAATGCTTCATAAGGTCTCAGCGTCATCTCTGCCTTCAGCGACACTTCCGGATAGTTGCTGATCAGGCAGGTACCGCCGATAAACTCTTCCGGCATTTCAAATGACACTTCCGGCTCATAGAAATTGCACACCACCAGAAGTTTCTCCTCGCCCAGCGTTCTGGTATAGGTATAAATTTCCTTTGAATCCGGCAGCAGCAGGTCGTACGTTCCGTACACAATCACTTCCTGCTCTTTTCTCAGGCGGATCAGCTTCTGATAATAATGGAATACGGAATCTTCCCGTTCCAGCTGATCCTTCGCGTTGATTTCCTTGTAGTTGGGATTTACCATAATCCAGGGAGTTCCCGTGGAAAATCCGGCGTTCTCGCTGTCATCCCACTGGAAGGGCGTTCTGGCGTTGTCACGGCTCTTGTAACGCAGGTAACGCATCATTTCCTCTGAGGTGAATACCTTCTGCTCCTCCACCAGCTCCCGGTAAGCGTTGATGCTGTCCAGATCCCGGAACTGATCGATGGAAGTAAAGGGCACGTTGGTCATGCCCAGCTCCTCTCCCTGGTACACATAGGGAGTTCCCTGCATCATATGCAGACAGGTGGCAAGCATCTTGGCCGATACCTCCCGATATTCGGGACTGTCATTTCCATAACGGGAAATGGAACGGGGCTGATCGTGATTCTCCCAGAACAGGCTGTTCCAGGCAATGTCCTCCAGACCCTTCTGCCACCGGGTCAGCACTTCCTTCATATCCCGCAGATCCATCTTTTTGTCGGTCCACTTGGTGTTGGCGTCCGCGTCCACATCCATGTGTTCAAACTGGAATACCATGTTCAGCTCTTTCCCATCGCTGGAAGCGTACTTTTTCGCTTCCTCCAGCGTCACACCGGAACATTCACCCACGGTGATGGTTTCCTTCCGGTTCAGCACCTTTTCGCGCATTTCCTGCAGATACTCATGCACATGAGGGCCGTTGGCCGGCTCGTTGAAGCTGGCGTAGCCGTTGATTCCCACCGGGCCGTCCGGCAGATCCGGCTTTTTGGAGATCAGGCTGATCACGTCCATACGGAATCCGTCCACGCCCTTGTCCAGCCACCAGTTCATCATGTCAAAGACCTCCTGGCGCACCTTGGGGTTGTCCCAGTTCAGATCCGGCTGTTTCTCGGAAAACAGATGCAGGTAATACATCTCCGTCTGGGGATCGTATTTCCAGGCAGGACCGGAAAAACAGGATCCCCAGTTGTTGGGCTCCTTTCCATCCTTGCCCGGACGCCAGATATAGTAATCCCGGTACGGATTGTCCACCGATTTCCGGCTTTCCACAAACCAGGGATGCTCGTCGGAGGTATGGTTCACCACCAGATCCATCACCAGCTTCAGCCCGTGCTCATGGGCCGCTGCCAGCATCCGGTCAAAATCCTCCATGGTTCCGAACTCTTCCATGATAGCCTGATAATCGCTGATATCGTATCCATTGTCATCGTTGGGGGACTGGTACACCGGGGACAGCCAGATCACATCCACCCCCAGCTCCTGCAAATATCCCATTTTCTCCGTGATTCCGTTGATATCGCCGATTCCGTCCCCGTTGCTGTCCTTAAAACTTCTGGGATAAATCTGATAAACTACGCTTTCTTTCCACCATTTTTTCTCCATGATACGCTCCTCTCCGCCGGATGCTCCGGACGCCTTTTATCTTCCTTTATGATAACCGGAAGCGGGAGAAAATTCCAATACTTTTCTTTTCTGTTTTTACGTAATTATGACTTTTTATTGGTGCCCGATCTTCCACCGCCGCGTCAATCCTGCGCGGCGGTCATCTTTCCAATCCTCCCAATCACTTCCGTCACCAGGCTTCGGAACCGGGGCGCCGCCGCATCGGCGGCCTCCTGCACCTCCTGGTGAGACAGCGGCCGGTCCGTCATGCCGCAGGCCAGATTGGAGATAAACGAAATCCCCAGAATCCGCATTCCCATATGATTGGCCGCCACCGCCTCACAGGCAGTGCTCATACCCACCGCGTCAGCTCCCAGAGTCCGTACCATGCGCACCTCTGCCGGGGATTCATAGGCCGGTCCCGTCAGCTGAAGATAAACACCCTCTTTCAGAGAAATCCCCAGGGCTTCTCCCGCCTGGCGGATCACCTGCTGCAGATCCGGGTCATAGATCCGGCTCATATCCGGGAAACGGGGACCCAGCCTGTCATCATTGGCGCCGATCAGCGGCGAAGGAACAAAGCAGGAAATCTGATCCGTAATCATCATCAGATCCCCCGCCTGGAACTGATGGTTTACCCCACCTGCCGCATTGGTGAGAAACAACGTTCCAGCTCCCATCAGATGCATCAGCCGCACCGGAAGCACCACATCCTCCATGGGGTATCCTTCATAATAATGAACTCTGCCCTGCATCATCACCACCGGAACCTGGCGGATATGGGCAAACACAAACTGCCCTTTATGGCCTTCCACCGTAGATCTGGGAAAATCCGTGATTTCCTCGTAGGGAATCACGCCTTCCACCTGCACCGTATCCGCATAATCACCCAATCCAGACCCCAGCACCAGCGCCAGTTTGGGCCGGAAGGGGATCCTCTCCCGAATACTCTCATAGCAACGATATATTTTTTCCTGTCCCATAGTTATTCTGATCTCCTTTCTCTCTTTACACTCCAAAAACCAACATGTGAAACCCGGCTTTTTTCCGACTTTGAAGAAAGCATCCCGGCCGCTTTCTGTTTGCCCAGCAGCCCGGATGCTTTCATCTGTCTTATGCAGCAATCTGTTTTTCTGTTTTTTATTTCCGTCTGCACATCCCGATGGCTGCCAGCAACGCGCCAACCGCAATGAACATGTCAGAAAGATTAAATACCAGCCCGCGAAGCTTCTTCCACGGAACATTAAAACTAAAATAGTCTGTCACATATCCCCTGCGCAGACGATCTGCCAGATTGCAGGCACCTCCGCCCAGAGCCAGCGCCCCGCCCAGCTTGGTAAGGGTGCTTTCTTTCTCTTTTCCTGCCAGCAGGCGGAGATAACCTGCAGCCAGAATCACCCAGAAAACCGCAGTGCCGCCTTTAACCGCTTTCGGATACTTTTCCCCCGCTCCCAGAGCCATTCCCCGGTTATGATATTTCCGCAGCAGGATACGGTCCTTTGCCACTTCCTTCACCAGATTGTCCTTCAGATTTTTCTCCATCCAGGCCTTAATTCTGTTGTCCAGCAGAAAGACCCCTGCTCCTATTCCTATCCAGATCATTCTCGTCTTCCTCTTACTTCTGTTCTTCCTGATCCGCCCGTCCGGTACTCTGAGTATCCGCATCCAAATCCGTATCTGCCGGATCTTCAACGATGTCTCCCAAAGAAGCCGCTTTCCCGGTTTCTTCACTTCCTTCTTTCTTCTCCGCCGCAGGTTCCGGAGCCGGAGTTGCAGACTCCTCTCCGGCGGATGCCGTATCACCGGCAGCTTCCGCTTTCTTCCATTCCGCGTCAGACTCCTCTTCCTTTATCTCAGGCATCACCGTGCCGCAGTACATACAATAGGCTGCCGTGGTAGGATTTGCCTTTCCGCAGGCCGGACAGATACACTGTCCCTTTTTTCTGGCCAGTTCTTCTTCAAACGAGGCAATCTGGTTTCTCACCTGAATCAGATGATCGCACACCTCCGACAGTTCCAGGTCCATGGCTTCGCCCTCCACAAAGCGTTCGAACACCATATGCCCCAGCTTCCGGTAATCCTGCTCTGCCTGTTTCTGGGCGGTACGGATTCTGCTTCTCAGTTTCTGTACTTCCACCAGTTCTTCCGTCTTCTTTCCTACCACTTCCGCAGTATCGCTGAGTGTCTGTCTCAGATTGTTGAAAAAATCATCTCCCACAGCAAACATCCTCCTTTCATTATACTTGGCCGCATGGCCATAAAGGTATCCCCGAAGGGGGTTTCATTATTCTTGGCCGAATGGCCACAAAGGTATCCCCCCGGTTTCATTCCCCTGCGCCCAGCAGATACGGTTCCTGCCCCCGCAGAATGATTTTGGGGCCTCCTGTGTGCTCGATATATTCTCTGGTAATCACCACCTCGCCGATGGAATCATCTTTCGGTATCTCATACATGATATCCAGCATGTATTCCTCCAGAATCGCCCGCAGAGCCCTGGCGCCTGTATCCTTTTTCATGGCCTGATCGGCAATGGCCTCCAGCGCACCCTTATCAAAATCCAGCTTCACTTCGTCCATGGCCAGAAGCTTCCGATACTGTTTCAAAATGGCATTTTTCGGTTCTTCCAGAATCTGCACCAGCATATCCCGGGTAAGTCCCTGCAGGGTAAAGATAATAGGAAGCCGCCCCAGGAACTCCGGAACCATACCGAATTTTCTGAGATCCTCCACTGTTACCCTGGATAATATATCCTTGTCATCATCATACTTATCCTTCAGATCTGCCTGGAAACCAATGGATGACTGCCTGTTCAGCCGTTCCTTAATCACATCTTCCAGATCCGGAAACGCTCCGCCGCAGATAAACAGGATATGGCTGGTGTTTACGGTAGTCATTGGCACCATGGCATTCTTACTGTTGGCCCCCACCGGGACCTCCACACTGCTTCCCTCAAGAAGTTTCAGCAATCCCTGCTGAACCGCCTCCCCGCTGACATCCCGCTGGTTGGTGTTACGTTTTTTGGCAATCTTGTCAATCTCATCAATAAATATGATGCCGTGCTCGGCCCGTTCCACATCGTTGTCCGCCACTGCCAGCAGCTTGGACACCACGCTTTCCACATCATCGCCGATATAGCCGGCTTCCGTCAGGGAGGTGGCGTCGGTGATGGCCAGGGGCACATTCAGAAGTTTCGCCAGCGTCTGCACCAGATACGTCTTTCCGCTTCCCGTCGGACCGATCATCAGCATATTGGACTTTTCAATTTCCACTCCGTCCTGACGATCCGCCAGAGTCCGTTTATAATGGTTGTATACTCCCACGGAAATCACCTTTTTGGCATGCTCCTGTCCGATAATATATTCGTCCAGCATAGCCTTGATCCGGTGCGGCGGCGGAACATCCCTCATGGAAAATTCCTGCTTTGTCCCGTCTTCCTTCTTTTTCTTCCGGATCCGCTGCCGCTGCGGTACCTTGTTTGGAATATTGGAAAAATCCACCATACCCATATTGGGCATGTTGCTCATCAAGTCATTATAATTGATATTGCTGTTGTTCATGGTATCGAAACTCTTCTGCATACATTCCATACAGATATGGATATTCTGCGGAAGCGTAATCATCGGTCCGGTTTTGCTTTCCGGCCTGCGGCACAGAAAACAGACTTTTTCGTATTCATCGTCCTTCCGGGAATCCTGTGTTTCCCCGGAATCAACGGCAGTCTCCTTTTCTTTCAGTTCTTTGTCGTCTGACATGTACCTCAACCTTTCTCTTCCCGTTTATTTTCCGGGAAATACTTCTTTTATTTTCTCATTATAGCCCAATTATCCGTCCTGCTCAAGTGAACTTTTTATAAACGAAACTCCGGCTTTTTCCTTTTCATGTGCAAAGAAGGCTGACCCAATCGTTCAGCCTTCTTACCGTTTCACCATACATTTTCCTGTCACACAGGCCCGTATACCACCCTTTACTGCCGGGCTTCCGCCGGATCCTCCTGGGTCATCTCACTTCTTCTTCCCAGTGTAACAGAAACCGTATGCTCCTGATACTCTCCATTTTCCGCTCTGGAATAAACCACATCCACGGTTTCCCCCGCCTCATAATACTCCAGCCGGTCCACCAGCTCCTGGCTGCCGGTGATCTGGATGCCGTCAAACTTCGTGATCACATCGCTGGCCTGGATACCAGCCTGCTCAGCAGGTCCACCGGCCTCCACACTTTCCACAAAAGCACCTTCCGGAATACCGTACATCTCGGTAACGCTGGAATCCACATTCATGCAGGTAACACCGATATATGCCGCCTGAGACTCATCCACCTTAAATCTGGTTTCACGGCTCATCAGGCTGTCCAGCACCGGTTCCGCCTTAGCGATGGGAATGGCATATCCCATTCCTTCCACAGCGTTTCCGGAACTTTTGGACACATTGATGCCAATCAGCTCACCCTTCATATTCAGCAGCGCGCCGCCGCTGTTTCCCGGATTGATGGCCGCGTCCGTCTGAATCAGATCCTCGGATACGTTTCCGTCTTCATCAGTCATATCACGGTTCAAAGCACTGACCCATCCGGAAGTCACTGACTGGCCATATCCCAGAGCATTTCCGATAGCCACCACCTGTTCACCGATAATCAGGGAATCCGAATCTCCAAGACTGATCACTTTGATAGCTGACAGAGTTTCCTCAGAAAGATCCCCGGTCTTCACAGCAATCACCGCCAAATCATTTCCGGTATCATTTCCTTTAATCTGCGCCTCATAGGAGGATGAGTCGCTGAACGAAACGGTCAGAGTCTGAGCGCCCTCCACCACATGATTGTTGGTGGCAATCAGAAGTTCATCATCATCCTGGCCCACAATAATTCCGGATCCGACGCTCGTAATAGGGTATTCCTGCACACCGCCAAAGAAATCCTGCACGGTCTGCACGCTGGCATTGGTAATAGACACCACGGAAGGTATGGCATTTTCCGCTACCTGTGCCACGGAAAATTCTCCGTTCCCGCCAGCGATATCCGTTTGCTCCGCAGAAGAGTCCGTCTGATTAGCAGTGACGGTGGAAGGTACTTCCGTCTGCCGGTTTCCTCCTGTCAATTCATCTCCCAGATAATTCACGCCGAACATAATTCCGCCGGCAATCACCCCGAATACCACCGCCATTCCAGCAGTTACCAGAAATCTCTTTCCATATCCCATGGATTGTTTTCTGTTCTTTTTGGCAACGGGACGCTCCTGCCCCATCTGATAATCCCCGTAACGTCGCTGGCCGGTGGGGGAAGAATTCTGATTCCAGGTTCCCCTGGTTCCGCCTGTGTTCTGCGTATATCCGCCCCGGTTTTCTCCGCCGGTACCCGTCCCCTGAGCGTATCCTGCCTGATTCCACTGGCTCTGCCCTTGTTGGCGGGCGCCGCCGTCAGAGGAAGCAGCGCCGGTCCGCGCTCCGGGTCCGCCCACGGTTTCTCTGTAATCGCTGGCATTGTAGGTATTCTCCTGCCCGCCGCCGTTTTTCTGCATACGGGGGTTCACCCAGTGATACGTTCCGGAGGTACCTCTCTGTTCCTGCTTCGCTCCGGCAGATGTATCCTCCTGAACAGTCTCAGATACGTTCTGCCTCTGCTGCTCACCTTCCGTCCCCGAAATAGCTTCCGCAGTCCCGGATGACACTCCGGCGTTATTTCTGTCTGTCTGTGCTGTTTTTGTATCTTCCTCCGGATGATCCGGATGATTCTCCGGATCTCTCCAGTTCCATTCATCGCTCATATAAAATCCTCTCTTTCTTTTTCCCACAGGATTCTGACCATATCCCGCAGGAA
>DVON01000268.1 GCA_018713585.1 Candidatus Pullilachnospira stercoravium | reverse complement strand
TGTCCATGGAAATCAAAAAAGGCCAGGTGGTGGCGATTCTCGGCCCCTCCGGTTCCGGAAAATCCACCCTCCTGCGGTGCATCAATCTGCTGGAACAGCCCACAGAAGGAAAAATCTATATTAAGGATACCTGTATCACCGACCGGGGAGTGAACATCGCGAATATCCGGAAAAATGTGGGCATGGTATTTCAGCATTTCAATCTGTTCAACAACATGACGGTGCAGCGGAACATGACGTATGCTCCCATGGTGGTCAACAAACTGGGCCGCCAGGAAGCCCGGCAGAAAGCTCTTGAGCTGCTTCGCCGGGTGGGTATGGAAGAAAAGGCGGGTGAGTATCCCAGCCGGCTTTCCGGCGGACAGAAACAGCGGGTGGCCATTGCCCGGGCGCTGGCCATGGAGCCGGAGGTGCTGCTGTTTGATGAACCCACCTCAGCGCTGGATCCGGAGATGGTAAAAGAGGTACTGGACGTGATCAAGGGACTGACGGACACCGGCATCACCATGGTGATTGTAACCCATGAGATGGGATTTGCCCGGGAGGTGGCGGACCGGATCTGTTTCCTGGACGGAGGCTATCTGGTGGAGGACGCCTCCCCGGAGGAATTTTTCACCAATCCCAAATCGGAGCGGGCAAAACAGTTCCTGGAGAAAATACTGTAAAGGCGGCAAAGAAAATGAGTGAGACGAAGACATTTGAAAAACTGAAATGGCCCGGGGGCGCCCGGTGTGCGGTGATGCTCAGCTTCGATGTGGATGGGGATACCATCTGGAAAAACGGCGCCCGGGATCTTCCCGGAGGAGAGCATTTCCTGCGGGGAAGCTCGGTGGGAAACTACGGACCGGCATGCGCGGTACGGAGAATTCTGGATATTCTGGAGAAGCATCAGGTGCCGGCCACCTTTTTTATGCCGGCCAAGGTGATGGAGGATCATCCGGAGCTGGCCAGAGAAATCGACGGCAGGGGATTTGAGATCGGCCACCACGGGTATCACCATGAACGGTATGTGGATCTGTCCCCCGAAGCCCAGCGGGCGATTATCGAAAAGAGCCAGAAGATTTTCCGAAACACCATCGGCCATGAGGCCCGGGGATACCGGACACCTTCCGGAGACTGGTCCCGGGAGACGGCGGGGATCCTGTACGAAATGGGATTTTCCTATTCCAGCTCCATGCGGGGGGATGACCGGCCATACCGGACGGTGATTGACGGAAAGGAAACCGATTTTATCGAGATGGCTCCCAAGTGGGATCTGGATGATTTTGTTCAGTTCGGCTACAACCTGTATCCGGCAGAGCCTTCGGGACAGGACCGGATCGCGGGTATCGAGCAGGTATACGAGAACTTTACCCAGGAATTCGATGGATATTATAAAGAAGGACTCTGCTTTGTGATTCAGTGTCATCCTCAGATCATCGGTTCCCCGGGAAGGCTTCTGATGTATGAGCGGCTGATCAGCCATATGAAGGAAAAGAAAGACGTCTGGTTTGCCACCGGATCCCAGATTGCGGACTGGTGGAGAGCCAATTACTGAATCGGAGGATCGGGATCATGAACGAGAAAAAAATGAATACGCTGTTTACCGTGAATCTGGACGGAGAAAGCTTCTGGGAAGGAATGTTTGAGGGGACCGAGAAGCGGCCCAAGACCCTTTCCATGGGAGAATACGGGATCCGCCGGGGACTGGACCGGGTGCTGCGGGTTTTTGGGGAGCATCAGGTGGAGGCCACCTTCTTTGTGCCGGGCATCATCGCCCGCCGTCATCCGGAGGCCATTGAAAAAATCCTGGACGGCGGCCACGAAATCGCTTTCCACGGAGATACCCACCGGCCCATGCAGCTGCTGTCTGCGGAGGAACTGGCAGAGGAGTTTGCCCGAGGAACGGAAAGTCTCAGGCAGCTGACCGGCGTACAGCCGGAGGGCTTCCGGGCGCCGGAGGGAGAAGTGACGGAGGCGGTGTTTGCCGCAGCCAGCCAGGCGGGGTATCGCTATTCCAGTTCCCTGTACGACAACGATATGCCTTATCTGCGGGGAGATCTGGTGGAAATCCCCATGAACTGGAACCTTCACGACTTCCCCTATTTTGCCTTTAACTACGGACCGGCTTTCCCGTCGGGACAAAGCCGGGTATCCTCCTACCGGCGGGTGGAGGAAAACTATGTGGAAGAGATGGATGCGTATCTCCATTACGGTCTCACCTATGTGGCTCAGTTTACTCCCCAGTCCATCGGTTCCCCGGGAAAAATTCAGATTCTGGAACATCTGCTTTCCCACATGGAACCCCTTCGGGATAACATGCAGGTGACCACCTGCCAGAAACTGGCACGCAAGTTCCGGGAGCACCCGCTTCCGTAAGCGTCAAACGGCAGAATTTAACAGAAAATTTACAAAAATTTAGTCCCTCCATGGTAGAAAACAGGATCCTGAAGTGAGAGAATGATTCAGGTTTTTTGGAAAACTGTTTTTATGGAGGGACTTCTTTTATGAGTGAGCTTCTTGTTTTGTATAAATCCAAATACGGCTCCACGAAAAAATATGCTCGGTGGATTCAGGAGGAAACCGGATGCGATGTTTTTCCGGTGGAGGCGTATAAAAACGGGGACTTTTCCGGATATACCACCGTGATTTTTGCGGGAGGCGTTTATGCGGGAAGTATCGCAGGACTTTCTACCCTGAAAAGAAATCTGCGGAGACTGTCGGGAAAATATGTGGCAGTGCTGGCAGTGGGAGCGACTCCCTTTGATGAGAAAAGCTTTGAACAGCTGAAAACACAGAACCGGCGGGGGCTTCCCGCGGGAATCCCTGTCTTTTATGCCCGGGGGGCTTATGATGAAAAACGGATGAGTCTGAAGGACCGGACACTCTGCCGGATGCTGAAAAAATCACTGGCAGGAAAGGAACCGTCCCAGCTGGAACACTGGATGCAGGCGCTGGTTCAGGCAGGGGATACCCCCATGGACTGGACGGATCCGGAGGAGCTGGCGCCGCTTCTGAAGTATCTGAAGGAGCCGGAACGGGCGCTGCGGTAGGCGTCCGATACGGTCCGGGCTGCATTTTCTCAAGCAGAATATTGTGCAGGTTTCCTCTTTCCATTATAATAAAAAGTATGGAACGTATGGAAAAGGGAGGAGGAATACAATGAAAGAGAAGGAGAAACTTTCCGATGATTTTACCACGGGAAGTATCGCGGGAAAACTTCTGAAATTCATGCTTCCGGTGCTGGGAGCATTGATTCTGCAGGCCATGTACGGAGCGGTGGATCTGCTGGTGGTAGGCCAGTTCGGAACGGATGAGGGGATCTCAGGGGTGGCGACCGGCAGCAATATTATCAATCTGCTCACCTTTCTGGTGACAGGACTGACCATGGGAGTTACCGTGCTGATCAGCCGTTACCTGGGAGAAGGGAGCAGTGGAAAAATCGGGAAGGTGATCGGGGGCGCCATCTGCTTTTTCCTGGCGCTGGCAGTGGTGATGATGGCAGTAACCCTGGCGTTCGCGCCGGTGTTTGCCAGCTGGCTGCAGGCGCCTGAGGAGGCTTATGACCTTACCGTGACCTATGTGCGGATCTGCGGTGCGGG
>DVON01000267.1 GCA_018713585.1 Candidatus Pullilachnospira stercoravium | reverse complement strand
AGCAGAATCTGGCGAAGAACTTTATAAATTTCCTGATATGTGACCAGTTCATTTATCCAGATTTCATCCACTCTGGGAATCAACTCCAGAATCCTGTTCATATCTTCAGAAAAACATTCGATCTGATATTTTTTGTACTGATAAATCATGCGATATTTGTTTTCATAAATATTGTAACGCACGGTAATCATACAATCGCCGTTTTTCAGGACTTCTCCCGTCTTCTTTTCCAGATATTCTGTGGCGCCGCCTCCCAGGCTGTGATCAAAGGCCACAATGACCTTTTTCTCCAGAATCTGATTCAGGAGACACATCTGAGCATAAAGCCTTGTCGGTCTTGCCGGATCGCGTCTGCAAAATTCCGCAGTATCACGATTATAGTCCGGATGCTTCTGCGCAAGCGCTTCCAGGTTATGTTCCAGAAGGCGCATTTTTTCCTCTGAGAGGAAGCTTCCTCCGTGCTTATGGTACACAAACAGATTATCCACAAGAACATTCCGGAACCCCGCCTTTATGGCACGCTGGCACCAGTCGTTTTCTTCTCCATACCCCTTGCCAAAGGTTTCCGCATCCAAAAGTCCCACCTGGCGGATGGCATTCAGATTCATGCCCATGCAAAAACCTACTCCCGTAGGCATGGAAGGATACTGTGGTTTCATACGCCGAAACGCATCATCAATCTGCCACAGTTCCATTCCTTCAAATAAGACATTGTCCTCGCAGAAATTGGGAAAGCTGCAGATGGTTCCACAGGTGGTAAACGGCGTGGCAGTGGCAACCTGATTATCCATGGCGATCGGCAGCATCAGCCGTTCCAGCCACTCTTCCGGCACTTCCACATCCGTATTGACCAGAGCCACATGATGCTCCGCCATCTGAAGCCCCCGGTTGACAGAACGGACAAATCCCAGATTTTCTTCATTCCGCACCAAAATCACGTTGGAATGTGTTTCCTCGTACGCTTCCAGATACTTCTGTGTTTTCTCATCCGGACTTTTGTCGTCCACCAGAATCAGCCGATATGACAGGCGCGTTTTTTCCAGACTTGAGAATAATTTTTCCAGATACTGATACCCATTATAAACGGGAATAAGTACATCGTATGCCTGGGCAGTCAGCTGCGGCGGGAATCCAGCCGGTTCCGCAATCCGGTTTTTCTTAAAGGAACGAATATCTCCCAGACTGCTGGTATCGGTAAATACAACAATCTCCGGCCGGATTTGCTCCCTTTGGGGCACCGTTTCCGGAATGGTTCCCAAGGTAAGCCGCCCTGGGCCATCCGGAGTTCCATATTCAAAGCATACCTGCAATGGCCAGCTGCTCCGAACAGCGGCGCTGAGTGCGAAACCACTGGCCTCCGCTTCTTTTCTTCCAATGTTTTCTGCCACATCTTTGCGATAAATGACCATATATTCTGTTTCCAGAATTCTTTGATTTCCCTGGTAGAACACAATCCGCGGTGATTGCATCTCATATTTTGTATCAAATGCCCATCCTACCACCTGAAAATTCTGATTATCGATTTGGAATACGTCTGTGCTTCCCAGGCAGCTGCTGGCTGCCGCAGCTTCCTCCGCCGGCTCCGCAACACTCCGGCCCGCCATCTTTTTCAGAATCCTTTTTATCCGCTGTTTTTTCCCCAGCGGTGCTGCCTGCTGAAGCGGCACGTTCTCTTCATGCTGATTCCGGACAGCAGTTTGAGCCTCGTCCAGCTCTTTCCTCAAAAGATTCTTTTCCTGGATCTGATCCCTCAGTATTCCCCTGACGGCAGTCATATCCAGCGGAGCATAAATTCCTTCCACAGTTATCTCGGAGATATCGCCGGCATCCCAACAGTCCACATAATACATGGGTTCGCTGGTCAGGAAAATAGTTACGCCGCCATCCTCCATATAATTTTCTATCGGACGCAGTCCGACTTTACAGTTGCAACTGACTCTGTCTATACGCAGAATACAAGCCTCGCTGTCTGACTGAAAATCCCAGCGGATTCCTTTTATGCCTGCATCCTTGGGAAAACGGATGTGAAAACGGAAACGCTTTCTCTCAACCGCGCACTTCTCCCGAATGACACATTCTTCATTCAGCCCGTCCCCCTGATCATAATAGACCTTTACAGCCAGATGTTTTTCTGCATTGCTACGGGCAACCAGCTGTTCCAGCGGAAGACTTACCCGCTGTTTTTGAAAGGTATCCATCCTGTCGCATCCCACATACTGATACACAAAATGCATGGTCCACTGAAGAAAGATTTCATCATCCGATCTTTCGATTCCGTATCTCTCCAGAAAATCCCTGCGCCTGCACAGACCATTCAGTCTGGGCATCCGTGTATACAGTTCATGTATTGTCCGCCAGATGATAAAAGAAACCGGTACAGGAAACGGAAACACCCACTCGTAATCAATAATCATGTTGCCGCTCTTCTCCGCAAAAATATTCTCACAAATAAGATCAATATTTGCCGGGGCAACACACTTATACTCCGCCTTTCCAGGATAAGCGCCAAACACCTCCCGGAACTCTTCGCCCTGATAGTCCGGCACCTGCGCTTGCTTCTGAAAAGCTGTCTGGAAAAGGTGATCCATAAGCTGAAAAATGGACTCCACATTCTCCTCGTCAACATACTCTTTAATGATCTGCTGATAGGTGATTCCATTCAGATACGGATAGGACAGTATGCCATTTTCAAACTGAGCAGGAAGATAACGAAAGTCTCCTATGTCGGTTCCGCTTTTCGCGGCGATTCCTGCCAGAAAAGGCTCCGCTTCCGGACAAAGCGCGGTTTTTTCCACAACAAGCCGCTCATTTTCCCGTACAATTGCTGTCATCAGACGGAATCTCGGATCTCTTTTCTGATTCAGCTTGACATACAGATATTCTCTTTCCTCTGCAGATTCTTTTCTCCCCGCGTCCACCAGAAATGAATTTACAAAAGTTCCCAGAACCTTCTCTTTCATCAGGCTTCTGGCACAAGTATCTTCCTGGAACAATTGGAGCGTATTTTCCGTATAAACAGGGTACTGCTTTCCATATCCCT
>DVON01000266.1 GCA_018713585.1 Candidatus Pullilachnospira stercoravium | reverse complement strand
GAAAGTCATTCGTGAAATGCTGTTTCAGCTGACGCAATCCAGGGGAAGCGTGCAGTTTCCCACAGGTATTCTCACATCAAAGACACTGACGGACTGCCTGTCAATGATTGGGAGGGATGATATTACCTGGGAATTTATGAACCGGAGAGAGTATCCGTCCTTCGGGTTTATGATTGAAAAAGGAGCCACCACCATCTGGGAAAGATGGCAATATTTGGTACATAATGAGATGAATTCACACAATCATCCGGCATTATGCGGAATGGGGGCCTGGTTTTTTAAGGCACTGTGCGGACTGAAAAATTTTTCCTGTGACAGCCAGGGAAGGCCGTCGGCGGAAATCTGCCCGTACATTCCGGACGGGATGACGTATGCCAGGATGAAAATCAAAACTCCATGGGGAATCATTGCGCTGGGCTGGCATAAAGAGGACGGGAAAATTATTCCGGAAGAAGATCTGCCGGCAGTCATTGAGGTAAAAAGAACAGCTGTCTGAGGAGAATTGGTATATGAAGAAAGGAAAAATTATAGAGGGCCTGTATGCGGATCCGGATATTGCCTTTTTTGATGGAAAGACATACATATATCCCACCACCGATGGGTTCCGCGACTGGTCGGGAACGGAATTTTATGTGTTTGTGTCAGAAGATCTGGAAACATTTACCAGAGGGAAACGGCTTCTGGATCTGTCAGGCAAGGAGGTGCCTTGGGCGGTGGAAAGTGCCTGGGCGCCCTGTATCGCATGCAGAAACGGAAAATACTATTTTTACTTTTGCGGAAAACGTCCAGATGGTGTTTCTGCTATAGGAGTTGCATGGTCGGATAATCCGGAGGGCCCGTATCAGGCGGACGATGAGCCTCTGCTGACGATGGAAATGATGGAAAGCCATCGCATAAAGATCTGCCAGGTGATTGATCCTTCGATTTTTTGTGAAAACGGAAAATACTGGATTGTTTTTGGAAATGGATATCCGGTCATCGCGCAGCTGACAGAAGATATGCGCCATATTATTCCAGAAACCATGAAAAACATAGACGGCGCTTTTGATTTCTGCGAGGCTATGACGATTCTGAAGAGGGGAGATCTGTATCATTTTACCTGGTCCTGCAATGATACCAGGAGTGAGGACTATCATGTCAATTATGGAATTTCCCGGAATCTTTACGGCCCGGTTTCCTTTCAGTATACGATTCTGCAGAAATGCCCGGAAAAAGGGTACCTGGGATGCGGCCACCATTCCATTGCGAAAATCCCCGGACAGGACCGCTATGTCATCGCATATCACCGTTTTGGGACACCTCTGGAAAAATACAAGGGTATGGAAGGGTACTGCCGGGAAATCTGCATGGCGGAACTGAAATTCGGAGAAGACGGAAAAATGCTTCCTGTGGAGCTGTAAACAGCAGGAAGGAAACTTCATGAAAGATTTACTGCTATAAAAAAGGAAGAGCGAGGTCTTTTGAACCGCCGCTCCTCTTTTTCTGTCCTCAGCTCTCCGCCACAGAAAAATCCGCCGTTTTCGCCCGGGTAACCCGGATCAGATCCTGGGGATCCAGGCAGATGCTGGTGCCGATCCGTCCGCCGCTGACCCAGACACGGTCAAACTTCAGGGCATCGCTGTGAATCACCGTCGGAAACTGTTTTTTCATTCCCAGCGGGCTGCAGCCGCCCCGCACGTAGCCGGTTACGCTGGTGATGTCCTTCACATGAATCATGCTGACCGATTTCTCTCCCACCGCCCGGGCGGCCGCCTTCAGGTCCACCTCTTTTGCGATGGGGATCACAAAAACATAGAACTGGCCGCTTTTTCCCTGGGCCACCAGAGTTTTGAAGGACTGCTTCACAGGAGCGCCCGTTTTCTCGGCGGTGTGAAGCCCGTCGATAAATTCATCACACTCGTAAGTGATGATTTCATAAGAAATTTTATTTCTGTCCAGAATACGCATGGCGTTGGTCTTAACTTCTTTTCCCATATCTGTCACCTCTGGCACCGATTGTACATGGTTTCGAAAAAAATATCAACCAAAAATATTCTTTCAGGATTAGGGACTATTCACAAAAAGAAGAAAATTGGAAAATTCCACTGGACAAACCTGTGGAATGGCTCTATAATAAACCCAAGTTCAGAGAACACCAGGGAACATCAAATCTTATATTGCAGATATCAGGTGATTCTGAACAGATTTCAAGTTTCATCTCACAAAAATGAAAGCGGCGGTTCCGCCGTGGAAATTCCAGACAAAGAAATCAAATAAGACAGGAAAGTGGGGGGTGCGATGACATTTTCCGGGGGATTTTGCGTATTTTTTTCACTGATTTCCATGATTATGGATATCAGGTGGGAAAAAGTATCCAACCGGTGGATTTTATTTGGATGGCTTGCGGCAGCGGCCTGGCAGACTTGCGGCAAAGGCCTGGAGGGGATTCTGTTCTTCCTGGCAGGAGCTTTGTTCCCCATTGGACTGCTGTTTCCGCTGTTTGCCGCAAAGATGCTGGGGACGGGAGATATCAAACTGTTTTCTGTCCTGGGAGGAATGATGGGGCCGAGGTCTTTTTTGTCCTGCCTTCTGCTTTCCTTTCTTCTGGCTGCGGCCATCTCTTTGCCGGTTCTGTTGATCCGGTGCGATGTGAAGGAACGGCTGCGGTATTTTGCCGGCTATATGGCCAGACTGTTGTCGGGACAGAGGGTGGAGCCCTATCTGAAGCCGGGACGGAGGCCGGAAAACATTCATTTCACCATACCTGTTTTTATCAGTGTACTGCTGTGCGCGGGAGGATTTAAGTTATGAAAACAATAAGAAACATTTTTGCGGTCTGTGATCTGGAGGTGGAATATGCCTACCACTTCATGGAATACCTGAACAGGAAGAAAACGCTGCCCTTTGAGATCCGGGTATTCACCAGCAGAGAAAAACTGTGCGAGTTTGCCCGGGATCACCGGATTGAGCTGCTGCTGATATCGGATACGGCCATGTGCCGGGAAGTGGAGGAGCAGGAGATCGGACAGATACTGATTCTTTCCGGAGGGGTCCGGGATGACAAGCTGAAGCAGTATCCCAGCATCTACAAGTATCAGTCTTCTGCCCAGGTGATGCGGGAGGTGATGGCCAGGTACGGGGAGGAGCATGGAACAGATCCGGTGCCGGTCCAGGTGGTAAAAAAGGAGACAGAGATCATCGGCATTTACTCTCCTGTGGGGCGGTCCATGAAAACCACCTTTGCGCTGACTCTGGGGCAGATCCTGGCCAAGAATAAAGCGGTGCTGTATCTGAATCTGGAAGAATATTCCGGATTTGAATATCTGTTTGAACATGTCTATGAGGAAACTCTCAGCGACCTGCTCTACTATCTGCGGCAGGGAAATCCCAATTTTATCATCAAACTGAACAGTATGATCCGGACCATCAGCAACCTGGATTATCTTCCGCCGGCATCATCTCCCGCGGATATTCAGTGTACGTCCTATGAAGAGTGGGTCCGTCTGCTGCAGGAGATTGTGGATACCAGCAACTACGAGGCGGTGATTCTGGATATTGGCGATGGGGTGCCCCGGTTATTCCGGCTGCTGGATCAGTGTACGCGCATTTATATGCCGGTGAGAAATGATCCCATGTCCCAGGCCAAGATTCAGCAGTTTGAAAATCTGCTGCGGATGAGTCAGGGAGAAGCGGTATTGGAAAAGATTCAGAAGATTCGTCTGCCTTATCACCGGACTACCCGGAAGGGACAGGGCTATCTGGACGATCTGGTGTGGAGTGAGCTGGGAGACTATGTCCGGGAGCTGCTGCGCAAGGGGGCGGAAATGATCACGCAGGAACAGGAGGAGAAGAAGAAATGGGGATGGAGCTCATTGCCGAAATCCGCCGGGAGCTGATGGATCAGCTGAGCCGGGGAGAGGAATGGACGGATCAGGAAATCCGGGAGAAAATCGATGACCTGGTGATTCAGAGAACCAGAAAAAGCACCCTCACGGTGACGGAGAAGGCACGGATGGGAAGAGAACTTTTTTATTCCGTGAGAAAGCTGGATGTTCTTCAGGAACTTCTGGAAGATGACAGCGTGACGGAGATTATGGTGAATGGATTTCAGAACATCTTTGTGGAGAGAAACGGACAGAGAACCCGATGGGAAAAGTCTTTTACATCCAGGGAGAAGCTGGAAGATGTGATTCAGCAGATCGCCGGAAAATGCAACCGGGTGATCAACGAAAATCAGCCCATCGTGGATGCCAGGCTGTCCGGCGGCCAGAGGGTCAATGCCGTGGTGTATCCGGTGGCGCTGGACGGCCCGGTGCTGACCATCCGCCGGTTTCCCAACCGCCCGATCACCATGGACTGGCTGATCCGGAAAGGGAGCATTACCCGGGAAGCCGCGGAGTTTCTGGAAAAGGCGGTGCGGGCAGGTTACTCGATCCTGATCGGGGGTGGAACCTCCTCTGGAAAGACCACTTTCCTGAATGCCCTTTCCAACTACATTCCTGCGGGAGAACGGCTTATTACGATAGAGGACAACGCGGAACTCCAGATTCAGGGTGTGGAAAATCTGGTCCGGCTGGAGGCAAAAATGGCCAATATGGAAGGCAACCGGGAGATCACCATACGGGATCTGATACGGACAGCTCTGCGGATGGCGCCAAACCGGATTGTTGTGGGAGAGATCCGGGGCGAGGAGGCCATTGATCTTCTGCAGGCCTGGAACACGGGACACGACGGCAGTATGGGAACGGCACATGCCAACAGCAGCTGCGATATGATCAGTCGGGTGGAAACCATGGTGCTGATGGGAATGACACTGCCGCTGGAAGCCATCCGCCGCCAGATCGCCTCTGGGATTGACCTGATGGTGCATCTGGGAAGGCTGCCGGATAAAAGCCGGCGGGTGTTGGAAATTACAGAGGTTCTGGGATTCGAGGAGGGGGAGGTGAAGCTGGAAACCCTGTTCGGATGGGATATGGACGCAGGAAGGCTTACAAAGCAGGGAGAGCTGGTTCACCGGGAAAAGATGAGGAAAGCGGGGGAAGAACTGTGATACCGGGAAAAAAGAAAAACAGAATACCGGTCAGGCCTGATTACGACCGCTGCCGGATGAGCTTTTCTGACAGGATCCGCTGCGTGGGGCAGGCAGTTCTGATCTGCTGCTGCCTGAATTACTTCTGTTACCGGTCCGTATGGGCGATACCGGCGCTGCTCCCATTGGGAATCTATTCCATATGGCAGAGCAGGAAGGCTATGGTGAAAAAACAGAAGCAGCAGATGAACTATCAGTTTGGAACCGCGTTGCAGTCTTTGGAAACCGCGGTGCGGGCGGGATATTCCATGGAGAATGCCGTCCGGGAATGTAGAAAGGATCTGCAGCGGATCTATGGTCAGGAAAATGATCTGGTCCGGGAATTTCTGTATATGGAGGCGCAGATGGAGGTGGGGATCCCGGTGGAGACGCTGTTTCTGGATCTGGGTGAAAGAAGCCATCTGGAGGATATCCGGAACTTTGGCGAAGTGTTTGCCATCGCGAAACGCACTGGCGGCAATCTGGCCGGAATCATGGAACAGACCAGCCAGGTGCTGGGGGAAAAGATCAGGGTAAAACAGGAGATCGATGTGAGCATTGCGGGGAAGAAAATGGAACAGACCATCATGAGCCTGGTGCCGGGAGCGATCATCCTGTATATGCAGATCTCTTCCGGAAGCTTCCTGGATATTCTGTACCACAATGCGGCGGGAGCCGCGGTGATGACCGGCTGTCTGGTTGTGTATCTCTTCGGATGGAGAATGGGGAAAAAGATTGTGGATATTGAAGTTTAGCACAGGCCCGGAGGCCGGGAGGAAGGTATGAAAGCAGTGCTGGCGGCGGTGCTGATCGGCTATGGGATCAGTATGATACTGGGAAGAAAAGAGAAGGAACAGCCGGTCTGGAAGCGGGGAAGCTTCTGGCTGTGGAAGAAAATGAAGAAAAGAGGCCTGCTTCCTCGGACGTGGATGACTGAGAAATATTTCTGTCAGGCGGCGGCAGTGCTGGCGGCCGGATGCCTGCTGGCGCTGACGGTGCAGATCATCCAGGAGGGACAGCTGGACAATCGGACCGTTACCGCCCTGGAACGGCCGGAGTATGGAGCGGGCAGTACGTCCTGGGAGATGGAATATACCTGGGAGAATGGGGAAGGCCTCAGGCAGCAGGAAAAGATGATGGTACAGGTGGAAGAACAGAAATATTCACCGGAGGAAAAGGAGCGGCTGCTGGATGAGGCTGTGAAGATGGTGGAGCAGGAGTATCTGGGGGAAAACAGTTCGGCAGGGAAAGTGGAGTATCCTCTGAATCTGATGGAACAGGCAGGGGATATTCCGGCGGAGGTTTCCTGGAGCAGCAGCCATCCTCAGTATGTGGACTGGAGGGGCGCGCTGGGTGAACAGATTCCTCCCGGCGGCGCTCAGGTGCAGCTTCAGGCGTCATTGAAATTGCAGGGAGCCGCAAGGATCTTTGAGACCACTGTGACTGTATATCCGGAGAAACTGGAGGAGGATGAAAGCATGGAACGTCAGGTGAGGCAGACCCTGGCTATGGAAAATGAAAAAGAAGGTGAGCAGCTGATGCTTCCCGCGGTGGTGGACGGGAAGACGGTGACCTGGAGAACTCCCGAAGAGGAGCCGGCGAAGATTTTGCTGGTCCTGACGACGGTCAGCTCTCTGCTGTTTCTCTGGCGGGGACGCCAGGAGGAAGAAAAACGGCAGCAGGTGCGCAAAGAGCAGCTTCTGAGAGATTACCCGGAGCTGCTGGGGAAGCTGACACTTCTTCTGGGAGCCGGAATCAGTATGCGGCGGGCCATGGAGCGTATTGCGGGCGACTACGAGAGACTGAAAGAAAAAAAGCAGACAGAGATCCGTTATGCCTATGAGGAAGTGCGCAATACCTGCAGGGAAATGGAGCAGGGAATTCCGGAACAGGCGGCCTATGAGCGTTTCGGCGAGCGCTGCGGACTGCTCCCTTACCGGACGTTTGCCTCGCTTCTGGTTCAGAATCTTCAGAAAGGCAATCAGGGGATGCAGAAGCTGCTGCGGGAAGAAGCGGACAGAGCACAGCAGCAGCGGAGGGACAGGGCAAAGGTTCTGGGAGAGCAGGCATCCACCCGGCTGCTGATCCCCATGATCCTCATGCTGCTGGTGGTGTTTGTGATTCTGCTGGTTCCCGCATGGCTGTCCTTTGTGTGACGGCCGTATGAAATGGCACGGCAGGGAAAGGAGGTGAGGCCTATGAGAATGTGGAAGCGTTTCCTTCAGGAAGAGGATGCTCTGGGAACGGTGGAGCTGATTCTGATCATTGTGGTTTTGATCGGACTGGTAATGATCTTTAAAGAACAGCTGAGAAGTCTGGTAACCAATATTCTTTCAAAGATTACCAGTCAGAGTAACAGCATCTGATGAAAACGTCATAGTCACGGAAAACATCTCGTTTACATTCATTTCAAGGTACACAGATCACCAAATTCATTTCAAATTAAGCGGGAAAGGAGGGTATCCCTTGAAACTCAAAGGCAGTGTTACATTGTTTCTCAGCCTGCTGCTGGCTGTGATTCTGGGTGTGTTCCAGGTCCTGTTTCAGTCTCTTCGCATTGCGGGAGGACGGGTTCAGGCAGAGGCGGGAGTTGAGGAAGGCTTATATTCCGTTTTCTCCGGGTATCACCGGGAATTATTTGACAGATACCGCGTATTTTTCCTGGATGCGGGATACGGGAGCGCCGGGTTTAGGCCGGAGATTATGCTGAACATTGTAGAAACGTCTCTTGAGCAGAGCTGCTATTCCGGAAAAAGGGAAAATTTGTGGAATTGTACGCGCGAAATGAGCGCAGTTACCGGATACACGCTCGCCACAGACAACAATGGCGCGGCATTTTATGAGCAGGCTGTGGATTATATGAAAGATACGCTGGGGATTCAGGGGATACAGCTTCTTGCAGATCAGCTTACACAGCAGAAAAGTACCGTGGAAGAACAGAAGATACAGGGTGATTATGACAGTGCGAAGGAGGCGCAGGAAGTATATGAGCAGAAAAAAGAAGAACAGATGGCAGGGGAAACCGGGCTGCCGGGAGATGAACAGCAGACACAGGCGGATCCGGATCCGGCAGCGCCGCCGCTGGTGGAGGTGCCAGCCGGATTCCAGAACCCGCTGGACATTATACGGCAGGTACAGAACATGGGACTTTTAGGACTGGTATTTCCGGCGGATAGACAGCTTTCCCAGGCGGAAGTTCGCCTGGAAGAGCTGCCCTCTCACAGACAACTGGAATGTGGAATGGGGATGGGAATCGCTGTCCCTGAGGAAGGTATCACGGAGCAGCTGCTGTTTCTTCAATATATGATGGAACATCTGGGATGCTTCGGGGAAGAACAGGCGCAGGAAGGACTCCGCTATCAGCTGGAGTATGTGATAGGCGGTAAGGACTCCGACAAGAAAAACCTGGAGTTTGTGGTGAAAGAACTGCTGGCGGTCCGGACGGCGGCCAACATGGTTCATCTGCTGACCGATACGGGAAAACAGGCGCAGGTACATCAGATGGCCATGGTGATCGGCAGCGCCGTGGGACTTCCGTTCCTTGAGAGCGTGATCAGTCTGGCGCTTCAGGCGGCCTGGTCCTTTGGTGAGAGTGTTCTGGATATCCGTTGTCTTCTTGGCGGTGGGAAAATTCCTCTGGTGAAAGATGCAGGCAGCTGGCAGCTGTCTCTGGAAAATCTCAGCAAAATTCTGGAACTGCTGAATCAGGAGCCGGATACCGGGGATGAGGGAATGACGTATCAACAGTATCTCCGGCTTCTGCTGTTTATGAAAAGCGGACAGACAAGGCTTGACAGGACGATGGATGTGGCGGAGCAGCAGATCCGGGCCGGCGGGCAGGAAAACTTTTCTCTGGACCGCTGCGTGTACAGCCTTGAAGTGGAAATGAAGATCCGGTGTGAGAACAGAGAGTTTACGATTCTCCGGTCTTATGGATATGGTATGTAGGCGCGGGATCCGGAGAACTGCCCTTCGGAAGGGAAAGGAGGAGGCTGAACCGGGAAATGCCAGATAAAACGAAAAGAAGATTAATTTGTCCGGAGGACAGCTCTTGGGATCCCGGAAACCGGAAGGTGAAACAAATCGACTGTACGGGCAGAAGAGCATCGCTGACACTGGAAGCGGCTTTGACCGTTCCTCTGTTCCTGCTGGCCTGGCTGGCCGTAATCTGCGTGATGGATATCTACAGGATTCAGGCGGAGGTTAAAACTTCTCTGAGCGAAAGCGTCAGAGAACTGGGGATGTACGCCGCGGCCGCGCAGGGGGAGGGACAGTCCCCGGTGGATGTGATTTCCACTGCGGCCTGTATTCTGTATGGAAGGCAGAAATTGCCGGATCTGGGGGATCAGGTGCAGATATCATTGCTGCGTTCCTCTTACCAGGACAGCACCGTGACTTTGCGGGCAGATATTTTTTATACTCTTCCGGTGGGATTTGGCCCGTGGCAGACAATTCTCCTGAAAAATACGGCGTCCGCGGGGGCCTGGACGGGGGATGACGGAAATCGGGGATTGATATCTGGAGAAGACGGCTGCGAGGAAATGGTTTACATAACAGAAACGGAAAGCGTCTATCATACCTCCGCTTCCTGTACGCATATCCATCTTTCTGTCCATGCGGGAACCTTGTCCTCCGTTCACAATCTCAGAAATGCCTATGGGGAGATTTATGAGAGCTGTTCCAAATGCAATGGGAACGCCTCTTCGGGAACCGTCTATTATACGGAGAGAGGGGATTGTTACCACAGCGATGCCGGGTGCAGCGGACTGAAACGGACGGTACGTCTGGTGAAAAAATCGGAGACAGAGGGGAAGGCCATGTGTACCCGCTGCCGTCAGAGGGAGGAATAGACGGTGATTTTCCGGGTAATTGCTTTACTTTATATGGCGGTGAATGCGGTGACAGATGCCAGAAGAAAAGAGATTGATATCCGTTTCACCGTGGCGGCCGGAATTTTGCTGGTCCTGCTGCGGGTGTTCGGTTTCTCCCGGGACTGGAAGCTTACTCTGCTGAATTTTGTGCCCTGCGCTGTGCTTTTTGCGGCAAACCGCCTGTCTCCCGGTGCTGTCGGAACCGGAGATATCCTGGTGGCCGGTATGTTGGGATTTCTTCTGCCGGGCACGGAGCTTATGCGCTGTATGATTTTGGGATTCTGGCTGGCAGGCGGCTGGGGACTGATAAGAAGAGTATGGAAGCGTGGCGGGCAGAGGGAGGAGATACCGCTGGTTCCTTTTATACTTCTGGCTTATATTATGGGGTGTTGTTTATGAAAGATGGAAAATGGAAGCGTTCCGGGGCGCTGACGGTGGAAGCCAGCGTTTTGTTTGGAACACTGTGTATTGTTGCGGGGATTCTGATTTCACTGACGCTTCATGTGTATCAGCGGGCCTGGTATACGGCGGCTGCCTGCGAAAGCGTCCTTACCGGAAGCGGGAAAGGTGTTTTAAAGGAGACGGACGGCGCGGCTATGACGCGGGAAAAATGGGAATTGCTCCGGGAATCCTTTTATCCTGAGCCGGATGGCTTGTCCGTGCAGACCGGAGGCGATGAGGATAAGGTGCGGGTACAGATCCAGGGAAATACGGTATTCTGGGGGACGGCGGATGTCTCCTTTTCTCTGGAAAAGGAGATGAAAATTCTCCGCCCCGTGACATTCGTCCGCAAAGCGGCAGCATGGAAAGATGGAGGCGATTAAGTGTATGAAAAAGGAGATCCGCAGAGAGAGCAATCACAGCTGGCTGGTGGTCTGGGAGAACGATGCTGCCGCCGGTTACGCGGTCCGGATGATTACGGAAAACAGAATACCGGGACTGCTGCCCTGCAGCAGCAGGAATCTGGATGACCGCCTGCAGCTGTGTTATGAGATCACGGGTCTGGCACCGCTGAAAGAGCTGTTTGAGGAGAGAAAGCTGAGCGCCCGGGAGCTTCTGGCTCTGTTGGAGAGCCTTTGTCTTTCATTGAACAGCCTGGAGGAATATCTTCTGGAAGCTGATCACCTTCTGCTGGATCCGGAGGTTATCTATGTCAATCAGGATCTGAGTCAGATTTCCTTTTGTTATGTTCCTGCAGAAGAAGCGCCGCTGCAGGAGGCATTTTCCGTCCTGACGGAGTATTTTCTTCCCCGGCTGGATCACAGGGAGCCGGAGGCGGTGACGCTGGGCTACGGCATCTACCGTTACGCTATGGAAACAGAATTTGGCACCGACGGCCTGCAAAGGACTGTCCGGGAACTGATGGAGAAAAATCCGGGAAATCAGAGTAAAAGAAAAATGAGCCTGGAACAGGAGGAACTATGGGAACAGGAAGAACAGCAGGCCGAGAAGGCACGCAGAGAAGAAGCCATGCGGGCATTTTTTGAGGAAGAAGATGAGAAAGAAGAAATTCCTGTCCGGAAAAAAGCTGCTGCGGCTGCTGTTATTTTCATTTTGATCCTGTACCTTGCGGCAGGCGGATGGCTTTACGCTGCGCGTTCTCCCTGGATCGGCCTGTGGGGACTGACGGCTGTTATGGCGGCCCTGGTTGGCGGAACCGTACTTTTCTTTTGGAACAGAAAGCGCAATAATGAAGGGGAGAAACCTGACGAAATGGCTCATGCGGGATCCTGGCCCCCGCAGGAAAAAAGACGTCAAAGCCGTCAGGAGCATGCCGGGGAAGAGCAGCCCTTCTTTGCGGAGGCAGAGCCATTTAACTCACCGGAAGAAAATCAATTTGGCGGGTTGGGCGGCAATGGGAACTGTAATTCACAGGAATCCGGTCAACACACCATGCCGGGAATCCGCCGGTATCCTCCGGCTTCTCCGGAGGATGCGGACGAACAGGAGACGTCTCTTCTGGCAGAAAATGCCGCGCCCCGGGGAAAATATTACCTGAAAGAAATCAGCCCGCAGCCGGGGCAGATGTTTCACTTTCCTGATCGCAGCCCTTTTCTGATCGGCAAAATGAGGGGAACGGCGGATTTGATTCTCCCTTCGCCCACGGTCAGCAGAATCCATGCGAGAATCCGGGTCAGTCAGGGAAAATGGTATCTGAAGGATATGAACTCCAAAAACGGAACATACAAAAACGGAGAAAGAATCCAGGGGGAACAGGAGATGGAGATCCGGGAGGGAGATGAACTGCAATTTGCTGAAAGAATATATGTTTTTTTAAGGGAATGGACAGATATCCGGCGGTAGGCTATAATAAAGGATAGCCGAAACCGGGGAAACCCGGGGTCAGAAAACAGGAGATGGTGTATATGAATCAGCCATATGACTCCCAGCCGGATGCGCTGGAGCAGATTTTCCGGGGGCCGATTCGCTGGGTAAATCTGACGATTATAGCGGTAAATATTCTGATTTTCGCGGTGACAGAGCTGCTGGGGAATACGGAAGATCCGGTATGGATGCTTCAGTGCGGGGCGGCATACGTGCCGCTGATGGAGGAAGGTCAGTGGTACCGTCTGGTTACCAGTATGTTTCTTCATTTTGGCCCCGCTCATCTGTTTAACAATATGTTTCTGCTGCTGTTTATGGGCGACCTTTTGGAAAAACTGGTGGGAAAGTGGCGGTATCTGCTGATCTATTTTGGAAGCGGCATCGCGGGAAACCTGCTGTCCTTTTTCCTGGAGCAGAATCAGGGGAACTATTCTGTGAGCGCAGGAGCATCGGGAGCTATTTTCGGTGTGATCGGCGGCGTGCTGGTGATGATGGTGGCCAGCAGAGGAAGAGCCGGGGATGTAACCGTGAGGCGTCTGGGATTTATGATTCTTCTGACGATTTATTATGGATTTCAGTCGGCGGGAATCAACAACGCGGCCCATATCGGAGGAATTCTTGGGGGCGTTCTGTTTACGCTTCTTCTTTATCCGCGCGGGCGCAGGCGGCTTCCCTGAGCGTTTCCTTCAGGGCTGCGGGCGCGGGAAGTTTCAGACAGAAGCAGGTGGAATCCGAAGTGGAGGTAACGGTGATGCTTCCGCCGTGAGCGTTGGCGATGCTGCGGACGATGGGAAGTCCCAGTCCAGTGCCGTCCCGCTTGTAGCTGACAAAGGGTTCAAAAATGTCTTCCAGACGTTCAGGCAAAATCTGCGGGCCGTTGTTGGAAACCTTGATGAGAAACCACTCGTTTTCAAAGGACAGAGAGAGGCGGATCTCTCCGGCTACGGAATCCCTGAGCGCTTCCGCGCTGTTTCGGATCAGATTCAGGACAGCTTCCCTCAGCTTTGTTTTATCGGCATATGCCATGGGAACGGCCGTTTCTTTTCGGAAAGAGATACGAACGGAGGTCCAGGCGTTGCCGGCATCCCGGCAGATATCCTCCAGAAGTTCCGTGAGCGAAAAAACTTCCGGACGCAGAGTGCCGGCATGATTATAACGTGACAACTCTTCCAGAAGCTCTTTCAGGAATTCCATATTTTCCAGAATCGGCTTCCAGGTGGAAAATTCGTCTACCTGAGGATAATGATTCCGGGTAAGCTGAAGATAGCTGTTGATCAGAGTGACCGGATTTCTTATTTCATGGGAAATACGGGAAACTTCCGCCCGGTGTTCTTCTTCCAGCCGTTTAAGAAGAGCTTTCAGACGGGGATCTTTTTGGCAATAATCGTTGAGCTGCCGGGATTCTTCTCTGGTCAGCATAGATATACACCTCTCTTTCTGACAGAAGTGTATCATCTGACAGAAAATCGGGCAATGAAAACCGTACGGCAAATTGTGACAGAAACTGACATTCCGTCCTTCCCTTTAAAGGGAAAGGCAGGGAATGAGCAGATAAAGAGAAAAATGGAGGTATTGACATGGACAACTGTATTTTCTGCAAAATTGCTTCCGGCGAGATTCCGGCGGCCACTTTATATGAGGATGATCTGTTCCGGGTAATTCTGGATCTGGGACCGGCCAGCAAAGGACATGCGCTGATTCTCCCGAAAAATCATTACGCGAATCTCTATGAGATCCCCGATGAGATGGTGGGAAAAGCCATGGTTCTGGCCAAAAAAATGGGTACAGCCCTGAAAGAGGCCCTGGGCTGTGACGGCCTGAATGTGGTGCAGAATAACGGCGAAGCCGCCGGACAGACGGTATTCCATTTCCATATGCATCTGATTCCCAGATACCAGGACGATCAGGTGGGGCTGAGCTGGACGCCGGGAACGCTTACGGATAAGATGAAAGCGGAAGTGCTGGAAAAGGTGAAAAAAGCGCTGGGTTGATCGCTGTGAATGTTCCGGTGTTGTGATATACAATGGGAACGAACTGTTCACTGAAAGGAAAGAGGGCCATGAAACCGCGGATGTGAGGTTTCATGGCCCGTCTGTTTATCTGGCATTCTCGTTGATCAGGTTTACGATATGGGAGATGGCATCCATCTGACGGCTCTGATTCATGGCCTGGATATACTGCTCCCGATTCTGGTAAAGATCCCGGATGGCCGCAAGGAGTGCCTCCGGTGTGATTTCCTCTTCTTCCATCACTTTGCTGTAGCCCAGCTTCTCAAAGGAACGGGCATTCAGAATCTGATCCCCGCGGCTGGCGTTGGCGGAGAGGGGAATCAGAAGATTCGGCTTTTTCAGCGCGCTGATCTCACAGATGGCGTTGGCTCCGGCCCGGGAGATCACCAGATCCGCCAGGGCAAAAAGATCAGCCAGCTCTTTTTTGATATATTCATACTGCACATAACCGGGTGTGTTTTCCAGGGATGTATCCACCTTTCCCTTTCCGCAGAGATGAACTACCTGGAAATCCTCCAGCAGTTGGGGAAGAATCTGCCGCACCGCGTTGTTGACGGCCACGGATCCCAGACTTCCGCCGATGATCATGATAACAGGCTTTGCGGGGCTTAAGCCGGTGAAACTGAGGGCGGCTTTCCTGCTGCCGGTCATCAGCTCCTGACGGATGGGAGTCCCGGTGAGAACTGCCTTGTCTGCGGGCAGCTTTTCCACAGTCTCGGGGAAATTGCAGCAGATTTTCACGGCGGAGGACATGCAGAGACGGTTGGCCAGTCCCGGCGTCATGTCGGATTCATGGATGATGGCGGGAATCTTCAGTCTTCCGGCCGCAACCACCACGGGAACCGTCACGAAGCCTCCTTTGGAGAAAATGATATCGGGTTTCAGCTTTTTCAGGATTTTGCGGGCCTCGCCGTATCCTTTGAGTACTTTGAAGGGGTCTGTAAAGTTTTTCAGGTCAAAGTATCTGCGGAGTTTGCCGGAGGAGATTCCATAGTAAGGGATCCCCAGTTCTTCGATCAGTTTTCTCTCAATTCCGTCATAGGAACCGATGTAAGAAATGTCATAGCCCTCCGCTTCCAGGCGGGGAATCATGGCGATGTTGGGTGTCACATGACCGGCAGTACCTCCGCCGGTGAGTACGATCTTTTTCATATGCGTCCTCCTGAATTTTGCAGCTTTTTGGTAACAATATTATTACTCCGGGTCAGAGAAAAGTCAAGGAAATTGCATTTATCAGCGCCGGCGGGTATAATATACAGTAACAACTCTGTTATTTATAAAAACCGGAAAGGGGGTTTTTTATGAGAATAACATTTCTGGGAGCAGCCCATGAGGTGACCGGCAGCTGCTATTATCTGGAGGCAGCGGGAAAGCGTTTTCTGGTGGACTGCGGATTGAAACAGGGACCCAATTATTTCGAGACTGCTGAGCTGCCGGTGGCACCGTCGGACCTGGATTTTGTGCTTCTGACCCATGCGCATATTGACCATTCGGGGAAACTGCCGCTGCTGTATGCCCAGGGCTTCCGGGGGAGCATTTATACCACATATGCCACGGCAGATTTGTGCGATATCATGCTCCGTGACAGCGCGCATATTCAGATGTCAGAGGCGGAGTGGAAAAACCGGAAGGGAAAAAGAGCCGGACGGGAGGAGATTCAGCCTCTCTATAACATGGATGATGCCCAGGGAACGATAGGCCTTCTGGTGGGGTGTCCCTACAAACAGATTCTGACTGTGGCGGACGGTATTCAGATCCGTTTTATCGACGCGGGGCACCTTCTGGGCTCCGCCAGCATTGAGGTATGGCTTTCGGAGGACGGGCAGGAGAAGAAGATTGTTTTTTCCGGGGATATCGGGAATCTGAACCAGCCCCTGATCAAAGATCCCACATACCTCAGAAATGCGGATTATGTGGTGATGGAGTCTACCTACGGTAACCGTAAGCATGAAGTGCCGGAGGATTACGAATCTGCGCTGGCGCAGGTGATCCAGCGAACCTTCGACCGGGGAGGCAATGTGGTGATTCCCTCCTTTGCGGTGGGGCGTACACAGGAAATGCTGTATTTTATCCGGAAGATCAAGGAAGATCAGATGGTGCAGGGACACGGAAATTTCCCGGTGATTGTGGATAGTCCGCTGGCCGTGGAAGCCACCAGTATTTTCCGGGAGCATTTCCGGGAGTGCTTTGATGATGAGGCTATGAAACTGGTGGAAAAAGGACAGAATCCCATTGCATTTCCAGGGCTTCAGCTGTCGGTTACCACCCAGGAATCCCGGGCAATCAACACAGATGAGCGCTGCAAAGTGATTATCTCAGCCAGCGGCATGTGCGATGCGGGACGGGTGAAGCATCATCTGAAGCATAATCTCTGGAGAAAAGAGTGTACAGTGCTCTTTGTCGGCTATCAGGCCGTGGGAACACCGGGACGGGCACTGGTGGACGGGGCCACACAGATGAAACTGTTCGGGGAAGAAATTCAGGTGAACGCTGAGATTAAAGTACTTCCCGGTGTCAGCGGCCATGCGGACTGCGAAGGGCTGATGCAGTGGGCGGCCGCCTTCGAGGAAAAACCAAGACAGGTTTTTGTCTGCCATGGGGAAGAAACATCCTGTGAAGAATTTGCCGCAAGACTGCAGGGTGAACTTCAGTATGAGGCTATGGCGCCTTACAGCGGAACTATCTATGATCTGAAAGAGGAACGCTTTGTGCTGAAGGCTGAAGGTATCCGGGTACAGGCACAGACCGCCAAACAGCTGAAACCCTCCAGTGTATATCAGCGCCTGGTGGCAGCTGGGCAGCGGCTGATGACGGTAATCCGGCATAATGAGGGCGGAGCTAACAAAGATCTGGCTAAATTTATCGGGCAGATCAACAGTCTCTGCGACAAATGGGACAGATAAAGGTTATACGTCAGATGTCGATTTCATTTGCGTCCGCAAAGAAACTCTGCGTATAGAGGAGGACCATATCACCTTCCCGGAGAACCATGTTTCCATTGGGGATCAGTACTTTCTTCCGGCGTTTCACCAGGACGATGATGGACTGCCGGGAGATATTCAGATCCCGTATATGGCGTCCTACCCAGGGATTGCTTTTCTGGAGGACGATTTCCTTCAGGCGGATGTGTTCATTGTCCGCAAAAGACTCTGCGCCAAGTACCATGATATCATCCGCGCGCAGAATCATATTTCCGCGGGGAACCAGGATTCGGCTGTTTCTTTTTATCACTGCCACAATGACCCGTTCGGGCAGATGGAGCTGGGCGATGCTCCGGTTTACCCAGGGATCCCTCTCTGTCAGGTGGATTTTGATAAAATGAACATCCGACTCCCGGCCATATTCGCTCATTCGCTTAATTCGGGAATACTGATCCACAAATCCGGCGGAAATGATACCAGTTGGGATGGCAACCATTCCGACTCCCAGGAACGTGATAAAAATGCCGAACATTTTTCCGAGGGTGGTGATGGGATAAATATCGCCGTACCCCACGGTCAGCAGTGTGGAGGCGGCCCACCAGATTCCGGAAAAAGCGTTGGTGAATACATCCGGTTGCGCCTCGTGTTCAAGACTATACATACAAAGGCTGGAAGCCAGCATCAGTATCAGAATAGTGAACACAGAGGAAAAGAGCTGCTGCTTTTTGCTCGAGAGGACATCTGTAATCAGCTTGAAGGAATCGTAGTAGGCATTGATCCGGAACAGCCGGAAAACTCTCATAACACGCAGCATGCGGAACGCCACCGTTCCCGATGGGAAAAAGATCGGAAGGAAGTACGGAAGAAAAGACAGGAGATCAACAATTCCGGTGAAGGAACAGATATATTTTCGGATTGCTCTGGTCTCATTTACTTCCGGATGCTGATATCTTGCCGTCCAGATCCTGAGAAAATAATCCATACAGAAGATGATGACGGTGCCGCGTTCTAATGTCAGAAGCAGCCCGGCATGGCGTACCCGGATATTTTCGTAGGTCAGCATTATGCTTACCGTGAGGTTGAGAATAATTACAAACAGATAGAGAAAGTCATAAATACGACCGGCTCGATCTCTGCCGGCCCGGACATCGATAATGTCCGCAATTCGTTTTCTGTGGTTTTCTATGGTTTCTTTCATTACAATGCAGTTCCCCCAACTCAAATAATTTTATATATTATATCGCCGTTGCCTCCATGCTGCAAGAAGTTGCGAACGGGTTCCTTTTCTGTGTGTTTTGTGGTACGATGAGTGGGAAAGGGCAGGCTGTCTCCGGGGGGATAAATTTCTGCCATAGTACAGAGGATGAAATATGAAAAAGAACAAAGTGGGAAACGCAAAAAAAATGAGGCCGGATACCGCTGTCAGGCGGCTGCGGGATATGGTGGAAAAAAACAGAGAAAAAATGAGCAGCCGTATCCGTGCCGCTGTATTTGCGGGGGAAGCGGTGGTGCTGGCGGCGCTTTTGACGCTGCTGGGGATTCAGACGCTCAGCCATAAAGAACAGACAGAGAATACCATACAGGGGGAAAATTCCGTCGCCCCGCAGATTCTGGAGCCGGAGGAGACGGAATCGATTGCTTTTTTGCCGGGATGTACGGAAGAGACGGAGCCTTCCAGGCTCATAGCCTCCACAGCGGTTCAGGTTAATGATGAAATCCTTTCCGACGGAACCGCATATACTGCGGAAAATCCCATATCCTTCGGAAACGGTTCCGAATATACGGAAATGGATGGAGTGATTACGTTCAGGGGTAATAATTTCCGTAGCGGATCGGCCTATGGGCTGGCGAATATGACCCGGTATACGCTGGAAAGTCAGTGGACCCAGTCCACGGGAACCCTGACTTATAATGGAAAGGCATGGAATGGAAATGGATGGACCGGCCAGCCGCTGATTACTTCCTGGACCAGAGAACTCCGGCAGCATATGAACATGTACGACTGGGCGAAGCAGCAGGAGCAGCTGACGGAGGTGATCTATGCGTCTCTGGACGGATGTGTGTATTTTGTGGAGCTGGAAACGGGAAAGGCAACCAGGGATGTCCTGGATCTGGGATTTACCTTTAAGGGCGCCGGTGCGCTGGATCCCCGGGGCTATCCCATTCTGTATGTGGGAGCCGGATATACCGGCAGCCAGGGCAGCGCGCGGGTCTTTGTGATCAGTCTTTTGGACGGCAGCATCCTGTATACCTTTGGAAATGATGATTCCTTTGCTGACAGGCGTTGTTATTTCTTTGATTCTTCTCCTCTGGTGGATGCAGAGACGGATACACTGATATACCCCGGAGAAAGTGGGATTTTGTATCTGATTCATTTAAACACCGGTTATGATGAGACGGCAGGTACCCTTTCTGTCAGTCCGGACCGGATAGTAAAGTGGAAGTATATGGGTACACGAACCACAGGAACGGAATATTGGCTGGGAATGGAAAGCAGCGCTGCAGCCTATGAAGGGTATCTGTTCGTTGCCGACAATGGCGGAAATCTGATGTGTCTTGATTTGAATACTCTGGAACTGGTATGGGTTCAGGATACTTTGGACGATACCAATGGCTCTCCGGTTCTTTCCGTGGAGGATGGCCGCCTGTATCTGTATATTGCTCCTTCCTTCCACCTGGGATGGCGGAGCGATTCCACGGCACCTGTGCCTGTTTTCAAGATCAATGCGCAGGACGGCAGTATAGTGTGGCAGACGGAATATGAATGTTATTCGGTGGCTGATGTGTCCGGAGGCGTGCAGTCAACCATCGCGCCGGGAAAAGAACAGCTGGACGATTACATTTACTGTACCATTTCCCGGACAGGGGATGCTTCCCAGGGTGTTCTTGCCTGCCTGGACAAAGAAACCGGCAGTGTAATTTGGGAACATGAATCCGGCTATGCCTGGTCCTCTCCCGTCTGCGTATATAATCAGGACGGGGAGGGCAATGTGATTTATTGCAGCAGCGATGGAAACATGTATCTTATTGATGGACAGACCGGTGAAGAACGATATCAGCTGAGACTCAGCGACGGCGTCATCGAGGCGTCTCCGGCCGTATATAATGATATGGCTGTGGTTGGCATCCGGGCAAACAAAATCTACGGAATCCGGCTTCGCTAATTGCCGGGCACCAATGCCTTTTTGCCGGATCCCCGGAAAACGCGAAGCCATGCAGCTATCTGCTCATCACCCCTACCATCACGCAGAACAGGAGGAACAGTGCGCCCAGAAGCAGGCTGCTGTCGATTCCCAGCAGATACAGAAACAGGAAAGTTCCTCCTGTACCCAAAAGCATAAGAAGTCCATAGGCTCTTCGGCTGTCGCGGTTTTTCTGATCCATAGCGGACATGCAGATTCCGATGATAATCAGAGCTACGGCACAGCCGAGCATCAGCCCCACAAGGAGACTGGTGCGGCCGGATAAAACCGCCGCCAGAGTCACGAGAATCACAACCGGGTTGGCGATTCCCGCGATGATCCGGTTTTCCCGTCTGTTTTTCCCTTCCATCTCGGCCATATCAGCCATCATGCTTTCTACTTCTTCCCTTGAAAAATGCTCCTCTCTTTTTTCCATCTTTTCGGAACGCATCAGTTCTGTGACGGTGATTTCCAAAGCTTCGGACAACGGAATCAGCATACTGATATCCGGAAACCCCTTTCCGCGTTCCCAGCGGCTGACGGCCTTATCTGTCACCTGAAGCTTCTGCGCCAGTTCCAGTTGCGTCATATGCTGTTCTTTCCGGCAAGCTGCTATAAAAGCACCAAATTTGTCTGCGTTCATTTCCTTCACCTCCTGCTATAAGGATAAGTCCCGCGCCGGATTTTTTAAACCGACGGAGGATTTATCTGGAGTTTCAGGGAACTCTACGAATCATTTCCCCGGTTTTTGTTGTCTCCTGCATGCAATTATAATAGAAGATTCTGGGGATGTCATGAGAAAGATATTGATTTTCCAAAAGGCAATCCAGGAAAAGAAAATACTGATATCATGGGATATATTATAAGTACCACGTGGAATATAGGGGTGATGAGTATGGAAACAGCATTACTAATTACAGAGAGCCTAAAATATATTGAACTGCATTTGAAGGATCCTCTGACGACAGCTGAGATTTCCAGGGCAATCGGATATTCAGAATTTTATTTTTCCAGAAGGTTTAAGAAAG
>DVON01000265.1 GCA_018713585.1 Candidatus Pullilachnospira stercoravium | reverse complement strand
GGCGGATGTGCCGCTGATTCTGCCCCGGAGGCTGGATGTGCGGAGCCAGCTGGCCAGCTGGTTCGGCCAGTGGTTTGACGATCTGAACGTACTGTTCACCGCCAACCTCCCCGCGGCCAGCTCAGTGATGGCCAGCCGGCAGCTGGCGTATTCCATCAACATCAGAGGATCTCTGTCCTTCTACGATGAAAGAAAGGTAGTCTGCCGTCCGCTGCGTCCCAGTCTCACGGCCACCAGCGTGCTGGCCTGGAGGCGGAAACAGCCCTTCGGGGTGGCGGCGGCCAAATTCATCGAGCATGCCGGGGACTTGCAAAAAAAGATACTTTGCGCTAAACTTTATTACGTTCCGGCCATACGGCCAACGAATAAGGACCCCCTTTTCAGGATCCCTTTATGGCCATTCGGCCAGAGAACAAGGAAAGGAGCGCATATGTGGATTGCGGATAAATATATTGACTATGTAAAAAACCAGACTATCGAACATCCGGGCGAGACCTGGGACAAGATTCTGCTGGGATTCAAGGCCAACAAGCTGAGAACCCGGCTGCTGCCCACCCAGGGCCTTGCGAAAGGGTACCAGAAGCTGGAGACGATGATGATGTCTCTGGTGGCGGATTCCCTGGCCCGCAGGGGCAGCTATATCTGGGGGAATATCTTTGCCCCCTGCGAGATCATTCAGTGTTTCGGGCTGAATACGCTGTCCATCGAAACGCTGTCCTGCTATTTCAGCGGTTATCATCTGGAAGATTATTTTATTGATTACGCGCAGAACGAGGGCATTGCTCCCACGCTCTGTTCCTATCACAAAACTTTTGTGGGAGCCATTGACAGCGGCGCCGTGCCGGTGCCGGAGTATGCGGTGACCACCTCCCTGTCCTGTGACGGAAACCTGAATACCTTCCGGTATCTGGACAAGAAAAAAGGCGTGCCCTTCACCTTCCTGGATATCCCCTACGGCGATGATGAGGCTTCCGTGGAGTATCTGGCAGACCAGCTGAAGGAGTTTGCCCGCCAGCTGGAGCAGAGGTTCGGCAAAAAATTTGAGGAGGAGAAGCTTCAGGAAAGCCTCCGCATTGAAAATGAGACCAGGAAAGCGCTGGTGCGCTTTTTTGAACTGCAGAGCGAACATTATTATCCGGGGGCGCTGATCAGCCATCTGTACCTGATGATGGGCATGCACCTGAAGATCGGTACCAGGGAATTTCTGGATCTGATCCATTTCATGATCGAGGACATCCGGACCTATCCCAGATTTGAGGGCAAGAAAATCCTCTGGATTCATCTGCTGCCCTTCTATCAGGAAAGCCTGCAGCATTATTTTAATGAAAGCAAAGAGTGTCAGATCATTGCCAGCGATATTATCCTGGATTATATGGAAGAGCTGGATACCCGGCGCCCCTTCCATGCGCTGGCCCGGAAGATTATTCATAATCTGTACAATGGCTCTTACTCACACAAGGCAGATATGGTGGAACGGCTGACGGATCACCTGCGCCCGGACGCGGTGATCCAGTTCTGCCACTGGGGCTGCAAGCAGTCCTCCGGCGGCAGCGTTCTTCTGAAAGAACGGATGCAGAAGAAGGGAATCCCCATGCTGATTCTGGACGGGGACGGCATCGACAGAAGAAACAGCCATGACGGGCAGATCAAAACCCGTCTGGAGGCATTTCTGGAAATGATACAGCAGGAAGAGGAGTCGAAGGCATGTTAGGATATATCTGCAAATATGCCCCCATTGAAGTGTTCGAGGCTATGGGGGTGGAGATGAAGAGAATCGAACCGGACGTGGCCAGCTTCGGGCAGGCGGATATGAGGATGCACCCCAATATCTGCAGTTTTGCCAAAGGAGTGCTGGAGGACGTGATACAGGGGGATTATGAGGGAGTGATCCTTACCACCTGCTGCGACAGCATCCGTCGGCTGTACGATGTGCTGAAGGAGGAATATCCGGACCGGTTTATTTATATGCTGGATACACCCCGGATTACCAAAGACGCGGGAATTGTTCTCTATGAGCAGCGGATCCGGGATATGATCCGGGCGTATGAGAAATTTTCCGGAAAACATTTTGAGGAAGCGGGTTTCGCGGAATTTCTGAAGAAAAAGAAGGCAGAGAACGGACAGGTGTCTGTCCGGAAGGGAACTCTGAACATTGGGATCCTGGGTGCCCGGGCCAATGAGAGCATTAAGGAAATTCTCCGGGCGAAAAACGTCAATGTGGCCTTCGATCTGACCTGTACCGGTGTGGCACGGAAAATCCTGGTGGAGAAGGACGCGGTGATGACCGGCTACGTCCGGGGACTGCTGGGCCAGTTCCCGTGTATGCGGATGGAGCAGGCGGCCAACCGGGATGAACTGATCCGCAGGTATGCGGACAGCGCGGACGGAATCATTTACCATACGGTGCAGTTCTGCGACAACTATGCTTATGAGTATGCCTGGCTGAAGGGATGGCTTAAGAGGCCGATGCTTTTGCTGGAGACGGATTATACCAGACAGAGCTACGGACAGGTATTGACCAGAATCGAGGCGTTTCTGGAATCCCTGCAGGCGGGGAAAAAGCAGCCTGTCAGAAAGAAGGAGGAAAACGGAGAGATGTATGTAATGGGAGTTGACAGCGGTTCCACATCCACCAACGCGGTAATTATGAACCAGAGCCGGGAAATCGTGGCCTTTTCCGTGGTACGTACCGGAGCCAAAGCGGGAGAAAGCGCTGCCCGGGTGCTGGAGGATGTGCTGGAGAAGGCGAAACTGACGAAGGAAGATATTTCCTGGATTGTTTCCACAGGATACGGCCGGGTCAGCATTTCCTACGCGGATGAAAATGTGACGGAAATCAGCTGTCACGGCAAAGGCGCCCACTACTTCAATCCGAAGATCCGTACAATTCTGGATATCGGGGGGCAGGACAGCAAGGCGATCCGTCTCAATGAAAAAGGAGAAGTACAGGACTTTGTTATGAATGACAAATGCGCGGCCGGCACCGGACGTTTTCTGGAGATGATTGCCCGTACTCTGGAAATATCCATTGATGAGCTGGGCGCCATTGCTCTTACGTCCACGGAAAAAATCGAGATTACCAGTATGTGTTCCGTGTTTGCTGAATCGGAGGTGATTTCCCTGATTGCCAACAATAAGGAAAAAGCGGACATTGCCGATGGCGTCTGCCACGCCATTGCCAACAAGTCTTTTTCTCTGCTGCGCCGCGCAGGCATGGAACCGGATTTTATGATGACCGGAGGAGTGGCAAAGAATCCAGGCGTGGTCCGGGCAGTGGAGGAGAAAATCGGAGCGCCTCTGTATATCTGCCCGGAACCGGAAATTGTGGGAGCCGCGGGGGCCGCCCTTTATGCTCTGGAGCGTATGGAAGAACGTTAAATACGTTTCTTTCCTGTGAGTCTGCGATTGATTCTGCTGAAAATGATCACCACCATGATCGTGGCGGCCAGCCAGGCGGTCTGATCTGTCACACAGACAGCCGTATAGCCAAATGCGGGAATGGCAAACAGGGACATCAGCCCCCTGGCTGCCAGTTCACTGCAGCCGGCAAAGATGGCAACCGCGCCGAACCCCAGCCCCTGAATCGTCATCCGGGTACAGCCCAGAATAGGAAGAAGCCAGTAGAAAAATCCGGAAAAGGTAAGGAACTGCTGTACGGCATCAAGAACCTGAGTCTCGCTTCGATCCACGAAAAGCCAGGAAATGGTAGAACCATTTGTTACAAGGACGATTCCGATGAATACCGAGTAAATCAGACCGATGAAAATTCCGCTAAGCAAACCTTTGGCAATCCGTTCATTTTTTCCGGCACCCATGTTCTGACCGCCGAAAGTGGCGCAGGCAGAAGCTATGGCGTCATAGGGACACATGGCCAGCTGTTTGACTTTGGTGGCCGCGGCGAAAGCGGATACATACACGGCGTCAAGAGCATTGACAGCGCTCTGCATCATGATGCTTCCGATGGCCGTGATGGAAAACTGCAGCCCCATGGGTATGGAATCCATCAGAAGAATTTTCTGGCAGTATAGCTGCGGACGCATTTCTTCGCGGGTCATTCTGAGAATTTCATATTTCTTTCTCATGTAGATCAGACAGGCAAATCCTGAGACACCCTGTGAGAAAATGGTGGCCCAGGCAGCGCCTGCCACGCCCATATGAAAGATCAGAATCAACGCCAGATCCAGAACGATATTCAGGATGGTGGACAGCACCAGAAAATAAAATGGCGTTTTGGAATCTCCCATGGAGCGGATGATGCCGGAGGAGGTATTATAAAGGAAGGTAAACGGGATCCCCAGACAGATAATGAAAAAATAGTCATAAGCATCCTGAAAAATATTTGCCGGGGTGTGCATCGCTTCCAGAATCACCCGGCACAAGGTGGTGGTCAGCAGCGTCAGAACGAAGGCCAGGATAATGGCCAGCCAGGCGGCATTGGCGGTAAATTCCCGCATTTTCCTGAAATCCTTCGCTCCGAACCGCTGAGCTACCGGTATGGCAAGCCCGCTGCAGGTGCCGGTGGTGAACCCGATAATCAGAAAGTTCAGCGAGTTGGTGGATCCAACGGCAGTCAGTGCCTCCAGACCTAGGGTTTGCCCCACAATGATGGTATCCGCCATGTTGTACATCTGCTGAAACAGATTCCCGAAAATCAGCGGGATGGAGAAGCGCAGGATCAGCTGCAGCGGTTTTCCCTCAGTCATATCTTTTGTCATGGTGTAGTGTCCTTCCTTTTCATTTCGCAAGCCGTTTGAAACGGCGGAACATATTTTTCTCTATCGCAGTAAAGTATACTCCCCGGAGAAAAATTTGTCTATTGGAGAAACGGATTTTTATGACGTAAAATCAGAAAAAAGAGGAATAAAAACGGCTGTCGGGATGAGCCTTGAAATGACAGGGTTCATCCTATATAATAAAAACAGGATGAAAAGGAAAAAATTAAAAATAGAAAGGCAGGTGTGGATAAAATGAGTATGTCATATATTGAAAAAACGGCTGCTGCGCTGGGCGAGAATCTGGAACCGGCGGTGCAGAGATTCGGGGGGAATGTGGAGCTTTATGCCCGATTTCTGAAAAAATTCCCTCAGGATCCCACGGCGGATGCGTTGGCGGAGGCAGTGCGGCAGAAAAATTATCCCGAGGTAGAGAGAAGCGCGCATACGCTGAAAGGAGTAGCGGCAAATCTGGGACTGGAAACGCTTCGTGCCGGAAGCGACGCGCTGGTGCAGGCGGTCCGCCGGCAAAGCTTTCAGGAAGTGGATTCGCTTTATGAATCATTCGCGGCAGAGTATGCAAGAGTAAAAAAAATACTTGAGGGATAAAAAATGAGTGGAAGAGAAACGATTCTGATCGTAGATGACATGGAGATCAACCGGGCGGTGCTCTGCGAAACCTTCAAGGACAGCTGCCGGATCATGGAGGCGGAGAATGGAAAGCAGGCGCTGGAATATGTGCTGAATCCGGCCAATCGTATTTCCGCGGTGCTGCTGGATATTGTGATGCCCGTGATGGATGGCTTTGAATTTCTGGAAATGCTGCATAAAAGCGGTCTGGCGGGAGAAATACCGGTATTCCTTATTACGGCGGATACATCGGATGCCAGTATGCGGCGAGGCTATAACCTGGGCGTGATGGATATTATCGAGAAACCTATCGTCCCTTATTTTGTGAAAAAAAGGGTAGAAAGCGTGATGGAACTTTTCCGGGCCAGAAGAAAGCTGAACCGGAAGGTACAGGTACAGAGCGATCAGATCCGGCAGCAGGAGCGGGAGATTCTTGAGCTGAACCAGGCTATTATCGAGACGCTTTCCACGGCCATTGAATTCCGAAGCGGGGAGTCCGGTTCCCATGTGAAGCGTATCCGGAGACTGACGGGACTTTTTTTAGAGGAACTGAAAAGAACCGGAAAATCAGACTACCAGTTTACCGATGAACAAATAGAGGAGATATCTCTGGCTGCCATCATGCACGATGTGGGGAAGATATCTATCAGCGACGCGATTCTCAACAAGCCGGGGAAACTGACCAGCGAAGAATTTGAAATTATGAAAACACATACAGTTAAGGGAAGCGAGATTCTGGAGCTGATTCCCCAGTACAAAGAAAAGGATCTCTACCATTATGCCTACGAAATCTGCCGTTATCATCATGAGAGGTGGGATGGAAAGGGATATCCGGATCATCTTAAAGGTGATGAGATTCCCATATGGGCACAGGTGGTATCCATTGCGGATGTGGTGGATGCCCTTACCAACAAGAGAGTATACAAACCGGCAATTCCTTTTGACGAGGCTGCCGCTATGATCCGGGATGGCCAATGCGGCTGTTTTAATCCGGATCTTCTGGAGGCTCTTGATAACTGTTCGGATAAGATCCGCAGCGGCAATTACTGACCGCGGCGGATCTTTCTGCATTACCGTATGTATTTTTTCAGCACTTCCATAAGATCCCGCATATCCAGAGGTTTGGAGATATGGGCATCCATGCCGGCCCGGGTGGTTTTGGCGATATCCTCCGCAAAAGCATTGGCGGTTACGGCAATGATAGGGATTGTTCCGGCATCCGGCCGGTCCATCTGGCGGATGAGCTGGCTGGCTGTACAGCCGTCCATCTGCGGCATCTGCATATCCATAAGGATAGCATCCAGACTTTGGGGCTCCAGGGAGGAGAAAATGTCCACTGCTTCCTGGCCGTTCCAGGCCTGCAGTACCTGCGCGCCCTGCATCTTCAGATATTCGGTGGCGATTTCCATGTTGATCATATTGTCTTCTGCCACAAGAATTTTCCGCCCTTCCAGAAACATGGACGGCTCCTCCGAAACCGATGCCGCCGCTTCCTGGATTCCTACGGGAGTATCTGTCATCTGGAGGGGCAGAATTATGGTTACGGTGGTGCCCTTCCCCAGCTGGCTGCTTATATGAATTTCGCCGCTCATCTGCTGTACCAGGCTTTTTACTATCGGCATACCCAGACCGGTGCCGGTGATGCTCACAGGGGCAAACATGGTCTCACGGGCAAAGGGTTCAAAAATATGTTCCAGGAATTCCTCGGACATGCCGATGCCGGTATCCTTTATCATAATTTGATATTTGCCCATGTTTTTCTGGACCGCAGTTCTGGCTACAGATACCGTGATTACTGACTGGGCCATGCTGTATTTCATGGCATTGGAGATCAGATTGTTCAATACCTGGCTGAGGCGGAACTGATCGCACATAACAGAGTAATCACTGCCGTCAGCGGTAATTTCAAGAGTTTTGCCCTCCTGAGCCGCCTGCTCCCGAAACATGGATACGCAGTCTTCCACGCATTTGTACAAGTCCATGGGCGCATAGTCCAGCTCTGTTTTTTCTCCGTGTTCGATACGGGACATATCCAGAATATCATTGACCAGGGTCAGAAGCTGCTTGCCGGAATGGCGGATCTTTTCAAGATAATCCCGGACTTTATCGGGTATGGAATCCTCTCTGCATGCCAGATCCGCCAGGCCGATAACCGCATTCAGCGGCGTCCGCATATCGTGGGAAACGCTGCTGAAAAAGGAGTTTTTATTTTTTGCCGCCTGCCGGGCTGTGTTAAGCGCGTTTTCCAGAAGGATATAGCGCTGCATATCCCGGTGCTTTTCCGCGTCAATCTCCCGGAAGCACATGATTACCTCATCGGAAGGCAGGGACTGATTGCGGATGATTTTAATACTTACCCATTTAAACGTTCCGCCGAAGGATCTCTGATAGTCTCCGCCGAATTCATGAACCCCCTGAGCTGTCAGCTTGCGGATATTGTCCACGGAAAAGCTCTGCTCAAATTCCTGATACGTTTTCTGATCGACACAGTTTTTCAGAACATCCATCAAATGGCGATAGCTTCCGGTCTTTCCCAGGAGAGGCCGGACATCCTCAGAAGATTTGATGGATTCATAGGTTTCCGACAGGCAGTTGATCCGGTAGATGGCGTAATAAGTATCGCCAAGAACCTGCAGGGTATCATTGGCATGACGGGCTTTCCGGTCGCTGATAGTGGTGCGGATAGTGATGGCAACCACGATAGCCACCAGCACGAAAGCCAGCACGCCGAGAATCACCAGGGTGGAATTATACTGTTCATACAAAATGGCTCCCACAGGCATGGTAATTACCGAATACCATCCGTTGTCCGTGATGGCATAATAGACGCCCCGGTTCCGGCCATCCAGTCCGCGGATGGTGGAGGCATAATTGTCCAGTCCGCCGCCGGATACTTCCTGAAACAGCTGCTTTACGTAAACCTGGCTGTCTGAATCGGAAAGATCCAGATGACTGAACATATATAGAAGCGATCCGTTCGGGTCAAAAAGGTAGTAGGAACTTCCTGCGGGAAGATCAGACTGGCTTTTCTTTGAATGAAAGTTTTCCAGAAGGATATCAAAAGCAAGTACGTCTCCATCTGTGTCCAGCTCCCGGGCAAGAGTAATAATCTGCTTACCGGTGACAGCGTCGGTATAGGCATCGGTAAAAATGAAAGATCCATTTGCCGCCAGGGCCTGCTGATACCATTCGGATTCCTCATAATTATAGGAAGCGTCACCTTCCCAGGGGTCAGCGGCTATGATTTGTCCGTTGATGACAGCGTAGGGATCGAAGACGCTTGTACCCAGTATCTGGGAAAGATGGGCGGAATAACGGGCCAGCCATCGTTGCAGAAACTCTTCGTCTGCGCCGGCTTCAATCCGTTCGCTGATATTGACGGATCCCAGATCCAGAAACAGTTCATAGACAGCAAGCCGGTCTTCTTCTTCACTGGCATAGCTGTTTGCCAGACGGGTTCCCATATCGTAGGCATTGTACAGCAGTTTGTTTCTGACCAGGAAAATCCCCCAGATGATCAGAAGAAACAGACAGGCCAGTACGGCGATATTCAGCCGGGCAGATGGGTTGCCGCGGGGTTTGCTGGGGTGGTATGTTCTTTTCATATGTATAATCCGCCTTTCCGTTTGTTTTTTGACTCTTTTTGCGGGATAATATCCCTGAAATATGCCGTTTATCCCGGAATATCAACTGTTAAGTCCAATTTATCACAGACGGTAAGGAATCTCAATTAGAAAATGTTGACTTTTTATGCCGGCCGTGCTATAGTTAGAAAGCGACATGGAAGTAGGTCTTTTTTTTATGCCTAAAA
>DVON01000264.1 GCA_018713585.1 Candidatus Pullilachnospira stercoravium | reverse complement strand
TCGCTGTATTTTACGGCTGACCTGGGCGTCTCCACCTATGACGCTGTCTCCCTGATCGCTGCCAACGTCTGGAAAATCGCTTCCTTCAGGGTTTGCAGAACGGTCAGTGACCTGATCTGTGTGGCTCTGGGGCTGACACTGTTTCTGCTGGGCGGCGGTGAATTTACCGCTGTGTTCTCCTTTATCGGAGCAGGAACAGTGATCACCGCGTTCCTGATGGGACCCATGATCGAGTTTTTCAACCGCCGTCTGGCCCGGCCGCTGCTGCATGGCCGCTCCAAAAATCCTTCCTGGGACATCGACCCGGAGCAGCTCTCCCCGGTGGCCCGCTTCCGCCGCCGCGCGGCCAGACGCTGCCGCAAAGCCTATGTTCCCGTAGTACATTTTCTGAAACGGGGATTTCTAAGATAAATCCTTCTGATTTCCCGTTTGTTCTGCGGTGCCCCTTCCGGGCACCGTTTTTCTATATTCTGAAAATCCGTCCTGCTTTCAAATCTTTTCCATATTCTATCATAATTATTTTTCTGCCTTAGCAACTGCACTGTAAATTCCTGTATTTTCCGAATGTTCCAAATTTCTACCCATCATCTGGAACATTTTCTTTTCTGTCGCAATAACTTATACTAAAATAGTGTTAGTAAACGAGGTGAACTACTATGATAGACTATTCTCCATTATGGGAGACCATGAAATCCAGAAATATTTCTACATATCAGTTGATTGAGAAACATCACTTTGGAAAAGCCACTATACACAAACTGCGCCACAATGAAAATGTGACGGTGGTTACCCTGGAGCGTCTGTGCCAGATCCTGCACTGTGAAGTCAGCGATATTGTAAAACTGTCATAGATGCCTCCCTTTTCCCTGTGTTTTACCGGAAGCTGTATAAAACTGTCTTTCGCAAGAGACCACATCAAAAAAACTGCCGGAACCCGCGAATTCCGACAGCTTTATTTAATGCTTATCTGCACATTGTTCTATTTGCGTACTCCCGCACGATTTCCTGCATCCTCTCAAACTGCTGCTCCATCTCGTCTACCAGACGGAACTGGGTTCTGGTACGGATCAGATTATGTTCCGGATAATCCGTTTTAAAGTATGTATCCCCCTGCAGATAATCTGTCAGGAACCGGATACCGCACTCCAGAGTCATCAGCCGGGCACCCCAGGGCAGACTTTCGATCTCCGCCTCCGTCAGCACCTCTCCGGCGGACTCCAGATAGCCCTTCACATACAGTTCATAGAGGCCAATGTCAAAATGCATTTTGTCCAGATCCCGCTCATCCTCCTCTGCGGTAGCTGCTCCAAAACGAATGGAATCGCCGAAATCGTTGGCAGCCAAACCTGGCATAATGGTATCCAGATCAATGATGCAGAGTCCTTTTCCCGTCTCACCGTCAAAAAGGATGTTGTTCAGCTTCGTGTCGTTATGGGTCACGCGCAGCGGAAGCGTTCCGTCCTCCTGCTGCTTCACCAGGACTGCGCAGTCATCCCTGCGGGCCAGCACAAAATCGATCTCCGGCCGGCAGGTGACAGCCCGGTTCTTCAGATCTCTCTCCAAAGCCACCTGAAAAGCATCAAACCGTTTCACCGTATTGTGAAAATCAGGAATCGTCTCCTTCAGACTGGAGGCCGGATAATTGATCAGCTGCTTCAGGAAATGGCCAAAACTGCTGCCGGACTGATAAAACTGCTCCGGATCTTCCACCAGCTGATAACATACAGAATCCGCGATGAAATTATAACATCTCCACGGTTCCCCTTCGCTGTCTTCAAAATAGGTGGCCCCGCTTTTGGTCTTAATATAGGAAAGCGTCTCCCGGTCCGGATCCCCGCCTTCCTGGCGGATCACATCACGCATGTACTCCGTGATGCCGAAAATATTCTCCATCACGCCAGCAGGATCTTTGAAAACATTACTGTTGACCCGCTGCAGCACATAGGACAGTTCATCCCCATCCTCTCCAGGCATATAGACCGCATACGTTTCATTGATATGCCCCGCGCCAAAAGGCTTCACATAGCTGCACTGCGGTCCGAATCCAAAAGCATAGATGGCATCCTCCAGATTCCGGTCATTGACTCCGTCGATTTTTCTTCTGGTGGAGAAAATCACTTCCCCTGCCTCTACCTTCCGTTTGGAAGCAATGGTACAGTTGGCCTTCACCACACTGCCCAGACCGATATGTGCCCCGCAGGCCACATGGGAATCATGGTCCACCACCGCGCCGCTGTTTACCAACACCCCATGCTCGATGACGGTATGGGTATTTACCACGGCGCGCTGCATGATAAAACTGCCCGCGCCGATTTTCGCGCTGGGACTCACAACCGCGGAAGGGTGGATGATAGCCGGCACATGGTAACCGGCCTCCAGAAGCTTCTCCGTCCAGTACAGACGCATACCGTTGTCTCCCAGGGCTGCCACCGCCGTATCATATTCTTCCACGAACGCACGGTAATCACAGCACTTTCCCACGATATCCGCGCCCTTAACCGCGTCATCCAGAAAAACAGCCTCCTCATAACCCAGCAGTCCGGCGGTTTCCTGAATCATATGGCCGAATCCTCCGGCCCCCAGTATCAATAATCGTTTCATCACATTCCATCCCTTGTATTTTTTATCTTAGTAGAGAGTCTCCTTCAGCTTCGCTATGGTTTCCTCCCAGTCCGGCACCAGCATATCCTGGCGATTCACATAGATCACCCGGTACATACCGTCATAGGGAATTCTGTCTTTCACCAGCGTATACTGGAACAGCTCAGGCGCCTTGGACAGCAGATTCCACATCTCCGATTCCGGAATATTGTGCGTTACCAACGGCAGCACATCCTGCGCAAAACCATACAGCTCAGTGACACTCATATCCTTCAGCTTTTCCATAATCTTCGTCAGCACGGTCCGCTGCCGTTCCGTCCGCTCATAATCCGCGTTTCCCACATAACGGATCCGGGCATAAGCCACCGCCTGAATACCGGAACAATTCTTGGTTCCTTCCTGAATAAAGAAGTAACTGGTAGGATCCAGATCTCTCAGATTGCACATTTCCTTGATATAATTGTTGGCGACCCGCACTTCCTCAGAGGAAAGAGTCAGCTCCACACCGCCAATCTTGTCAATGATATCAATGAGACTGTTAAAATCCACCGACACATACCGGTCTACCTGAATCTTATAATTCTGTGTCACCGTCTCCAGAAGCAGCGGACCCGCTCCGTTAGCATGAGCCGCGTTCAGCTTGCGCATGCCAATGCCCGGAATGTCCACATAGGTATCCCGCATCAGAGAGATCATACTGATCTGCTTTTTCTCATAGTTCAGGGACATAAGAATCATGGTATCGGAATTTCCGGCCCAGGAAGTATCTCTCCGGTCCACACCCACCAGCAACACATTATAAACATCACCGTCATTGGTCACCGGCTCCGCCTCGGAAAATTCCTTCATCTGCGCTTCCAGCTGCTGCTGCTCCTCATCTGTGATTGCCTCTCCCTGAGACTCTTCCGGAGAAATCTCATCCACCTCTTCTCCCGTATTGGTATAGCCTTTCATGGCGTCACTGTCCGCCGTGTAATTACTGGAGCTGTACAGGCTGTGGGTAATCGCGTAAACTGCAGCGGCAGCCCCGATAATCACCACCAGCACAACAGCAAGGACAATGAGAAGGACCTTTTTCTTTTTTGACATGTTTCCTTTTTTCATTGGTAATCTCCTCTTTTTTCAGATGTACAGAACCATCGATGTCATATGGCACCGTTTCTTGTCCATCGGATTCTCATAACAGACTTCCCCGCGATAGGAAAACAGGTGCAAAATCCGCTCCAAAAGCAAGCCTGACGTTGGTTTTGCACCTGTTCTCCCGCCAATTCCGAAAACTGTTATGGAATAAATTATAAAGCTGTAAAAAAGGGATGTCAAGGTATCCGGCAAGTATTTTCCCAAAGCCGGTCAGGTCCGCAAAACCGGTCCGTCAGCAGGCACCCAAATCCTTTTTTTCTCCCAGAAGATTACCGAAAAAGTCCTTTCCGCCGTTATTTTCGATTGTTTTTCCCCTTCCCCTGGCCGGAGAATCCTTACACAGACGGCAGCCGTCAAAAACTGTGGTTTTTTCCTCCCGGCTGTTGGTTTCTTCCCCTGCCCTGACCGGTCCGCTGCCAGGTTTGACTATAACCTCCGAAGCGGAATCCACGATTATCGCCTGGTCGTCTTCCCGGGGAACATTCTGGTAATTGCAGTACAGATTATTGCGGTAGACAGCCTTTTCTGTCTGATGATGCCACTCCTCCCGCTTCGGCTCCCTGCCCGCATAGAGGAAAATATTATTTTCCACCAGAATACCTCCCTCTGACATCCCCGGCCGGATAAACGGCACCCCTTCAGGAATGTAGAAGGTGTTATTGTATATATGCGCGTCCACATTGCGCACCGGCGTAATGGTTCCGGTTCCGTCGTTGACGCTGAGATTGTACCGGAAAATATTATTGACACTTTCTCCCTCACAGAACATGATGCATCCGCCGGCATTGTCATGGCTGTAATTATACTGATAAATGGTTCCGTCCCCGGAGTCGGCGTCCCAGGCCTCTCCATCCTGATTAAAGAAGGTGGAATATGCCTCGTTGAACTGGAAAATGGCTGTCTTGCATTTCCAGGGCCACATGGCGGCCGCCGTCATTCCCTGCCGTTCTCCCGCCTCCGTGTACACTTCGCTGTTCATATCCAGGGCAATATTTTCCGACACATTATACTGCACCAGCGGTCGGAAACAGTACATGGGGGTGATTCCGTCGCCGCCGATGTTTTTCAGCGAATTGTGCTCGATGAGAACATTGGTGGAGCCGTATTTCTCCACCACCTCATCGGGTAGCTCCAATGTGGTAAATTTATCATGCTGGTAGGTATAACCCACGGCCATGCCCCACCTGCGGCAATCCTCCACCCGGCAGTGATGGATATGAACGCCGTCGTATCTGGCGATTCCGGTTTTCTCCTCATCCTGCGGTCTGGAGACAGACATGTAAATGCCGCCATTGTTCAGATGCTTGTCATAAACATTCCCCTCCACATGGTGAATGTACAGATGATCCAGTTCAATCTGGTGCAGGGTCCCGCAGTCCTTCGCGATAACCGATACCCCCGTCCGGTTCATCCGGTCTCCCTGGTTGTACCGTTCGCCCGGAAGCTGCGGGTGGTTGGTGATCTCCAGGTTCCGCAGGGTGATGTATTCCGCATCGTAGAGAAGGACTGCGGAGGATACATATCCCTTCCAGGTGTGAACCACATTGTCCAGATGACCGCCGTAATTCTGATACCACAGCCCGCTGCCCGCCGCGTGAATCGCCGGCAGCGGGCCTTCACCGTAGGCATCCACCAGAATGGGCGCCTCCGCGGTTCCTCTGGCAGTCAGGTGAAGGAATTCACCCTGAAATACGGAGCCTCGCTCCAGAAGCAGCCGGTCTCCCGGCTGGAAGTTTATATCGCGGACTCTCGCCAGGCTTCGAAAAGCACGATCGGGGGCATCTCCCGGGTTTGTGTCGTTGCCGTTTTGGGAGCTTACGTAAAATGTTCGATTGGTAGTCATGTGGGGTTCTCCTTTCTAATCTTTGTTTATCTGTGTGGGGTTGACTCTGTTCACTTGAAATACCAAGACATTGAGATAACCAACCGGCGGGATGCAAGTAAAAATCCTGCAATTCCGCCGGTAAAAATCATGCTTTCCGTTATTATATAATAGAGATCAACTTTTGAAAATACATCCCATTTCATTTTCTTCAAAAAATCTTTTTGCTTCCAGCTGATACAGAGAGAACTGGGTCGACAGTCGAAAATCCCG
>DVON01000263.1 GCA_018713585.1 Candidatus Pullilachnospira stercoravium | reverse complement strand
CTGCCGCTGCTGGTGAAGTTCGCCATCCCGCTGACTCTGGGAAATATCCTGCAGCAGCTGTACAATGTGGCGGATTCGGTGATTGCCGGGCAGTTTATCGGGGTGGACGCCCTGGCGGCCATCGGGAGCGCGGGACCGTTGATGTTTATGGTGACCGGATGGCTCAACGGCCTCACCAGCGGATTTGCGGTGATGCTGTCCCAGAGCTTCGGGGCAGGAAAGAAGGAGGAGCTGCGCCGCTACGCGGCGCTGTCGGTGACAATCAGCTTTGTGGTGACTGTGGTGCTTACATCCATTTTGCTGGCGGCCAACCGGACGATTCTGGGATGGATGAATGTGCCGCAGGAGCTGATGGGGCAGACCTGGCGGTATACGGAGGTGATTTACGGCGGCCTTCTGGCTACCTGCGCCTACAATGCTCTTAGCGCTGCCCTGCGGGCGCTGGGAGACGGGAAGACGCCGTTGTATTTTCTGCTGCTGGCCTCTGTGCTGAATGTGGCGCTGGATATCATTTTCATCGTATCCTTTGGCATGGATGTGGAGGGCTGCGCCTGGGCCACGGTGATCGCCCAGGGATTTTCCGCGGTCTGCTGTCTGTTTTATATCGGGAAGAAATATGAGATCCTCCGGCTTTCCCGGGCGGATTTCCGGTATTCCGGCAAACGGGTGGGAGAGCTTCTGGCGCTGGGCGTCCCCATGGGGTTGCAGTTTTCCATCACCGGCATCGGTACGGTGATTCTGCAGGGCGTGGTCAATACCTTCGGAGCCGTCTGCATGGCCGGGTATTCCGCCGCCAACAAGCTGCAGAATATTATCTGGATCATTTACTTTTCTCTGGCCACGGCGGCGGGAACGTTCGTGGGCCAGAATATGGGAGCGAAACGTATGGATCGGATCCGGCAGGGTGTCCGGACTGCTCAGTGGATGATTCTGGTATGGAGTGTGGCGGCTATCGCCATGGTATATCTGGCGGGGCCGTATATGCTGCGACTGTTTGTGGACGCTTCGGAGACGGCGGTGATCGACGCGGCCCAGACCTTTTTCCGGGTGTCCGGCTGGGCGTATCCGTTTCTGGGAAGCCTCTGCCTGTACCGGAACGTGATTTCCGGGATGGGAAATGGCTGGATTCCCATGCTTGCCGGGGTGGCGGAGCTGCTGGCACGCTGCCTGGTGGTGGGGATTGTGTCCGGATGGGGGAGTTATGCGGCTGTATGCTTCGCGGATCCGGTGGCGTGGGTGGCCTCCGTAATTCCGCTGGTGCCCTATTATCTCTGGCGGTCAAGAAAATCCGCGGATGCTCTTCCGCAGCAGGCGGAGAACGGAATTTTATCGTAAAAGTAGGAGAAAGTTATATGAGCAAATCGTACAAGGAAATGAATGAACATGAAAAAATGCTGGCGGGCCTGCCCTATCACGCTTACCGGGACGGTCTGCCCGAGATGCGGATGGCCTGCAAAATCCGGCTGCGTCAGTTTAACACCTGCCCGCCGGAGGATCTGAAGGAGCAGGACCGGCTGATCCGGGAGATCATGGGAAGCGTGGGGGAGCATATCGAGATTTTTCCGCCGTTTTACTGCGATTACGGGAAAAATATTCACATCGGTGATGGATTTTTTGCCAGTTACAACTGTACCATGGTGGACTGCGGGCCCATAATCATCGGGGATAACACCATGATTGCCGCCAATGTGACCATTACCGCCGCCGGGCATCCCATCCACCCGGAACCCCGGACGCAGGGGTATGAGTACGGCATCGAAACGGTGATCGGCAGCCGGGTGTGGATCGGGGCCAACGTGGTGGTGAATCCGGGCGTCCATATCGGGGATGATGTGGTGATCGGATCCGGCAGCGTGGTGACGAAGGATATTCCCTCCGGGGTGGTGGCGGCGGGAAATCCCTGCCGCGTGCTGCGGGAAGTGACGGAGGAAGATAAGAAATACTATTTCAAAAAAAGGCCGTTTCCGGAAGGAAGTTATATGGGCTGAAAGAGGACGTTTCCGGAAGAAAGCTATATGGGCTGAAAAAGGCCGTTTCCGGAAGAAAGCTATATGGGCTGAAAGCGGTCACTTTCGGAGGAAAGCTGCAGGGTATGACCGGGAGCAGCAGACGGCAGGCCCGGAAGAGCTATGCGGTTGACCGGAAACAGTGGAGGGCAGGACCGGAAGGCAGACGGAACGGAGAGGGAAGTAAATATGTGAGGGAGGCGAAGGTATGGCTGAATTTCAAAGGGGAAACAGACGAGCCCTGTCCATGCGGGATATACGGCCCCAGGGCTGGTTGGCCCGGCAGCTGCAGATTCAGATGGAGGGCATGACGGGGAAACTGTATGAGGGTTGGGACAGCGTGGGAAGCTATTCCGGCTGGCTGGGCGGCACCGGGGAAAACTGGGAGAGAGGGCCCTACTATCTGGACGGGCTTCTGCCGCTGGCGTTTTACCTGGGAGATCAGGAACATTATGAAATTGCCCTGCGTTTTGTGGAGTGGACGCTGGAAAGTACCATGGAGGACGGCAATTTCGGCCCGGTCTCCAGCCGAGAGGATTACTGGTCCCGGTTTGTGATGCTGAAGGTGCTGATCCAGTACAAGGAAATCAGTGGGGACGCCCGGGTGCTGCGGCTGTTTTCGGGCTATGTGCGTTATCTGGAAAAGGAGCTTCCGGTTCGTCCGCTGACCCAGTGGAGCAGAGCCCGGGCCGGGGATCTGCTGTACTGTCTGGGATGGTATTATGAACAGAAACCTTCGGAGGAAATTCTCCGTCTGGTGGATCTCATCCGGGAGCAGGCGTTGGACTGGACGGATTTGTTCGCGGATTTTCCCTTTGTGCGGGGCGCGGATTTTTATTATGACTGGCAGGATGTCTTTACCCGGCACCAGGGGGAGGAGTTCGACCGGGTGATGAATTACCATGCCACCCATATCGTGAATCTGACCATGGGTTTCAAGTATCCGGCGGTGCTGTCCTGGTTTTATGACGATATGGATTTTGCGGGAAATGCCCGGCAGGGGATGCGGGCAGCCGGAAAGTATCACGGAGTGGCCAGCGGAGCCCTCAACGGCGACGAGCACATCGCCGGAAATGATCCTTCCCGGGGTGCGGAGCTGTGTTCGGTGGTGGAATATATGTTCAGCCTGCAGGTGCTGTTGGAAACCTTCGGGGACAGGGAGGCAGCCGATCAGCTGGAACGGCTGGCCTACAATGCGCTGCCGGCCACCATCACTGAGGATTTTATGTCTCATCAGTATCTGCAGCAGGCCAACCAGGTGCTGGTAAGCAAAGCGCCCAGAGACTGGTTCAATAATAATGACGAGGCAAACCGTTTCGGTCTGGAACCGCATTTCGGCTGCTGTACCGCAAATATGCACCAGGGCTGGCCCAAATTCCTGAAAAGTCTGTGGTACCGGGAGGGAGAGGATGTGCTGGAAGCCATGGTGTACGCGCCTTGCCGGATCGAAACACAGATGGGCGGAAAATGGGTGCGGATCGTGGAGGAGACGGAGTATCCCTTCCGGAACCGGATCATTTTCCGGTTTGAGCAGGAGGAACCGGTGCGGTTCTGCCTGCGGCTGCGGGTGCCTGGCTGGTGTAAAAGCTCCCGGGTAAAGATTTACCGGGAGGGCGCTGGTCTGGCAGAGGAGGAAAAGAGGAAGGACTGGAAGCCGGACGGGCCGGGAATTTCCCTGGAGAAAGTCTGGAAAAAAGGCGATGTGGTGGAATTTTACCCGGAAATGAAGGTGCATGCCACCCGCTGGGCCCACGGCAGCCTGGCAGTGGAGCGGGGGCCGCTGGTGTATGGCCTGGATATCCGGGAACGCTGGGAGAAAGTGAAGCAGACCGGCATGTTTTCCGATTTTGACGTGTATCCGGAAACGCCCTGGAATTACGCGCTGGACGCGAAGCAGGAATTCCAGGTGGAAGAGCGCATGGTGGGGCCGGTTCCTTTTTCCAAAGCGGAAGCCCCGGTGGTGCTGACCGGGAAGGGAAGAAGGATCAGCCGGTGGAAGCTGGAACATCACAGCGCCGGGAAGCTTCCGGAAGGCCCGGCACAGGCGGACTGCCCGGAGGAGAAAATCCGGCTACTGCCCTTTGGATGCACGAAACTGCGGATTTCACAGTTTCCGTGGTATAAAAGCTGACGCTCAAAATAGCAGGATATCATAACAGTCCATGAGATGGGAAAGAACCATTTTTAAAATCATATGACACAGGAGGAATGAATGATGGCAAGAGAAACATTTTTACCGAGAGCGATTCCGCTGGTGACGGTGGATCCGTACTTCAACATCTGGTCCTTTGACGACCACCTTTATGACGACGCGCCCCGGCACTGGACGGGCAAGAGAAATGCCATGACCGGCGTGATCCGGGTGGACGGCACCTGGCTGCGGTTCATGGGAAAACTGGAGCTGAACGCGGAGGATTATTACCAGGAGCCGGAGGTGATCCCCCAGACAGAGGTGACTATCCGCCCCACCAGAACCATTTACCGCTTTGAGAATCAGCAGGTGGCTCTGACCGTGGAATTTATGACCCCGCTGCTTCTGAGAGATCTGAAACTGATGAGCCGCCCCGCTTCCTATATTTCCTATACAGTGGAAAGCAGAGACGGCAGAGAGCATGAGGTTCTGGTATACCTGGATATTACCGCTGAGGCGGCAGTGAACACCAGCGATCAGAGCGTACTGTTCGGAAAAGAGGAGAGAAGTATCTACTGCGGCCGCGGCGATGAGGGCATGCTGACCAAATCCGGCGACGATATGCGGATTGACTGGGGCTGGCTGCATCTGGCCGCGCCGGACCACAAGTACATCATTCTCAACACGGCGGCGAAACGCAAGCTCTGCCGGAGAGCCTGGTATGAGCCGGGCCCGGAGTTTGAGGGAATGGACGGCATTATGGTGAAAGGCATCCGCCCCTGGCATCAGGTGCGCGACGGCTACCCGGCCCTGGGCTGCTGGAAAACCTATACGGTTTCCCCGGAAAATCCTGCGAAGGGCATGGTCTGCCTGGCCTACAACGATCTGAAATCCATCCAGTATTTCGGACAGAATGTGGACGCTTACTGGAAGGTGGACGGCACCACCTTTGAGGAAGCTCTGGACGCCGCTGTCCGTGATTACGAGGAGATCAACGCCCGGGCCGCCGCCTTCGACGAGGAGCTTAGGGCCGAGGCCGAACAGGTCAGCAGAAAATATTACGATATTCTGTCTGTGGCTTACCGTGAGAGTATTGCCGCCCACAAGCTGATTTCCGTGGACGGAGAGCTGAAATTCTTCTCCAAAGAGTGCTACAGCAACGGCTGCATCGGCACGGTGGATCTCACCTATCCCTCCATGCCTCTGTACCTGAAATACTGCCCGCAGCTGATGGAAGGCATGATGAACCCCATCTTCCATCTGTCGGATACCGTTCAGTGGCCCTTCCCCTACGCGCCCCACGATGTGGGACAGTATCCGCTGGCCAACGGCCAGGTGTACGGCCTGAATCACCATACCCATGTGCTGGATGAGAAATACCAGATGCCGGTGGAGGAGAGCGGTAATATGCTGCTGTGCGTGGCCGCCGTCTGCAAGGCGGAGAATTCCATCGAGTACGCGGTGAAACACAAAGAGATCCTCACCAGATGGACGGATTACCTGGTATCCGTGGGCTGGAATCCGGAAAATCAGCTGTGCACCGATGATTTCGCGGGACACCTGGCGCACAACTGCAACCTGTCCATCAAGGGCATCCTGGGTATCGCCGCCTGGGCCAAGCTGCTGGGGCAGATGGGAGAGAAAGAACAGGAGCAGAAATACCGGGCCGAGGCGGAAAAACTGGCGCGGGAATGGGAGAAGGCCGCCTTCGACGGCGACCATTACCGGCTCACCTTCGACGGGGAAGGCACCTGGAGCCTGAAATACAACCTGGTGTGGGATACTCTGCTGGATCTGCATGTATTTGACCGGAAAGTGGCCGAGACGGAAGTGAAATACTATCTGACAAAGATGAATCCCTACGGAATCCCGCTGGATTCCCGCTGCGACTATACGAAGAGCGACTGGGAGATGTGGACCACCATGCTCACCGACAACGTGGAATACCGGGATAAGATCATCGACACCATGTGGGAGGCAGTCTGCGACATGGACCGGAGAGCGCCGTTCCCCGACTGGTATCACACGGAGAAAGCCGTGGCGGAAGGCTTCCAGAACAGGTCGGTGCAGGGAGCGCTGTTTATCAGGCTGCTGAACTGGTAAAAGGGAAGAATGCGGAGAGGTTATAAAAACTGAGAATAATCAGGAAGGACAAGGCCGTCTGCCGGAAGAAAGGACAGACGGCCTTGCATGGGGTACACGGCCCTTCTGTGTTTTGCACTGTGCAAGACCGGCAGCCTCAGCAAAAGTCTGTTCGGGACGGATTTAACAGGTAAAATATCTATAATATTCGTGTTATAATGTAATGAGAGGTGATTTTGTGAGAAAGGGGTTTAGTAAAGCAAGAATAGATAAAACGAAAATAACCTTATTAAAACTAAAAGCTGCTGTAACTGATTTGAGCGATGATTTGGGAGGCAGAAGTAAACAACCTTACAAAGTTACCATTCGTAAGATACGTCCTGTTGAAATAGACATTGTTACAGTTGGGAAAATCAATAATAATATTAGGTTTGAGGTGAGAGAAAAGGAGCCTCATCACAACGAAGCTCATTTTCATATCACTATCAGAGGAAAAGGTAGCGGAAGCTATAGAATTAGTGATTTTTCTGCAATAGAGTCAAATATTTCGAGTAAAACGGAAAAAAAGCTGTTGGCTTGGGCGCAGGAAAACCGTCAAATTTTAGTTGATACTTGGAATGAGTTTCATGGATACAGGATAACAGTTGCGTAATGCTTTTTGGGATGTCGCACTAAATCATTAGTGCGATGGCTTTCTTTCTATTCCTAATAAACCAAATTCCGGCCGAAACAAAGTCCGGCAAAAGGTGAAAAATATAGTTATGGAAAAATCAAATATTTTACAAAACATAAATTGGTAAATGACTAAATGATACATGAGTAAAAATTATCAGTACCCTGGGAAAGCTCATTCAGGCATCAACAGAAAATACGGAATAAATGGGGATGAACATATGAATTTTGTAGCTTTGGAACCAATAAACAAAGGTTGGTCCGGCGATAAAAAATACTGTGCCAC
>DVON01000027.1 GCA_018713585.1 Candidatus Pullilachnospira stercoravium | reverse complement strand
GGACAGCGACAGTGATGGCGAACCTGCAACTGCAGCTATTTTAAAAACTCCATGTCATGTTATGGATATATAAAGGTATAGCTTGTGCATGAATTTCAGGTACAGGCTATACCTTTTTGCGGTTTTGCATGAAAACCATGCAAGGATTAACATGACAAATTATTTATAATGGAGGATAACATATGATAGGAGCAGTAATACTGCAGGTTGTGCTGATTGCGCTGAATGCAGTCTTTGCAAGCGCGGAGATCGCCGTGATCTCCATGAACGAAACAAAACTGAAAAAAATGGCGGAGGACGGCAATAAGAAAGCCATTAAGCTTTCAAAGCTGACAGAGCAGCCGGCCAGATTTCTTTCCACCATCCAGGTGGCCATTACCATGGCCGGCCTGCTGGGAAGTGCTTTCGCCGCGGAGAACTTTGCCGGACCGGTGGTTGATGCGCTGGTCAGCCTGGGGATTCACGCGCCGGAAAAGGTGATGCGTTCTGTGGTGGTTCTTCTGATTACCGTTATTCTGGCATATTTCAACCTGGTATTTGGAGAGCTGGTGCCCAAACGGATTGCCATGAAGAAAACAGAAGCCATGGCACTGGGTATGTCCGGGATGCTTTACGCAGTGTCCAAAGCATTTGCCCCGCTGGTTTTCCTGCTGACAGTTTCCACCAATGGGGTGCTGCGCCTGATCGGTATTGATCCGGAGGAGCAGGAGGAGCAGGTTTCCGAAGAGGAGATCAGGATGCTTCTGACCACGGGAAATGAACAGGGGAATATTGACGCCCAGGAAACGGAGATGATTCAGAACGTTTTCGAATTTGACGATATCTCCGTACTGGAACTTTGCACCCACCGGCTGGATGTGGTGTATTTGTCTCTGGAGGATGACGATGCCCAGTGGGAGGAGACCATTCATGAGAGCCGCCATACGTTTTTCCCGGTATGTGGGGAGAGTATTGATGATATTCGTGGAGTGCTCAATACCAAGGATTATTTCCGCATGAGAGGAAAATCCAGGGAATATATCCTGGAGCATGCGGTGGATCAGGTGGATCTGGTGCCGGAGACCATGAAGGCTAATGTACTTTTTCAGAATATGCAGAAAAGCAGAAATTATTTTGCTGCGGTTATTGATGAGTACGGCGGAATTTCCGGAATTATCACCCTTCACGATCTGATGGAGGCCCTGGTGGGTGAGCTTTATGAGACGGAGGAGGCCCCGATGCCTCTGGCCGTGGAGAAGATCGGAGAAAATACATGGAAGGTTCGCGGTTATGCTGATTTGGAAGATGTGTCAGATGCGTTGGAGGTGGAGCTTCCCACGGATACGTATGACACCTTCAGCGGATTTATCTGCGGCCTGATCGGAAAAGTACCCCGCAATGGGGAACAGTTTTCCTGCGAATATGAGTCGCTGGAAATTCAGGTGCATACAGTGGAAAATCATCGGGTGATGGAGACAACGGTGACGAAGCGTGAAATGACAGAAGAGGAAGAGGAGGAGTAAACATCCGGGTTTCTTATGTCATGAATGAAGAAGGGAAGGATCCTGCATTTGCGGCGATCCTTCCCTTCTTCTGCTGACAGAAACAAAAAAGGAACTTCTGATATTCAGAAGTTCCTTTGAGAAGCTGCCTAGCGGATTTGAACCGCCGACCTCCGCCTTACCAAGGCGACGCTCTACCAACTGAGCCAAGGCAGCACGCGAACAGTTTCTGTTGTTTTTTTGTTATCTGCTCGCTACAGTTAGATACTATACCAAAGGTCAGGACAAAAGTCAATAAGAATTTACAAATTTTTTGAAATAATTTTTATTGTTTAAAAATCAGAAAAACATACTGTCCATATAGGCCTCCTGAAAGCCCCGGTCATTGCTGAGAGAAACCTCTTCAGCTATCCTGGCTGCCCTTCCGGCTTCTTCCATTTTTTCGGGTTGATCCAGAAGGAGGGCTGCCCCTTTCAGTGCGCTGTTGCCTACGGCGCGGATTCTGCCGGAGAATTCCTCCGGAAACATTCCGATGGCTTCTGCCTTTTCAAAATCCAGGCTGTAGCCGAAGCCGCCGGCCACATAGATGCAGGCCACATCATTGGCGCTGATTCCGTATTTTTCCAGAAGCGTCTCGATTCCGGCCCGGACTGCCGCTTTGGCCAGCTGCAGTTCCCGGATATCTTTCTGGTACAGACGGATGTCGCTGCCCGCGCTGCTTTTGGCAACCGGGTACCCCTCTGTAAACCAGGGCTCCTCCATTCTGCCGGTTTCATCGATGATTTCCGCCTTCACCAGCTCCGCGATGATTTCCACGGCGCCAGTGCCGCAGATACCTTCCGGCGGCGCGTCCTGTATGGTTCCGATTTTCAGACCCCCGTTTTCCCACTGAGCGCTGCATACGGCGCCGGGGATGCTTCCGGTTCCGCAGATGATATTTCCACCCTCAAAGGCGGGGCCTGCGGCCACGGAGGTCACCAGAAGCCGGTCACGGTTTCCCAGAGCCATTTCGCCGTTGGTGCCCAGGTCGATCAGCATCACGGGTTTTTCGCTGGAAGAAATGTCCAGCGCGCAGATTCCGGCCACGATATCGGCTCCCACGAAAGTGGAAATTCCCGGGTAAATATGTACCGCAGTCTTTTCGGAAGCCTCCGCAAACCAGTCCTTCAGTGAGAAGTGCAGATCTTTGATTTCATAGGGCGTAAAGGGAGCGCTGCCCAGACCATCGCAGGGATATCCCATCAGAAGATGGATCATGGTGGTATTGCCTGCCACTGTAAGCTGCGACAGTACGGACCAGTCCATGTGGTTACGCTGCAGCAGGGTTTGAAGTCCTTCGTGGATGGCTGACCGTATCTGCTCCAGCATGGCCTGCCCGTTTCCCTGAATGGCAGCCTGAATCCGGGAAATCACGTCCGCCCCGTATGCCCTCTGGGGATTCAGCGCGGAGAAAACATCCGATATCTGCGGCCCCTTCAGCTGAATGGCGATGGTGGTCGTGCCGATATCCACTGCCGCCGCGCAGGAACCGTTCCGGGGAAGATCCTCTGCCTGCCGGGGCTGTCCTTTCTGGAAATCCGTGCCCTCCTGGCCCTGATAATCGGTGACCGTGAGAATTTCTTTTTCCTGGTTGTTGGGTATCCACAAAGTGACGTCCTCATCCGGCATTGCCCTGCAGGCAAGGCGCCACCCGTCCTCCAGCTCTTCCGGAGAAAATACGGACCGGTCCTCCGCCGTAATGTCCAGATGGCCGTCAAGGACGCGGACGCGGCATTTTCCACAGCGGCCGGCGCCTCCGCAGTCCGCCCGGAGGGAAACGCCCTGGGCGTGCAGACCGTCCATGATGCCGCCGGTGGTGGAGAAAACCGCTGCCGTTTCCGGCGGGCAGTCCCTGGAACCGCCTTTCTGCACCGTCACCTGCACCGGTTCCACCGACCGGAAACCACAGGTGAGGTTTGGACATTTTCTGCAGTTATGGCCGGCCCGGAATACGGAAGTGTCCGCGGTGGTCACAAAAACGTTGCAGCTGGTTTTCAGAGGACGGTACATATATCCTTCCGTGATTTCAAGACCGAGGAGCTTGTCCGCCTCTGTCTGCTGCAGCGCTTCTTTCTGAATTTCCATGCGAAGATCCTGAGGTGCCTCCAGTCTGCGCTGAATACCGATGCCCCAGGCTCTGCAGGTGTCCTGCAGCGCTTTAAGACTTGCCGCTTCCAGGGAAAACAGGGCCGCGTCGCCCATGGCATCGGACATCAGTCCCTTTACATAGTCCCCCTCCGCGAAAGCCCGGGTGCTGTAATCGCTGACCTCCTGGCCGATGGTCAGCAGCAGGAATATGGCGTCCATATCCTGGCCTTCCCCATCGATCCGGCAGGAAGCCGGAACCGTGCCCTGACCCAGCAGTCCCAGAGGACTGCACAGCCGGGAGATTTCCGGCAGAATTTCCTGATACGTCTCCTCCATTTCCTCATAAGAAGGGGAGTCGGGCGTACAGTGAAGCTGTGCGAATACTTTTTCCTTGTCAATTTGAAACTGCAGCTGATTCAGAACTTTGTGACCATTCATCTCTTTTCACTTCCAATAAATTATTCGGCTTTTTCCAGAACCGCCTTTTTGGCTACTTCCGCCGCAGTAGCGGCATCCGGCGTATAGTAATCCGCGCCGATCTGCTGCGCGAAGCTGTCGTTTACCGGGGCGCCTCCAACCATAACGATGTATTTGTCCCGCAGATTGCGGTTTTTCAGTTCGGTGATGACATCTTCCATATTGGTCATGGTGGTGGTCAGCAGCGCGGACATACAGATGACATCCGCATGGATCTCCTCTGCCTTGTCAATGAAGGCTTCCGGCGCCACATCCACGCCCATATCGCAGATTTCAAAACCTGCGCCCTTCAGCATCATAACCACCAGATTCTTTCCGATATCGTGCAGGTCGCCTCTTACGGTGCCGACAACCGCCCGTCCCACGGGTTCATTTCCAACTTCCACCAGCTTGGGCTCCAGAATATTCAGTCCTGCGTTCAGAGCACGGGCTGCCACCAGTACCTCGGGAACGAAGATTTCGTTGCGTTTGAATTTGCCGCCGATAATCATCATTCCGTCCAGAAGTCCCTCGTTGAGAATCTGTTTGGGATCCATTCCCTCGTCCAGCGCCTGCTGCACCAGAGCTTTCACGTTTTTCGCGCGGCCTTTCTGCAGATACTCTGAAATTTCCTGAATAATTGCCATTTCAATCATCCTCCTACAGTTTTTTGATTTTTTTGGATTTCGTTATTTTGTTTTCCATGTGTACTCATTTTATCGCCGAATCCCGTCAAAATATTGGATTTATTTTGGAATGTAAGCACTTTTTTTATATACTTTTCCGTGCTATAATGGAACATGGAAGCAGTGACGGACTTGAGGAGGTGTATAAATGGTACCATATCTTTATACGATTGTGGAAAAGCAGAGACTTTCTGATATGCTGAAGGCTTTCTACAGCTGTGTGGAGCTGCCCATTCAGGTTATCGACGACACCGGTCAGATTCTGGTCGCGCAGGGGCAGACTGCCTCCTTCTGCAGCCTGTTTAAAAAGTATCTGCCGGACAGTGAGAACTGCAGGGATCTGCATGTCAGCGCGGGAAAGCGGGCGATGGACCTGGGGGAGACGTACATTTTTGCCTGTCATGCCAGTCTGAATCACATTGTTTTTCCACTGATTAACAAAAACGCGCTTTTCGGTTCGGTTCTGGTGGGGCCGTTTCTGATGGATGACCCGGACTCGCTTCTGATTTCGGATCTGAGCCGCCGGTATCCCATTCCCACCGATGATCTTCTGGAACTGTATGAGCTGTCCCATTCCCTTCCGGTGGTCCCTCCGGCGAAGGTGACGCAGATCAGTCATCTTCTGTATTATATGTTTTCGGGGCTGATTTCCGACAGCTATCAGCAGTTTGTGATCAATCAGGAAAAGCTTCAGCAGCAGTCCCTGATCAACGAGTCCATTCAGCGGTATAAAAGCTTCAGTTCTCTGGCGCCTTCCCAGTATCCCTATGAAAAGGAGCAGGAACTGATTACCAAGGTGAAAACGGGAGATTCCGTTCAGGCGAAGGCATTGCTGAACGAACTGCTGGGCTACGTGTTTTTCGCGGAGGGAAACAATCTTGAGGTGATTAAGACGAGGGCCATCGAGCTGTGTTCTCTGTTGTCAAGGGCGGCCATCGAGGGAGGAGCCACCAACGATACGATCCTGAAGCTGAACAATCATTTCCTGAAAAATCTGCAGGAGATCCAGAATCTGGACGATCTCTGCTATAAGCTGCAGGAGGTCCTGGATGCCTTTACCGCCAATATGTTTGACTATATTCCGGCCAAGAATCATGAGATTATCAAGAAGGCTATCCAGTACATATCCCGGCATTTTACCGAGAATCTGACCCTGGAGGAGGTGGCAGGCCATGTGCATCTGAACGCCGCTTATTTTTCATCCATGTTCAAACAGTCCACGGGATCTTCCTTCAAGGAATATCTCAACATGGTCCGGGTGGAGGAAAGCAAACGGCTTCTGGCTAATACGGATTATACCATCGTGGATATCGCCATCGCCGCCGGGTTTGAGGACCAGAGTTATTTTTCCCGGGTTTTTAAAAAGTATACGGGCCTTACCCCCCGCCAGTACCGGCAGTAGCCGGGGACGCGTCCGGCGAAGGGGGTTCTGGCATGAAAAAAGGACTGCCGGCGGCAGTCCTTTTTTCGCCCTTTTCACAGGAAATTGCTTTCCTTTGATAGAATAACGCTGAATTCAGGCTTCTTTATAGAATTCTTCCACGGTCTCAAAGAAGGCGTCCATATTTTCAAATGGCGTCTGAGGCGGCACATCGCATCCGGAGGCGATGACAAAATTGGGGTATTTGGAGCATCTTTCCAGCAGCGCTCTGGTTTCTTCGCGGACCATATCCGGTGTGCCGTTGCGGAGCGTTCCGGCAGGGTCGATATTTCCGATAACCAGCCGGTCGGCGGGCAGAGCCTGCAGGGCCTTTTCGATGTCGATGGCGTTGCCGAAGCTGTAGGAGGAAGCGTTTACCTGGCAGATCTGGGGCAGCAGGGGCTCCACATTTCCGCAGTTGTGATACATTACCAGGAAATTATCGTCCTCCACCGCGTCCCGGATTTTCTGTACATAGGGGGTGGAGAATTCCTCGATCAGGGAGGGGGAGAGCAGGCCTGCCGCCGGCTCAGCCATCAGAACGCCGTTGGCTCCCGCCTCTTTGAAGGCTTTGGCGTATTCCACAAGGAAATCCGTCACTTTCTCCAGTACAGTCTGTACCATATCCGGCTCTTCGTAACAGAGAATCATGATCTCCGTCATATCCAGAAGCCGTCCCGCAAGGGAGTAGGGGCCAATGATACCGGCCAGCACCGGGCGGTCGGTGATCCGCTGGGCGGCTTCCCGGATTCCTTTCACACATTCTCCGGTCCGTCCGGCTCCCACCTGGGGAACCTCCAGGGCATCCGCCTGCTCCTCGGTTTCGATCAGGGCGCCGTGCATGGTGGGAACCTCATCCTCACTGTACATAACCTTGGCTCCGAAGGCCTCCGCTTCCACAGAAAGATCCATGAGACTCAACGCGATTCCCATCTGCGGATATTTTTCCGCAATCTTTTCCATACAGAGTGCCTGCAGATGGCCGTCTTTTACCAGCTCTTCCACGGTAACTCCGATCAGTCTTCCTCCCGGAAAGGAAAAAACGGGCATTGCTTTTTTTGCGCGGGCGGCAATCAGATCTTCTTTCCACTGTTTCATATTTCTTTTCATGTAAGTATCCTCCTGTTCGATAAAGATCAGCTCTTTTCGTCTGGGACTATTATGAAACAAAGGGACGGCAGCATGATTGGATTTTTTTTTGAAATCTTGTAAATTTCTTGGATCATGGAGATCCGAAAGCGTTACAGTTCAGCCTTCCACTGTCCCGCGAGGTGTCACGCTGCTTTTGCAGCGGGATCCCGAGGCCTGCGGGCGCCAGGCTGCGGGAAACGCAGCCTGTGTGCATGCTTTTGTGACAGTGAAGCCGAAAGGCTGAACTGTTACCCCAAAGCAGGTGTTGGCCGGTCAGGGCTGCCTCTCCCTGTGCTGGAACTGGCCGGGGGAGCAGCCGAACTGCCGGCGGAAATATCTGGTGAAATGCTGGATGGAGGGGAAGCCGCACAGCCGGGCCACCTGCTGTACCTGAAGGGCGCGGTTGGTGAGCAGGATGCGCGCCTTGTCCATGCGGGCGGCCATCAGCTCCGCCTTGGGGGTGGTGTGGAAGAACAGCCGGTAGTAGCGGTAGAACTGGCTTTTACCCATGCTGCACCGGGCCAGCAGCCGGTCGATGGACCAGTCCTCCTGGCAGGACTCCAGCATTTCCAGGCGGAGCGCCTGAAAGGTCTGAAGGAGAGTGGCGTCCTGGGGGGAAGAGGGCGCCGGATGGTTCAGGAAACGGGAGATCAGCAGAATCAGAGATTCCGTCAGAAGCCGGATTTTCTCCTGGTAATAGGGCGCTTTTTCCAGGTATTCCCGCTGGATTTCCTTCAGAAGATCGTCGATGGCGGAGACATCGGCGGGATAGAAGGGACGGTTTTCGGGGATCGGATATTTTTTCTCCAGCGCAAGATCCGTGGAAAAGTGCATATAGCTGTTCCGGAATTTCCGGACGGCCTGGTAATCCTGGCAGACACCGGGCGTGTACAGGATGCAGGCGTTTTCTCTGAGAATGGTGATCTTTCCGTCCATTCGGAATTTCATGGGGGTTTTCAGCAGGAGAAAAAGATAATCCCCGCTGCCCTGGGGACGGTAGATCCGGTCGCAGTCAGAATTGGTACGGTTATATTCGCAGTAATGAATTTCAAACATAAAACAGCTTCCTTTCGCGGGCGGTAAGGGGGATGTGGGTGAAATATCAGGCAGAGGGGCCGGATAGGGTGAAGGTAGCAAAAACCGGAGAAAAAGTCAAGTATTTCGGAGAAAAAGGAATGGAAGGGCAGGGGAGGGAAAGGTACAATGGTAAAAAAGTCAAATACTCCGCAGCAAGCTACGGGGCATTTGAGCCTCGCGGCAGTCGCCAAATGGACATGCAAGCATGTCCGCTTGGCTCGTTGCCCGCAGGAATAAATGTATGCAGGATGGACGCGGCGCCGGGAAACGGAGAGCTGCGGGAAGGAGGCAGAAGAAAGATGAAAAAAGCACAGGTGATTGTGGATCAGCATTTTCTGGTGGGGGACGTGGACAAACGGATTTTTGGTTCCTTTATCGAGCATCTGGGAAGAGCGGTCTATGAGGGAATTTATCAGCCGGGCAGCAAATTTGCCGATGAGGAGGGGCTGCGCCGGGATGTGCTGGAGCTGGTGCGGCAGCTTCAGGTGCCGGTGGTCCGGTATCCGGGAGGGAATTTTGTTTCCGGTTATCACTGGGAGGATGGCGTGGGGCCGAAGAATCAGCGTCCCGCCCGGGTGGATCCGGCCTGGCAGGTGATCGAGACCAATGAATTCGGCCTCAACGAGTTTGCTTCCTGGGCCAGGAAGGCGCAGGCAGAGGTGATGATGGCGGTGAACCTGGGAACCAGAGGCCCGGAGGACGCGAAGAATATTCTGGAATACTGTAATTTCCGGGAAGGTACCTATTACAGTGACCTGCGCAGGAAACACGGTTACGAGGAGCCTCACAATATTAAACTGTGGTGCATGGGGAATGAGATGGACGGTCCCTGGCAGATGGGGCACAAGACGGCGGAGGAATACGGCCGGGCAGCCCAGGAGACGGGGCGGCTGATGAAAATGATGGATTCCTCCATTGAGACGGTGGCCTGCGGAAGCTCCAACCTGGAAATGCCCACCTTCGGAAGCTGGGAGGAGACGGTGCTGGAGATCTGCTACGATCAGGTGGATTATCTGTCGCTGCACCAGTATTATGGAAACCGGGAGGATGATACGCCGGATTTCCTTGCCAGCAGCGTGGGGATGGACCGGTTTATTTCTTCCGTGGTGTCCATCTGCGACTGTGTGAAGGCGAAACAGAGAAAGAAAAAGCAGATTAATCTTTCCTTTGACGAGTGGAATGTGTGGTACCATTCCAATGAGGCGGACGAGAAGCTGCCCAAATGGGTGAAGGCGCCGCACCAGCTGGAGGATATCTACAATTTTGAGGATGCGCTGCTGGTGGGAAGTATGCTGATTACCCTGCTGCGTCACGCGGACCGGGTGAAAATCGCCTGCCTGGCCCAGCTGGTCAACGTGATCGCTCCCATCATGACGTCAGATACAGGCGCCTGGAGACAGACGATCTTCTATCCCTTCCTCTACACCAGCCGGTACGGCAGAGGAACGGTGCTGAATACGGTGGTGAAGGCGCCGGTGTATGAGAGCAGGACTTACGGGGAAGCTTCCTATCTGGACGCGGTGCTGGTGTGGAACCAGGAGCAGGAGGAGCTGACCATGTTCGCGGTCAATAAGGATCTGGAAGAGGATATGGAGGTTTCCTGCGATCTGAGGCAGTTCGCGGACTACCGGATCGTGGAGCATCAGGTGCTTACGCATACGGATCTGAAGGCGGTGAATACAGAGGAAAATCCCGATGAAGTGACGGTAAGGCCGGGAAGCGGCGCGCGGCTGGAGGAGGGAAAACTGACGGCGGTGCTGGGAAAACACAGCTGGCAGATGATCCGGATGGCCAGAAACGCCAGATAAGGATGGAAGAAAAAAGCAAAAGGGATTATAATGGGGCTGCCGCGCTTTGGCGCGGCAGCCCCGTTCGCGGGCGGGATTATTTTCCGGCGGGCCGCAAGCCTGCGTACTGGCTGTTGCGGCGCATTTCCCCGGGGGTGCAGTTGAAACGGTTTTTGTACATTTTCATAAACAGTTTGTAATTGGTGAAGCCGTGCTTTTCCAGCAGATCCTGGATGCTCAGATCAGTGTCCAGCAGATCCCGGGCGATGTGCTCCAGGCGGATGGAGTTTACATAATCAAGGAAGGTCATTCCCATGTATTTTTTGAAGAAGCGGGTGAAGTAATCGGGGTTCAGGGATACCTCTCCCGCAATCTGATCCAGGGTGATATCCTCCGCATAGTGCTCCCTCACATAGGAGGTGATATGGCCCAGGCGGCTGATGTATTTGGCGGAGCTTTCCTTCTCGGCGGGGCTTACATCCTCCCGGAAAAAGGTCACCAATTCATAGAGCAGCTGGAAAATCAGGCTGTGGAACCGGAGACCTGCCGCGGAAGAGGAAAGGGGCCAGAGACGGCAGATATCTTCGAGACAGTTCCGGATGTTTTCATATTCCTCCGGATGACGGCCAGGTTCCCGGGAGGCGGGAAGACGGAAGCGGATCCGGTCAATATCCGGAAGATACCGCCTTAAAAAGGGGTACAGGATCTGCAGAACCATGCAGCGGCAGTGCTCACGGCTCTGTATGCTGTGGATTTCCCGGGAATTGATTATCAGATACTCCCCTGCCCGCAGGACGCGGCCGGGCTGCTGTTCGGTGGAAACCTCCTGGCTGCCTTCCAGGATATACAGGATTTCCAGGCTGTTATGCCAGTGGGGTGTCACATATTCCCGGCCCCGGTCATCGATGCGGAAAATGACGTCGCTGTTGGAATTGCAGGAAATATTTTCATGGGTATAGGGAATCATGGAGCCATCCTTTCCTGCCGGCGGCGGGCGGGGCCCGGCGGCATGTCTGACAGTTGTGCAGTTTTCCGGGCCGGCAGGAAATCCGGCAGAAAACAGTTATGTTTATTTTAGCACAGAGAGGTCCGGAAGGAAACCCTAAAGGATCCCTTTATGGCCATGTGGCCAGGAAAAGAGGAAACCCTAAAGGATCCCTTTATGGCCATGCGGCCGGAAAAGAGGAAACCCTAAAGGAAAGGATGAAGAGATGATGACAGAGAGAAGAAAACGCAGAGAATGGACGCTTCTGGCGGTGGTGGTGCTGTTCTGGTTTGCCCAGTACGTTTATATCCCGTACCAGACGCCGTTTCTGACAGGAAAGGGCGTGGCGGCGGGGATGATCGGCACGGTGGTGGGCGCCTATGGGGTAACGCAGATGATTTTCCGGCTGCCGGTGGGGGTGATGGCGGACTGGGCGGGACGCCACAGGATCTTTGTGTCTGCCGGAGCAGCGCTGGCCGCGCTGGCTTCCATGGTGCGGCTTCTGGCGCCAGGCGGCATGGGATTTCTTGTTGCCAATCTGATCGGCGGCTGTGCCTCTTCCATGTGGATTTCTTATATGGTGCTGTTTTCGGAGTATTTTTCTGCCCAGGAGCAGCAGAAAGCCACCAGCCGGGTCATTATGGCCTGTAACCTGGGAATGTGTCTGGGATTTGTGTTCAGTTCCCTGCTCTATGCCCGTACCGGCATGGCTTTTCTGTGTGCCTCCGGCATGGCGGCAGGACTTCTGGGCCTTTTGATTTCTCTGGGCGTGCGGGAGGCGGATGAAAATACCGGGACAGAAAAGAGAAAAAGAGGAAGCCGTTACGGGAAGAAGGAAAAGGGGCGGGTGCGCCAGCTTCTGCAGATCTGCGGGAACCGGCGGCTGATCCTGTTTTCCTGCCTGGCGCTGATTCAGCAGGGAATTCAGATGTCCACCGCCATGTCTTTCACTACCCAGAGGCTGGAGGTGCTGGGAGCCTCTTCCCTGTATATCGGTCTGGCTTCGGTGTTCTATATGATTGCCGCGGTGGTTTCCGCCCAGTTCGCCTCCACCAGCCTCTGCGAGAAGAGAGGAGCCAGATTCTATGTGCCGGTGGTGTTTGCCCTGACCGGCCTATACTGCGTGCTGGTGCCGCTGACCGGCAGCCGGATGCTGATCTTCCTTCTGCAGGCGTTTCCGGGGATGTCCACGGGAATTCTCCTGTCCTACCTGACCTCAGAGTCCATGAAGGAGGTTCCGGAGGATAAAAAATCAACCGCCATGGGATTTTTCCAGGCCGTCTACGCGGTGGGAATGACCGGGTTCCCTGCGGCGGCGGGAGCGTTGACGGAGCGGTGGAATATGACGGCCGGATTTGGATTTCTGGCGGTTGCGGCGTTTGCGGGGCTTGGGATTTCCTGCTGGTACTACAGAAGAGAAGGAAAGTCCGGGGCCCGGCAGCGGAACTGACGGACGGGAATTTCCGTGAAAAGGAAACGGCAGAAAGGAAGCTGTGCCGGGCGGCGCTTCTTTCTGCCGGAAATGTGGGGACGGCTGTATGTCAGACCGTCATATTCAGGTACAGGTTCAGTTTGCGGACCAGAAGGATGGGATCGATGCCGTGTTCCAGGGCAGCTTCCTCAATGGTCTCGCCGGCTGCCTGGGCGCAGCCAACACACTGCATGCCTGACTGCATCAGGATCTGGGCGGCCCGGGGATCCATCTTCAACAGGTCAGGGATGGTCATCTCTTTCGTGATTTTTTCCATGGTAAATCTCCTTATCTTTTAGTAACAGTATCGTGCTTTAATATTATTCAGCCCTATGCTTCCGGGCAGTCTCCATCCAGAATGTCAATCTGGCATGCGGCCATGGCATTCAGGGCGTTTGCGTGGCTGGCGGGGGTAACGCCGGCGCAGCAGGAGGCGTCCACGGCAATGGGCGTCTCCGGAAGATATGCTTTCAGCAGCAGGGCGTTGGATATCACGCAGATATCCGTGCACAGCCCGGTCAGCGTCACGGATGAAATTTCACCATCGCCGGCCAGCCGGCTGACATATTCGGCCAGGGAGACGCTGCCGAAGGTGGGCTTGTCAAAGATCCGGTCGCCGGGGCGGACGCAGGCGGCAATTTCCGGCGCCAGCTGCCAGCCCTCCGTGTCCCGGATGCAGTGCCTTACCGGAAGTTTCCTGCCCTCCGCCGTATCCAGATAGTCTTCCCCGTGGGTATCCCTGGTATAGATTACCGGTCCGTCCCACTGGCGGATTTTCCGGCAGAGAGGACCGAGAATCTTCTGAGCCTCCGGGGTACCCAGGGCCTGGGAAATGAAATCGTTCTGCATATCCACAACAATTAAAAGTGGTTTCATAGTAATGCTACCTCCTGAAATCTGTCCATATCCGGAAGAACCGGAGTGATCTTTTCCTTTACTTTAGCACGGATTTTCTCAAAAGCATAGATAAAAATTACGGCAGTACTTCTTTGAAAAAAAACGGAAGGGATTCCGCTCCCGGAAGGGCTCCGGATCCGGCACTCTGTACAGTTTTGCGCGTATCCGAAAAGAGTTGGGGCGTGTTTCCGGGAGAGACAACTGACTTTTTGGGAAAGACGTTTGCAATATTACGGAGAATGAGGAGACGGGGAGGGCAAATGTATCATTTCTGCATAAAAAGGACATGGAACCGCATAAAATGGGCATTTTTGAGTTGACAAACCGGTTTGAGGGAGTTAATATGTAGAAATATTAAAGCATTAAAGAAGTAAAGTATGAAGGAGGAGACTATTATGAAAATGAAAAGAGTGGCCAGCCTGATGCTGGCATCTGTGCTGGCAGTTGGATCCCTGGCTGCCTGCGGAAATGATTCCGGATCAGAAGGCGGTGAATCTGCCAGCTCCGATACTTTTAAAATCGGCGGTATCGGGCCTACCACCGGAGATGCCGCGGCATACGGTATCGCTGTACAGAACGGCGCGCAGCTGGCGGTTGATGAGATCAACGCTGACGGCGGAATCAACGGAAAGCAGATTGAGTTCAAGTTCGAGGATGATCAGAATGATTCCGAGAAATCTGTAAATGCTTACAACACTCTGAAAGACTGGGGTATGCAGATGCTGGTGGGAACCGTAACTTCCACTCCCTGTACCGCGGTTGTGGAGGAAACCCATAAAGACAATATGTATCAGCTGACCCCGTCCGCAACGGCTGTTGAGAGTATTCAGTACGACAACGCGTTCCGTATCTGCTTCTCCGATCCCAGCCAGGGTACTGCGTCCGCTGATTATATCGCGGATAACGGCCTTGCCACCAAGGTGGCTGTGATCTACAACAGCTCCGACGTATATTCTTCCGGTATCTACCAGAACTTCGCCACAGAGGCACAGGCAAAGGGTCTGGAGGTAGTGGCCGCGGAAGCCTTTACCGCAGACAGCAAGACAGATTTCTCCGTTCAGCTGCAGAAAGCAAAGGATTCCGGCGCTGAGCTGGTATTCCTGCCCATTTACTATCAGGAAGCTTCCCTGATTCTGACCCAGGCGGACAGAATGGGATTTGACACCACATTCTTCGGATGCGACGGACTGGACGGTATCCTGGATGTGGAGGGATTCGATACCTCCCTGGCAGAGGGCGTTATGCTGCTGACTCCGTTCACCGCGGACGCGCAGGATGAGAAAACCCAGACCTTCGTAAAGGCCTATGAGGAAGCTTTTGAGATCGCTCCGATTCAGTTCGCTGCTGACGCTTATGACTGTATCTATGCTATCAAGGCAGCGGCAGAGCAGGCAGAGATCACACCGGATATGAGCGTATCCGATCTGTGCGACGCCATGAAGACCGCAATGACTGAGATTACCATTGACGGACTTACCGGAAGCGGCATCACCTGGGATGAGAGTGGTGAGCCCTCCAAGGAAGCAAAAGCGGTTATCATCTCCAACGGCACTTACGAGGCAATGTAATACAGGTAGCTGGATGGCACCGGGGCCGCCTTTGGGCGGCCCTTTTTGCGATTTGTCCTCCGCGGGGCAATGGCAGACGGGTATCTGACGGAAATCATTTTTTGACATTTCCGGACACATTTCCAGTTGCGGTGAAAAGAAAGCCTGTGCTATAATAATTTGAATACTTGTGACAGTGAGCCTTCCGGTTTCCCTGCTGCAAATACTTTTACAGAAAAATGAGAGGGTGTGTATATGAGTTTTATTTCGTATTTAATCAATGGATTAAGTCTGGGAAGCGTATACGCAATCATCGCCCTGGGGTACACCATGGTGTACGGTATCGCCAAGATGCTGAACTTCGCACACGGCGACGTCATCATGATCGGCGCGTACGTGGCGCTGACCTGTATGACCAGCGCGGGGCTTCCGCCTCTGGTGAGTGTGCTGATTGCGGTTGTGGCCTGTACGGTTCTGGGTGTGCTGATTGAGCGCATAGCCTATAAACCGCTGAGAAACGCGGCGTCTCCCCTGGCGGTGCTGATTACTGCCATCGGCGTCAGCTACCTTCTGCAGAATGTGGCCCTGCTGATTTTCGGAGCCAATAATCAGTCTTTCCAGTCCGTAGTGAGCTGGGCAGGACTCTCTTTAGCGGGCGGCGCGCTGAATATTACCGGCGAGACGATTGTCACCATCGTTGTCTGCGTTATCATTATGGTGGGACTGATGCTTTTTATCCGCAAGTCCAAAGCCGGACAGGCCATGCGTGCCGTGTCAGAGGATAAGGGCGCGGCTCAGCTGATGGGAATCAATGTAAACGGAACCATCGCGCTGACCTTTGCCATCGGTTCCGCTCTGGCTGCGGTGGCCGGCGTGCTTCTGTGTTCCGCTTATCCCAGCCTGTCTCCCTATACGGGCGCCATGCCCGGCATCAAGGCCTTCGTGGCGGCGGTGTTCGGCGGTATCGGTTCTATTCCCGGCGCGTTTATCGGAGGTATTCTGCTGGGCGTCATTGAGATCCTGGCAAGAGCCTATATTTCATCCCAGATGGCGGACGCCATTGTGTTTGCGGTCCTGATTATTGTCCTTCTGGTGAAACCCACGGGTATTCTCGGAAAGAACGTTCAGGAGAAAGTGTAGGTGGATGAGATGTTGAAGAATATGAAAAAGACAACAAAAAGTAATCTGATCACCTATGGTATGGTGATCGCGGCATTTATCATTGTTCAGATTCTGACTGCCACAGGAAATATTTCCAGCCTCCTGGAAGGACTGATGGTGCCTCTGTGCATCTATTCGATTCTGGCGGTATCTCTGAACCTGGTGGTTGGTTTCCTGGGCGAACTCAGCCTTGGCCATGCGGGATTTATGTGCGTGGGAGCATTTACCAGCGCGTTCTTCTCCAAATGTGTGCAGGATACCATTACCGTGGCGCCGCTGCGTTTCTTCCTGGCATTGCTGGTGGGCGCCGCTGCCGCCGCTGTTTTCGGAATCATTATCGGAATTCCGGTACTTCGTCTGAAAGGCGATTATCTGGCTATCGTAACGCTGGCTTTTGGCGAGATCATCAAGAACCTGGTAAACGTGGTGTGGATCGGAAGAGACTCCAACGGATTCCATTTCTCCATGAAAGATGTGATGTCCCTGAATATGGAGACTGACGGACAGGTGATTGTCAACGGCCCCCAGGGAATTACGGGAACGCCCCAGGATGCTACTTTCCTGGCCGGTATCCTCCTGGTGCTGGTGACACTGTTTATTGTCACCAATCTGGTACATTCCAGAGACGGCCGGGCAATCATGGCTATCCGCGACAACCGGATTGCCGCGGAATCTGTGGGCATCAATGTGACAAAGTACAAACTGATGGCATTTACCATTTCCGCCGCCCTGGCCGGTCTGGCCGGTGTGCTGTATGCCCACAATCTGTCCACATTGACTGCTACTACCAACAATTTCGGATACAACCAGTCCATTATGATTCTGGTGTTTGTGGTGCTGGGAGGCATCGGAAATATCCGCGGCTCTGTCATCGCCGCAGTGGTGCTGACTCTGCTTCCGGAGCTTCTGAGAGGTCTGTCCGATTACCGGATGCTGATCTACGCGATTGTACTGATCGTCATGATGCTGTTCAACTGGGCACCCAAGAGCATTGAGTGGAGAGAGAAGCATCTGGCATTTCTGAAAAAAAAGAAAAATTCTCCCAGCGCGGCTTCTGCCGGGGCGGATGGAAGAAAGGAGGCCAGATAAACCATGGCTGCATTACTGGACGTAAAAAATCTCGGAATCTCCTTTGGAGGCCTCCGGGCAGTGGACAGCTTTGATCTTTCCATTCAAAAGGAACAGCTGTACGGATTGATCGGACCCAACGGCGCCGGAAAAACCACAGTATTTAACCTGCTGACCGGTGTGTATAAGCCGGACACCGGAAAGGTAATTCTGGACGGAACAGATATTACGGGAAAGAAGATCATAGAGATCAACAGGGACGGTATTGCCCGTACCTTTCAGAATATTCGCCTGTTCAAGGAACTGACCGTTCTGGAAAATGTAAAAGTGGGTCTTCACAATCATCATTCTTACTCCACCATCGAGGGTATCCTGCGCCTTCCCCGTTACCGGAAGGTAGAGCGGGAGATGGATGAGAAGGGTATGGAGCTTCTGAAAGTATTCGGCCTGGAAAATGAGGCACAGGTAAAGGCATCCAACCTGCCATACGGAAAACAGAGGAAGCTGGAGATCGCAAGAGCCCTGGCTACAGATCCCAGACTGCTTCTGCTGGATGAGCCGGCTGCCGGCATGAATCCCAATGAGACCGGCGAGCTGATGGATACTATCCGCTTTGTGCGGGATGAATTTCACATGACCATCCTTCTGATCGAGCATGACATGAAGCTGGTGAGCGGGATCTGCGAGGAACTGACGGTGCTGAACTTCGGCCAGATTCTGGCTCAGGGTTCCACCAGCCAGGTGCTGAATGATCCCAAGGTAATCACGGCATATCTGGGAGAATAGGAGGAGACGGTTATGGCAATGCTTACAATCAAAGACCTGGAAGTTTACTACGGTGTAATCCAGGCAATCAAAGGAGTTTCCTTTGAGGTGAATCAGGGAGAGGTCATCGCTTTGATCGGCGCCAACGGCGCGGGAAAAACCACGATTCTCCATACCATCACCGGACTGATCTCCCCCAAAAAGGGATCGGTGCTGTTTGAGGGAAATGAGCTGACAAAGATGCCGGCCCATAAGATTGTATCGCTGGGTATGGCACATGTGCCGGAGGGACGGCGTGTATTTGCGGATTTGAGTGTTTACGAGAATTTGAGGATGGGTGCCTATACCCGGAAGGACAAAGGCGAGATCGAGGCAACGCTGGAGAAGGTTTATGACCGTTTCCCCAGACTGAAGGAGAGAAGAAATCAGATGGCGGGAACCTTAAGCGGAGGTGAGCAGCAGATGCTGGCCATGGGCCGGGCGCTGATGTCCAAACCGAAGATCCTGCTGATGGACGAGCCGTCCATGGGGCTTTCTCCTATCATGGTGAACGAGATCTTTTCCATTATCCAGGAGGTCAGCGACAGCGGCACCACGGTGCTTCTGGTGGAGCAGAACGCCAAAAAGGCGCTGGCCATCGCCGACAGAGGCTATGTGCTGGAAACCGGAAAAATTGTTCTGGAAGGAAAGGCATCCGACCTTCTGAACGATGATTCCATTAAGAAAGCATATTTAGGTGAATAGGGGGTGCGTCTTATGGATAACGTAGTAATTACCATTGCCAGACAGTATGGAAGCGGCGGAAAGACCATTGCGGCCATGCTGGCGAAAGAGCTGGGAGTCAACTGCTACAGCCGGGAGATCCTGAAAATGGCTTCCGAGGAAAGCGGCATCAATGAGCGGCTGTTCGGTAAAGCGGACGAACGGGTGAAGATGGGCAGCTGGTTCAAGGTCCTGAAAAGACCGTATGAGGGAGAATTGCTGCCTCCGGAAAGCAGTGGTTTTGTGTCGGATGAAAACCTTTTCAATTATCAGGCCAAAATCATCAAGGATCTGGCGGAAAAAGAATCTTGTGTGATTGTGGGTCGCTGCGCGGACTACGTACTGCGGAATTATCCCAATGTGATGAGCGTGTTCATCCACGCGGACCGCGAGTTCTGCCTGGAGCGGGCGCTGGAGCGCAACAGCATGAGCCGCCGGGAGATGGAGAAATTTATTGAAAAGACGGACAAATACCGGGGAGATTTTTATCATTATTATACCGGAAAACAGTGGGAAGATGCCAGAAACTACGATCTCTGCCTGGACAGTGGAAAGCTGGGCTTTGAAAAATGCGTAGAGGCAATCAAAGGATATATGAAGATCCGTTTTGAGTAAAATTGTATGGGCTGTCGTATTCGGCGGGCATCTGCCCGGGAAAGAGTATGGCGGCCCTCTTTTGACCCTCGCGGCAGGTCTACGTTCCACTTCGGTCGGTGCTAAACGTGTGCCACCGGCACACAGCACCGCCAAATGGACATGCAAGCATGTCCGCCTGGCTCGTTGCCCGCGGGAATAAAAATAACAGTTCAGCCTTACGGCTTTACTGTCACAATCAGGAGGATATATGATGGAAATTACATTTGACAGAGAATATGTGTATCAGACGATCCGTGAGATCATGGACATTGACAGCCCCAGCGGTTTTGCGGCCCGGGCCATTGACTATGTGGAACGGTGGGCCGGCGATCTGGGGCTGGAGTTTTCCAGAACCAACAAGGGAAACGGCGTGGTTTCCATGGAGGGGGAGGATACCTCCCGCACGGTGGGGCTCTGCGCGCATATGGATACGCTGGGCCTGATGGTACGCAGCATCAAAGAAAACGGCAGACTGGCCTTCACCAGAGTGGGAGGCCCCATCCTTCCCACACTGGACAGTGAGCTGTGCCGGGTGTATACCCGCACGGGAGAAGTCTATGAGGGAACCATCTTTTCCATGAGTCCGGCGGCCCACGTTTATCCGGATGCGGGAAGCCGGGAGCGGACGGAGGAGACCATGGAGGTGATCCTGGATGAAAAGGTGACCAGCAGGGCGGATACAGAAGCCCTGGGAATTCAGCCGGGGGATTATATCTGCTTTGATCCGAAAACAGTTATTACAGACAGGGGTTTCATCAAATCCCGCTTCCTGGATGATAAGCTGAGTGTGGCGATTCTGATGGGAGTGCTCCATCACATGGTGAAAAACGGAATCCGCCCTGCCTGCAATGTGAAGGTACTGTTCTCCACCTACGAGGAGGTGGGACACGGCATGTCCAGCTTTCCGGAGGATATTCCGGAGCTTCTCTGTGTGGATATGGGCTGCGTGGGAAAGGATCTGGGCTGCACCGAGTATCAGGTTTCCATCTGCGCCAAGGATTCCAGCGGACCTTATGACTATGAGATGACCAGCCGGCTGATCCGCCTGGCGAAGGAAAACGGTCTGGGCTATGCGGTGGACATCTATCCCCAGTACAGCTCCGACGCCTCCGCCGCTCTGCGGGGAGGAAGAGATATCCGGGCCGCCCTGATCGGCGCGGGTGTCTTTGCCAGCCATGGATATGAGAGAAGTCACTATGAGGGCGTGGAGAACTGCATGAAGCTGGTGTATCTGTATCTGACAGAGAAACAGTGAAACTGACCGGCGCAACCGGAGAGGAGGATGGTTATGAGAGCGTTTATGGATGCGGATTTTATGCTTCACACGGAGGCGGCCAGGAAGCTGTATCATACCTTTGCCGAGGGGATGCCGGTGCTGGATTACCACTGCCATATCAGCCCCGAAGAGATCGCCTGTGACCGGAGATTTGAGAATATCACCCAGATCTGGCTGGGAGGGGATCACTACAAATGGCGGCTGATGCGGGCCAACGGTGTGGCGGAGCGGTATATCACCGGCGACGCCCCGGATCGGGAGAAATTCCAGAAATGGGCCGAGACGCTGGAGATGGCGGCGGGAAATCCGGTATATCACTGGAGCCATCTGGAACTGCAGCGGTTTTTCGGATATCACGGAGTGCTGAATGGAGAGACTGCCCAGAAGGTCTGGGAGCTGACCGGGGAGAAACTGGCACAGCCACAGATGAGCGCCAGAAATCTGATCCTTCGTTCCCGTGTGACGCTGCTGTGCACCACCGATGATCCCGCCGATGATCTTCCATGGCACCGGAAGCTGGCCGCGGACGACAGCTTCCCGGTGCAGGTGCTGCCCGCCTGGAGACCGGATCGGGCCATGAACCTGGAAAAACCGGATTATCCGGAATACCTGCAGCGGCTTGCGGAGGCATCCGGTATGGAGATCGCCTCCTTTGCGGATCTGAAAGCGGCGCTGAGAAAGCGCATGGATGTCTTTGACAGCCTGGGCTGCCGGGCCAGCGATCACGGGCTGGAGACGGTAAGTTTTGCTCCGGCCTCTGACCGGGAGATCGAAGCGATCTTTTCCCGGAGAATGTCGGGAGAAGTGCCGGGGGAAGAGGACTGCCGCAGATTCCGCACCGCATTTCTCCGGTTTGCCGCAGGCGAATATGCCGCCAGGGGATGGGTGATGCAGCTGCATTTCGGCTGCCTGAGAGACAATAACCGGAAGATGTTCCGACTTCTGGGGGCGGACACGGGATTTGACTGTGTGAATAACGAGACCTCCGCGCGGCATCTGGCTGCCTTTCTGAATGATCTGGAAGAAAACGGTATTCTGCCCAAAACCATTCTTTACAGCCTGGACGCCAATGACAACGACATGCTTGACAGCGTCATCGGCTGTTTCCAGAGCAGCGGGGCGGCGGGAAAACTGCAGCATGGCGCCGCCTGGTGGTTCAACGATCACTGTGCGGGGATGAAAAAACAGATGATTTCTCTGGCCAACGGCGGTCTTCTGGGAAATTTCGTGGGAATGTTGACAGATTCCAGGAGCTTTCTGTCCTATCCCAGGCATGAATATTTCCGCAGGATTCTCTGCGACCTGATCGGACAGTGGGTGGAAGACGGAGAGTATCCCATGGATGAGAAAGACCTGGAAAGGATCATCCGCGGGATCTGCTATGAAAACGCGGTGCGGTATTTTGGATTTGATCTGGCATGATGCCCGGGATTTTTGGGGGCTTACGGAAAAGGAACCGTTTGAGACAGGGGCCGGTGCAGCTTACATACGCTGCACCGGCCCCTGTTGGTTGTAACGGTCGATGATTTTTATCCGAACAGTGAGAATGTCACAAATGCCGCCGACAGCAGAGAGGCCACCAGCGAAACTACCGTGATCTGGGTATTGATGGAAGGTCCGGCGGTATCCTTGAAGGGATCCCCCACCGTATCGCCGATTACGGCTGCCTTGTGGGCCTCGCTTCCCTTTCCGCCCTCCTGGCCGGATTCCACATATTTCTTGGCGTTATCCCAGAGCCCGCCTGCATTGGACATGAACAGCGCCAGCAGCAGACCGCTGACGATATTTCCCAGCAGGAAACCGCCGATGGCCAGCGGACCGCCGATAAAGCCCACCAAAACCGTGGCGATGATGGCGGTCAGACCGGCGGGAATCAGCTCCCGCAGGGCGCCGGAGGTGGCAATGTCGATGCATTTTCCGTAGTCCGGTTTTGCGTTCTTTTTTCCTTCCCGCAGTCCGGGGATGGATTGGAACTGCCGGTGAATCTCCGCCACCATACGCTGAGCGTTCCGGTCCACGCCCAGAATCAGCATGGCGGAAAATACCGCCGGGATCGCCGCGCCGATCAGCACACCGAAGAATACGGTGGGAGACATGATATCAAATCCGGTGATCAGTTCCCGCCCGGCGGCCTCCAGTGCTTCGTTGGCTTCCGACATGAACGCGCCCAGAAGCGAGATGACCGTCAGGCCCGCGGCCGCGATGGAAAAGCCTTTGGTGATGGCTTTCACGGTATTTCCCGCGCTGTCCAGTTCATCGGCGGTGCGGATGGTTTCTTCTCCCAGACCGCCCATCTCCGCCAGGCCCCGGGCATTGTCCACGATGGGGCCGTAGGCATCGTTGGAGATGATCATTCCCACGATGGAGAGCATGCCCACTGCGGACATGGAGATGCCGAAGATGGCGTAGCCATCGCCCATGGGTTCACAGATTTTGTAGGATACCAGGGCGGAAACGGCGATTCCCACCATGGCCGGAAGCGCGGAGATAAATCCATAGGAAACGCCGGACAAAATGGTAAATGCCGGGCCGGAGCCGGAGGCATGGGCCACCCGCTGTACGATGGGCTTTGTGTCGTCCGTAAAGTAGTCGGTGGTGATGCCGATGATAACGCCCACCAGAAGTCCCACCGCCGCGGCGCCCCAGATTCTCCAGGAAAATCCTTCCACAAAAACGGTAACCAGTGCCGTCAGAATCAGGTAGACGGCGGTGGTCACGTAGGTGGAGGAATTCAGCGCCCGGGTGGGGCTGCCGTGTTTTCCGATTCTGGCGGTGGCGATTCCGATGATGGAGGCCAGCAGGCCCAGGATGGCGTAACAGAATACCATGGAAATATTGGCAAAGTTTCCTCCCGAGAGAGACTGGGCGATCACCAGTGCCGATACCATGGCGGCCACATTGGAGTCGAACAGATCGGCGCCCATACCGGCCACGTCACCCACGTTGTCGCCCACATTGTCGGCGATTACGGCAGGATTGCGGGGGTCATCTTCGGGAATTCCCAGCTCCACCTTTCCGGTGAGATCCGCGGAGATATCCGCCGTTTTGGTGAAGATTCCTCCGCCGGCCTTTGCGAACAGAGCCAGGGAGCTGGCGCCGAAGGAAAAGCCCAGAAGGATGGAAGAATCGTCAAAAAGCATCAGAACGGCCGCTACTCCCAGCAGAGAGCAGCCGACCACCAGCAGCCCCATCACGGCGCCGCCCCGAAATCCGATCAGAAAAGCAGGCTTGATGCCCTTCTGCGCGGCTTCCGCCGTACGTCCGTTGGACAGCGTGGCCACCAGGATTCCGATTTTTCCCGCTATGGCGGACAGGATGGTACCGGCCAGGTAAGACACAGCCATCTCGATATTGGGAAGGGGATTGCCGCCCCATATGGGAGACGGAAGAAACAGGAGAATGAGGACCGCCGCCACGGCCGCGAACCGGGCCAGAATCCCGTACTCCCTGCGCATGAAGGTATTGGCGCCTTCTTTGATCAGGGCGGATACTTCGATAATTCTGACATTCTCCACGGATTGCTTTTTCACCCACAGGTACAGGTAGGCGGCAAAGGCAAAGGCCAGAACTGCCGTAAGAAAGGAGAAACCATAAAACAACGAAAGATGAGTGTCCATAATTCTTTTTACACCTCCTGGACAGAATAAATTTCAGAATAAGAATCGAAGTAATCTTTCCAGTATCATGAATAAAAAAGGCAGAACATAAAGGGTTGTTCTGCCTTTCCGTATCAAACGACATAATTCTATGATGTTGCTGCATAATTTTGGGAGAAAATCCCATTATTTATGCAAAATATCAGGACAGACCCTAAGAATTATTCTGATTAACTTAAATTTTAGAGGAAATATCGGGATATGTCAAATAATTCTTGGGAAAAATATAAAAATTTACCCAAGAATTACTCCTTGTGTGATTGTTTGAAAAATAACAAAGATTGACAAAATATTATCAGAATTTTCGCTGCCAAAAAAACGTGCAAAACCATCAGGAAAATGATTTTGCACGCTTTTCTCAGTCGCTGTCGGGAAGAAATTTGATGCGGGTCATAATGTTCCGCACAAAGGCGCCTTCCTCCAGTTCCATGTCCTCCGGATCCGTCTGGGGCGGAAAGTATCCGTTCTCATCCTCCAGCTCCACGCTGATCCAGTTGTAGAGGGCATCCATGGCGTTGTCCAGGGCGTCCTCCAGATCCGGCCCCTCTGCCTCACAGCACTCCAGATCCGGAAACACAACGTGAAAGCCGGGACCGTCCTTTTTGGGGGTAAAAATTGCGGGATATGTAAAAGTCATGGCATTACCCGGCTGCCGTCAGGGCAGCCTGCTCCTTTCTTTTCAAATGCGTTTTGTATCGGCCGGTCGGCCACAAAATCTTTCTTCATTATAATGAGGATGACGCGGGAAGTCAATATGAGCAACGGGATTGACTTTCCGGAGATGGGCCGCTAAGATGGAGATAATGAGATCCGGACGGTAATTGTCCGATAGCCCTCCGGATGATATGGAGGATCTATGAAGAAAATCATTACCAGAAAAAGGCTCACAAAATTTCTATCCTACTATAAACCGTACAGGGGCATCTTTGCCATGGATATGTTTTTTGCCTGCGTCAGCGCGGTGTCGGTGCTGCTGTTTCCGCTGGTGTCCGGCTACATCACCCAGGAGGTTCTGGCGCGGCAGACGCCGGGAACGCAGAAACGGCTGATCGGAGCGGGGATTGTTCTGCTGATTCTGCTGACCGTTCAGGTGGCTGCCAATGTGATCTATGCGTATTTTGGTCATGCCATGGGGGCAAAGATGGAATCTGCCATGCGGGAGGAATTATTTGCCCATTATCAGAGGCAGTCCTTCCGTTTCCATGCGGCCAATCCGCCGGGAAAACTGATGACGGTGATGTCCAATGATCTCACCGGAATGACGGAGGTGTTCCATCACGGGCCGGAGGATCTGCTGATGACGCTGATCAAATTTGTGGGAGCTTTTGTGATTCTGGTGAATATCAATGCCCCGCTGACGGGAATTGTGTTCTGCGTGCTTCCGGTGCTGACCTTTTACGCGTTGCGGGCGGACCGGGCGCTGGAGCGGGATACGCTGGCGGCAAAGCAGGAGCTGGCGGCGATGAATGAGTGCCTGGAGGATGCGCTGTCGGGAATCCGCACGGTGAAGGCATTTGGAAATGAGAAGCAGGAGGCGGAGTATTTTTCCCGGAAGAGCCGGAGCTATACCGACAGCCGCTGCCGTTTTTACCGGACAGAAGCTTTCTTTTATGAGGTGGTGGGCGGATATCCCCAGTTTCTCACCATGCTCACGGTGTTTTTCGGGGCGCTTTTTGTGGGAAACGGAACGCTGGATATCCCGGTTCTGATCACCTTTCTCCTGTATGTGGGAAGTCTGGCGGAGCCGGTGCGGATTCTGCTGAATTTCATGAAGCTGTATGAAGAAGGAAAAGCCGGATTTATCCGGTTTATGGACATGCTGGAGCAGGAGCAGGAGATCCGGGAGGCGGCCCGGCTGGCCAATGCGGACGGATTCATTGAAAAGCTGGCCCATGGATACGATACATTGGTGGGAACCCACGGAATTACTCTGTCCGGCGGACAGCGGCAGAGAATCAGCCTGGCCAGGGTTTTTCTGAAAAATCCGTCCATCCTGATTCTGGACGAGGCCACCAGTGCCCTGGACTATGAAAGCGAGACGGCGGTGCAGGCAGCTCTTGCCCGGATGATGAAAAACAGAACCAGCGTGATCATCGCCCACCGGCTGTCCACCATCCAGAAGGTGGACCAGATCGTGGTGCTGGCCGACGGCGGCGTCTGTGAGAAAGGAACCCATGAGGAGCTGCTGAAAAAAGGCGGAGAATACAGTCGCCTGTATGCGCTGGGGCAGTAAAAAAAAGCTCACATTTCGGCACTGCAGAATGGACAGATGGCGGTCAGAAAAAGTTCTGCCTCAGATCCTCCGGGATGCCGTCCGCGGGCAGCTTCTGCATTTCCTGAAGCAGTTCTCTCACAGCGCCGGGGCCAGCCAGCATCCGGCCAAAATCCTCCGCCACCTTCCGGGAAAGGCCGCAGGCGTTCAGATCCACGCCCCAGAGGGAGGCGTCCGTAAACAGCCCCGACAGCTTCCGGCAGATCTCGTCCGTATCCGGCCGGATACCCGGATGGAAATCTTTCAGGATGCCGGAAAGTTGGGCAAGCCGCGGATCGGGGCTGGGAGAGAAAGGATTTCCCGCATCATCCACCGCCAGCAGATACCGGAGCCATCCCGCAAATACCAGGGGAATCCAGACCAGATCCCGGACGGAGAGATCCGGGCGGGCCAGCCAGGCTTTCAGGGTTTCCCCGAAGCGCACCGGCAGTTTCTGGGAGGTGTCGGTGGCGATCCGCTGCGGGGTGTCCGGCAGATACGGATTGGGAATCCGCAGGGTCACCACTTCCCGGAGAAACTGTTCCGGATCCAGGACGCCGGGATGGGTGACCACCGGCAGACCCTCCTGATATCCCACGGACAGGGCCAGCCGTACCAGGGCCGGATCCTTCATTTCCCCGGACATCCGGTCATAGCCCAGAAGACAACCGAAGATGGCCAGCGCGGTGTGCAGGGGATTCAGGCAGGTGCAGACCTTCATCCGTTCCGTTTTTTCCACCGTTTCCCGGGAGGCGAAGAGAACCCCGCCTTTTTCCAGCGGCGGACGGCCTGCCGGAAAGGCGTCCTCGATCACCAGATACTCGCAGGCCTCCGCGTTGACAAAGGGAGCGGCTACGGAGCCGGTGACATTGGAGCGGATGGTAAGATCCTCCACCCCATCCTCCGCAAGCATCCGGCGGATGGTTTCATCCGGCCGGGGCGTAATTTTGTCGATCATGGTCCAGGGGAAGGAGACGCAGGAGGGATCCCCCAGCCAGCCGGAAAATCCTTCCGAAACCAGTCCGCTCTTTTCCCAGGCTTCGGCGATGGCGAGAACGGCCTGCTTCAGCACGTCCCCGTTGTGGGAACAGTTGTCCATGCTGACCATGGCCAGAGGATGGCGGCCGTTCCGGTAACGGGTAGATAACAGGGAGGTCACCTGTCCCAGATAGCTCCGGCAGTGTCCGGGCCCCGTCTGCAGATCCTGTTCCACTTCGGGAAGGTACTGCCCCGAGGCGTCCCGGAGGGCGTAGCCTTTTTCGGTGATGGTGAAGGATGCCATCTGCAGGGAGGGGGAGGAAAAGATTTCCCGCAGCCGCGCTTCCTCTTCCGGCGTCTGGCCCAGAGCGGGAAGGGCTTCCATGATACTTCCCACCACCGTTTTTGTCAGCGTGCCGTCCACGCCCAGGGTTACCAGGATGCTGAGATTGTCATAAGGGGCGAAGGACTGCCGGATGGTTGCCGGGTTTGTGCCGGAGACGGCGGTCACTCCCCGGTCCATCACGCCCGCATCCAGCAGCTCCTGTACCATCCGGGCCTGGAAAGCCCGGAAAATATTTCCGCATCCGAAATGAATCCAGCAGGGCGCTTTTCTGGTGCGGGCAGATACCGCCGGATAATCGAAGGTGGGGAGCTGAAAACCGGCCTGAATCCACTCCTTACGGTTTGCCAGCCCCTGTAAAGTCAGTTTCATATAGAACGCTCCTTTCCCTGCTTTTCGATGGCTTCCCATAAACCGTTCAGATAGGCAGCCCCCAGCGCCCGGTCGTAAAGGCCGTAGCCTGGCATGGCCTTTTCTCCCCAGATCATTCTGCCGTGATCCGGGCGGATGGGGCCGGTAAAGCCGATGTCGTACAGAGCTTTCATGATGGCGTACATATCAAAGCTTCCGTCTGAGGAAAGATGGGCCGCCTCCTCAAAATCATCTCTGGTGTTGTATTTCAGGTTGCGCACATGGGCGAAATGGATCCGGCCCTTCAGGGAGTGGATGATATCCACCAGGTCATTGTCCGGATTGGTTCCCAGAGATCCGGTGCAGAGGGTGACGCCGTTGTGGGGATCGTCCACCATCTCCATCATCCGGAGAAGATTCTCTTTGCAGGTGATGATCCGGGGCAGGCCGAAAACACTCCAGGCGGGATCGTCCGGGTGGATGGCCATAGAAATGTCATATTCCCGGCAGACCGGCAGGATCCTTTCCAGAAAATATTTTAGATTGGCGAACAGCGCCTCCTCATCCACCTGGCGGTACATGGCGAACAGATCCTTCAGATGCGCCAGCCGGTCCGGTTCCCAGCCGGGCATGACAAATCCGCCGCTTCCCGCGTCCACGGAGGCGAACATGGTTTCCGGATCCAGGGCGTCCACCTGTTTCTGGGAATAAGCCAGCACTGTGGAGCCGTCCGGCCGTTTTCTGGCCAGCTCGGTTCTGGTCCAGTCAAATACCGGCATAAAATTGTAGCAGACCAGATGGATATCCTCCTGGCCCAGATGGCGGAGGGTGGCAATGTAATTGTCAATGTAGGTATCCCTTTCGGGAGCGCCGGTCTTGATGGCGTCGTGAATATTCACACTCTCAATGCCCGCAATGTGCAGGCCGGCCGCCTCCACCTCCTCCTTCAGCGCGTGAATGTCCCGGCGGGACCACACCTCCCCCGGTTTTGTGCCGTACAGGGTGGTGATCACGCCCGTCACCCCCGGAATCTGCCGGATCTGTTCCAGGGTGACCGTATCATACCCACTCCCATACCAACGAAGCGTCATTTCCATATTTTCTCCTTTCCGGCCGAATGGCCCAGGTGTTTTTTTCGTAACAGTTCAGCCTTCTACTGTCCCGCGAGGTGTCACGCTGCTTTTGCAGCGGGATCCCGAGGCCTGCGGGCGCCAGGCTGCGTTTCCCGCAGCCTGTGTGCATGCTTTTGTGGCAGTGAAGCCGGAAGGCTGAACTGTAACTTTTTGTTTACAGTCTACAGGAATTTCAGCGAAAATTCGATTGGCGAAGTTGGCAGAAACATTGTAAATATTGCGGTGATCGGTTATAATGAGGTTCGGCGGCAATACTGTGCCGCGGCAGCATAAAGAAATGGAGATTTCGATGAAAAACAGCCTGAAATCAGAATTTACCAGAAGACAGCAGATGATCCGGGAGGATTTTGAGCTGTATTACTACAGTGACACGTATCTGGAGCCGGTGCAGCCCCACAGCCATTCCTGCTATGAGATTTACTTTTTCCTGGAGGGAAAGGTGCGGATGCAGGCGGGGGATGAGGGGGCGGAGCTGCTTTCCGGGGATTTTCTGGTAATTCCGCCGGATACGGTGCATTTTCCCCGGTTCGGCGGCTGGGAGAAGCCTTACCGGAGAGTGATTCTCTGGGTGAGTCAGAGCTTCTGGGAAGAACTGCAGGAGAAAAGCAGCTGCTTCGGCGGCCTGAAGGAGCGGGCAGGCAAAGGTTTGTTCCGGTTTTCCTGTGACCCGCTGGAGGCGGGAAGGGTTCAGAACCGGCTGTTTGAACTGATTGAGGAGATGCACAGCGGCCACTATGGGACAGAAGTGGAACAGCGGCTGCTGCTGGAGCGGCTTCTGCTTTATCTGAACCGGCTGCTCTATGAAAGGGAGCATCCGGAGGAAAACGGAGAGCAGAGTGTCTTTGAAAAAATCTGCGGCTATGTGGAGACGCATCTTGACGGGGAACTGACGCTGGATCGGATTGCAGGGGAATTTTACCTGAGCAAATACCACATCGCCCATTTATTTAAGGAAAATGGCGGGCTGAGCCTGCACCAGTATATACTGAAGAAACGCCTGGAGGCCTGCAGGTTCCTGCTGGCGGGGGAAACGCCCATCAGCCAGGTGTATGTGTTGTGCGGATTTCGGGATTATTCCAGTTTTTTCCGGGCGTTCCGGAAGGAATATGGGATGTCTCCCAAAGAATATCGAAGGCAGATTAAAGGGGAGCAGTATGACAGAAAACAGTGAGGACCGGCTGATCATTGTGATCCCGGCCTATAATGAGGAGAGCAACCTGGAAGAGGTGGTGCGCCAGTGGCATCCGGTGGCCCAGCGGTCCGGGAAAAACAGCCGTCTGTTTATCATTGACGACGGCAGCACAGACGGCAGCTGGAAACTGCTGGGAGGACTGATGCGGCAGTATCCCTGCCTGCGGGCAGTGCACAAGGAAAACCAGGGCCACGGCGCCACGGTGCTTTACGGTTACCGGTGCGCGCTGGCGGAAGGCGCCGACTATGTATTTCAGACGGATTCGGACGGACAGACGGATCCGGCGGATTTTGATAAGCTGTGGAAGGAGAGAGGGCGGGGCGGCCTTCTGATCGGCAGCCGTGTGCACCGGATGGACGGCTGGCAGCGGGTGCTGGTGACCCGGACGCTCCGGGCGGTGATCCGGGTGATCTTCGGTTGCCGCACGGAGGACGCAAACACGCCGTTCCGGCTGATGCGGGCGGATCAGCTGGAGCAGGTGATCCGGAAGATTCCGGAAAACCACCCGCTGGCCAATGTGCTGATGACCGTGATTTACATCCGCAGTGGAATGGGAGTCACCTATTATCCCATTTTTTTCGGGCCCAGAAGGGGCGGAAAAAATTCTCTGAACATGAAGAAAATCGTTCGTATCGGCCTGCATGCGGTGCGGGATTTCCGGAATCTCAGAAAGACCCTCTGAAATCCGGGAGGTGTAAGTCCGGAAAAATATGAGACCGGACGCGCCCTCTGAATGGGGACGGGCAAAAAGACGCGGGGATTTTCCCGTGTTGTGAAAGAACAAGGAGGCAGAAAGTGAAAAATAACAGACAGATCTGGACGCTGGCAAAACTGATTCTGACCGGCATACTGCTGGCAGGAAGTATCTGGCTTCTGGGAGAGGACGCGGATGTATTTCTGAAATGGTGGCTGATGTCTGTGCTTCTGGGGGTGGCCTGCTATCCCCTGACGTCCCTGTTGTTCAGGGATTTCGCGGACCGGGGTTGGATGGTATCCAAAGTGCTGGGCGTGGCTTTTTCGGGATTTCTGGCCTGGGTATCCGTAACCTGCGGCCTGCTGCCCTTCCGGCCATATGTATGCCTGGGGGCGGCTGTGGTCACCGGCGTGGCCTGCTGGGGTTTGGGTTTCCGGATGAGAAAAGTGCGGCCCCAGGCCTACCGGGGAATGTTCACGGAGCGGCATATGGGAGCCATGGTGGACGGAGAGCTGCTGTTTGTCCTGTTTTTCCTTCTGTGGACCTACTTCGCGGGATTCCGTCCGGCGGCCTACGGGACGGAGAAATTCATGGACTACGGATTTATGATGGCCATGATGCGCAGCGACACGCTGCCGGTCCGGGATCTCTGGTACAGTGAAGGGACCATCAACTACTATTACGGCGGTCAGTATTTCGCCGTATTTCTCACAAAGCTCACCGGCACAGGGGTGGAGAAGACGTATAATATCATGAGAACCTTTGTGGCGTCCTTTGCCTTTGTGCTGCCGTTTACCCTGGTGCGGCAGATGTTGCTGGATCATCTGGCCAAAACGCGGAAGGCAGTGGCGGCCAAAGCGGGATGGACGGCGGCGCTGGGCGGCCTGCTGGCCGGCGCCGGAGTCAGTCTGGCGGGAAATATGCACTATGTGCTGGTGGGAAAGGTGATCCCATGGGTGAAGAATCTCCTGGGACTTCCCCAGGGAGATTACACCTACTGGTTTCCCAATTCCACCCGGTATATCGGCTATTATCCGGAAGGAAATGACAAAACCATCCATGAATTTCCTTCTTATTCTTTCGTGCTGGGGGACCTGCACGCCCATGTGGTTAATGTGATGTTTGTGCTGGCGCTGATCTGTCTGGTTTACGCCATGGTGCAGCGCTATGCGAGAAAAGCGGAAGGGGAAATCGCCGCGGCAGGATGGCGGGCGGCGGTGCGGCAGGCTCTTCTGGAACCCTATGTGTGGCTGCTGGGATTTTTTATCGGCCTGTTTCACTGGACCAACTACTGGGATTTTGTGATCTACTATGTGATGGGCGGCCTGGGGGTGATCTACTGCAATTACCTGAAATACAGCCGGCAGCGGAACCGCCGGGAGGCGCTGCGGTGTACGGCCCTGACCAGCCTGATCCATGCGGTGTGGGTGCTCTTTCTGGGAACGGTGTTTGCCCTGCCCTTCACCGCCACCTTTGAAACCATGGTCAACGGCATCGCCCTGGCCCAGAATCATACCCGCCCCTATCAGTGGTGGCTGATCTGGGGACTGCCTTTTTTGGTGACGCTGGTATTTATGGTCTGTGTGTTCCGGGATCGGAAGCCGGGAAAGCTTCTGCCGCCCTCCGCGGATTTTTTCGGAGTGATCCTGGGATTTTCCGCCATCGGGCTGATCCTGATTCCGGAGCTGGTTTATGTGCGGGATATCTATGAAAAAGAGTATGCCCGCTCCAATACCATGTTCAAACTGACGTATCAGGCGTTCATGATGTTCGGCATGGTGATGGCCTACGCCTTTGTGCGGCTGTGGCTGGCGAAAAAACACCGGATCCGGAAGGCACTGATGACCGCCGGATTTGTGTGCTTTGCGGGCTGCTGCTGTTATGTGGGTACAGCCGTACATTCCTGGTTCGGCCAGGTGTGGAACCGGGAACTGTATCAGGGGCTGGACGCCACGGCATTTCTGGAGACGGATTTTCCGGAGGACGCCGCGGCCATCCGCTGGCTGAACGACCATGTGGAGGGCCAGCCGGTGGTGCTGGAGGCCAACGGGGACAGCTACAGCGATTACGAGCGGGTGTCGGCCATGACGGGACTGCCCACGGTGCTGGGCTGGTACGTCCACGAATGGCTCTGGCGGGGAAATATTGAGGATCTCAATGAAAAATCCGCCCAGGTGGAAGCCATCTACACCGCCGCAGACCCGGAGACGGCCGCCCGTCTGGTGGAAGAACTGGATGTGTCTTACATTTTTGTGGGTTCCATGGAACGGGAAAAATACGGAGACCAGCTGAATGACCAGTTCCTTGCGGGGCTGGGAGAGATCGTGTTCCGGGATGAGACCAGCGGAACGTATATTGTCCGGGTGGGAGAACGCTGATTCGGCGGAACTGGAACGGAAATATAAGGAAAGGCAATATGGAGAGTTTACCGGAAGGTAACGGTAAAAATTGATTATGTTGTTTTTGAAAGGCAGGAGACAGATTTTGTATGTTTGACTCCTGCCTTTTCCTGTGTGCTGCCATAACATAATTACAGGCAATTGCCAAATAAATCTAGCAAATGCACCAGATGTTAATAAATTTTTCTTTACCAGAGAACAAAAGATATCAGAGAATAAGGCAGTTCATGGCAGTCAAACTCCAGTCCGGGTTTTCCCGGGCCAGAAAGCATCTTTTTTGAAATTTATTCCCGATTTAGCCGCTTTCCCTGGTCTTGAAAGTATCTTTTTTCAGGCTTTTCACTGGTTTAGCTGCTTTTCCCGGTCTTGAAGGCATCTTTTTTCAGGATTCTCTCCTATTTAGCCGCTTTTCCCGATCTGAAAGTATTTTTTCAAAATTCTTCGATTTAGTAATTTTTTAGTAACAGTTCGGATTTCGGGATTCACCGTTACAAAAGTATACATGCAGCCTCATTTTTCGCAGCCTGACGCCCGGAGCCCTCGGGATCCCGTGGCGAATGTAGCGGGACAGAGGAGAGCTGAACAATTACACTCAGATTTGGAGAATAATCTGCGTATTGCTTTTTCATAAGGCGGAGACTATAATAATAGCTGGTATTTTGGAAAAGTCCGGCATTACAAATTCGGATGCACGGACCAATGGCCATGCGGCCAGAAAGAGAGGAAATCCCACAGGGGGATACCTTTATGGCCATACGGCCGGAAAGAGAGGAAATCCCACGGGGATACCTTCATGGCCATACGGCCGGAACAGGAGGAAATTATGCTGAGAGGGAAAACAGTGCTCTTGGGCGTAAGCGGAAGCATTGCCGCCTACAAGGCTGCCAGCCTTGCAAGTATGCTGGGCAAGCTTCACGCCAATGTGCATGTGCTGATGACAGCAAATGCCACCAACTTTATCAATCCCATTACCTTTGAGACGCTGACAGGAAACAAGTGTCTGGTGGATACCTTTGACCGGAATTTCCAGTTCAGTGTGGAGCATGTGTCGCTGGCAAAGCAGGCGGATGTGGTGATGATCGCTCCGGCTTCGGCAAATGTGATCGGGAAGCTGGCCGGCGGAATTGCCGATGATATGCTGACCACCACGGTGATGGCCTGCCGTTGCCCGAAGATTGTGGCACCGGCCATGAACACCAACATGTTTGAAAATCCCATTGTGCAGGACAACCTGAAGAAGCTGGAGCGGTTCGGCTATGAGGTGGTGCAGCCCGCGGTGGGGCTGCTGGCCTGTAAGGATGTGGGAGCCGGGAAGCTTCCGGAGCCGGAGGTGCTGGTGGACTATATTGAGCGCAGCGTTGCCTTTGAAAAAGACCTGGCCGGGAAGAAGATTCTGGTAACGGCGGGCCCCACCAGGGAGCCGGTGGATCCGGTCCGCTATCTGACCAACCATTCCACAGGAAAGATGGGATATGCCCTGGCGAAAATCTGCAGTCTGAGGGGCGCGGATGTGACCCTTGTGACGGGAAAAACCAGTATCGCGCCGCCCCGGTTTGTGAAGACGGTGGAGATCACCACAGCTCATGAGATGTATGAAGCCGTGACAAAGGCGTTCCCTGATCAGGACATTGTGATAAAAGCTGCCGCAGTGGCCGATTACCGTCCCGCCATCGTCAGCAGTGAAAAAATTAAAAAAACGGAGGATACCGCGGAAATACGTCTGGAGAGAACGGAAGATATTCTTGCCAGTCTGGGAAGTAAGAAACGGCCAGGTCAGTTTCTCTGCGGATTTTCCATGGAGACGGAAAATATGCTGGGTAATTCCAGAGCGAAGCTTGCGAAAAAGAACCTGGATATGATTGTGGCCAACAACCTGAAAGTACCGGGAGCCGGATTTGCGGGCGACACCAATGTGGTGACTCTGATTACAGAGAAGGAGGAAACGGAGCTTCCCCTGATGAGCAAGGAGGAAACTGCGGTCCGTATTCTCGATAAAATTCTGGAGATGATCTCCAGCGAGCAGCGCTGAGGCCGGGAATCTGCCGAAGCGCTGAGGCTGCATCCCGGCGGGGATGCGGGCCGGAGTGCAACAGTTCAGCCGTTCGGCTTCACTGTCACAAAAATCAACCTGCCATAATGTATTGTATCCCGACGCAGGGTTTCCTAATTACTGGCCGGATGGCCATAGAGGGATCCCGCAGGGGGAATAGTAACAAGGAGGCTATTATGAACAGAACAACAGCAGCAACCGCAAACAACAGAAGAGGGGACCAGAGGAACCAGATCAAAGGAATGACACAGATGGCACTTTTTGCCGCCGTGATTGTTCTGATGGCATTTGTGCCGTTTCTGGGGTATATTCCGCTGGGCTTTACCAGAGCCACCATTATCCATGTGCCGGTGATTATCGGATCCCTGATGCTGGGACCGAAAAAGGGAGCGGCGCTGGGATTTGTCTTCGGGCTCACCAGCTTTATCAACAATACCATGAATCCCACGGTAACGTCCTTCGTATTTACCCCCTTCTATTCCCTGGGTGAGTACAGCGGAGGAATCGGAAGCCTGATCATCTGCTTTATCCCCAGAATCCTGGTGGGCGTGGCGCCTTACTGGGTGTACCGGCTGGTGAAAAGACTCAGGGTGAAAGACGGAATTTCTCAGCTGGGCCTGATGCTGGCGGGAATCGCGGGCTCTCTGGTGAATACTCTGCTGGTGATGAATCTGATTTTCCTGTTTTTCCGTGACGCCTATGCGGCGGCAAACCAGGTGGCATCCACAGCGGTTTACGGATTCATTCTGGGAATCATCGGCATCAACGGGATTCCGGAGGCTATCGTTGCGGCTGTCCTGACCTGGCTGGTATGCCGGGTGCTGATGAACAGGAAGGTAATGCAGAATATAGGAGTATAATATGATCTTAGCGATTGATATAGGAAATACCAATATTGTAGTGGGCTGTGTGGATGAGAAAAAGACATACTTTATCGAACGCCTTTCCACAGACCGGAGCAAAACGGAACTGGAATACGCTATTATGATAAAAAATGTTCTGGATATCTACCGGATTTCTCCCGAACAGCTGGAGGGAGGAATTGTTTCCTCTGTGGTGCCGCAGATTACCATGGTTGCGAAAATGGCGGCGGAAAAAATTGTAAAGAAAGAGATTCTTGTGGTTGGAGCCGGAATCAAGACCGGACTGAATATTCTCATTGACAATCCGGCTCAGCTGGGAAGCGATCTGGTGGCGGATGCAGTGGCGGGAATCAATGAATATCCGGTGCCGCTGATTATCTTTGATATGGGAACCGCCACCACAGTATCTGCTGTGGATCGGAATAAAAATTCTCTGGGGGGAATGATTCTTCCCGGAATCCGCACATCCCTGGACGCGCTGACCGCGAGGGCGGCCCAGCTGCAGGGAATCGATCTGGAACCGCCCAGAAAACTGATCGGAAAGAATACCATCGACTGCATGAAAAGCGGCGTCATCTATGGAAATGCCGCCTGTGTGGACGGGGTGATCGCGCGGATGAAAGAGGAGCTGGGCGAGGATGCCACGGTGGTGGCCACCGGCGGTCTCGCGAAATGCATTATTCCCTACTGCAGGGAGAAGATCATTCTGGATGACGATCTGCTTTTGAAAGGTCTTCTGGTAATTTACCGGAAGAACAGATGAGGGAGTTGACAAAATGAAACTGACTGAAGGAGAAATATTGCAGACCTATGTGGTGGACCAGGTGGAGCTGCCCATTCAGACGGAACGGCGGCTGGAAGCGCTGGGACTTACGCTGGGATCCTCGGTGACAGTGATGAATAAGAAAAAACACGGTGCTGTCATCATTAAAATAAGAGGAACCCGGTTTGCGGTGGGAAAGTATATCGGAGACCATATTCAGGTCAGAAAGGGGGCCTGAGATATGGGAAAAGAACTGAGAGTGGGATTTATCGGAAATCCCAACTGTGGAAAAACCACCCTGTTTAACGCCTACACGGGAGCCAACCTGAAGGTGGCCAACTGGCCGGGGGTGACGGTGGAAAAGGTGGAGGGAAGCTTCCGGTACAAAGATTACCAGATGAAGCTGATTGACCTGCCCGGTACATACAGCCTGACCTCCTACACCATGGAGGAAAAGGTGGCCCGCCAGTGCATTTTCAGCGATGATGTGGATGTGGTGGTGGATGTGGTGGACGCCTCCGCACTGGAGCGAAACCTGTATCTGACACTTCAGCTGATCGAGCTGGGAAAACCGGTGGTTATGGCGCTGAACATGATGGACATTGTGGAAAAGCGGGGCATGGAAATCGACCTGCACCGGCTGCCGGAAATGCTGGGAATCCCGGTGATCCCCGTCAGCGCCCGCAAGAAAAAGGGCCTGGATATTCTGATGCATGCGGTGGTGCATCACAAGGATTTTTCCGAGAAGGCGCCGCTGATTCATCACCATGACAAAGCGGAGAAGGAAAGTACCCATCTGCACGATCATCATAAGGATTTTGCCATGGTTTACAGTGATGAGATCGAGGATAAGATTGACCTGATTAAAAACGCGCTGAAGAAAAAATATCCGGACATCACCAAAAGCCGCTGGCATGCCATCAAAATCCTGGAGGAGGATCAGGAAATCTGTGCCAGATATCCGTTGGATCTTCCGCAGGTGCTGGACAAAAGTTATGAGTCCAGAATTATCAATGAGAAATACGATTTTATCGAAGAAATTATTGGTGAGGTACTGGTAAATAAGGATGAGCGGGCCCAGTCCACGGATAAAATTGACCGGATTCTGACCCACCGGATCTGGGGATTTCCGGCGTTTCTGGGAATCATGGCCATTGTCTTTTTCCTGACATTTACCATCGGAGACTGGCTGAAGGATTATCTGAGCATGGGCATCGACTGGCTTTCCTCTTCGGTGGGAAGTCTTCTGGAGAGCGCCCATGTGAGCGTGCCGGTGATTTCCCTGCTGACAGACGGTATTATTGCCGGAGTGGGCGGAATTTTAACATTCCTTCCCAACATTTTCATCCTGTTTCTGGCCCTGGGAATCCTGGAGGACAGCGGATATATGTCCCGCGCCGCCTATGTGATGGACGGGATTATGGGAAAACTGGGACTGTCCGGACGGGCATTTATCCCCATGCTGCTGGGCTTCGGATGTACCGTGCCTGCCATTATGGCCTCCAGAACGCTGGAGAACAGACAGGACAGGCTCCGCACCATGATGGTGACGCCATTCATGTCCTGCAGCGCCCGGCTGCCCATTTATGTGCTGTTTTCCCAGATGTTTTTCGAGGATCATGCCATGATTGCGGCCTATTCCATGTATGTGCTGGGACTGCTGGTGGCCATTGTGGCAGCCTTTCTGGTTCATGTGTTCAACAGGAAAAATTCCGATTACAGCCTGCTGATCGAATTGCCGGAATACAAAGCGCCCAGCGCGCATACCATCTGGATTTATGTATATGAGAAGGTGAAGGACTATCTCACAAAAGCGGGAACCACGATCTTTGTGGCATCCATTATCATGTGGTTTATCCTTAATTTTGGGGTGCATGGCTATACCACCGAGATCAGCGACAGCTTCGGATCTATGATCGGCCGCTTTATCGTCCCGGTATTTGAACCGCTGGGGCTGGGCTACTGGCAGATCGTGGTGGCGCTGATTGCCGGTATTTCCGCCAAGGAAGTGGTGGTGTCCAGCTGTTCCGTACTGTTCGGAATGGGAAATGTCACCTCCCCGACGGGCATGACCACGTTGATGGGCGTGCTGGGAGGTATGGGATTTGGGGCATTGAATGCCTACTGTCTGATGGTGTTCTGCCTGCTTTATATCCCGTGTGTCGCCACGCTGGCCACCATTAAACGGGAGGCCGGAGGCTGGAAATGGGCCGGGTATGCCGCACTGTTCCAGCTGGTGGTGGCCTGGGTGATCACCTTCCTGATTTATCAGGTGGGGAGCCTGGTTATATAAAGAGGGAAGGCCTAAGAAGGAGGAAATTATGGAAATTTTTGGTGTGATGTTGGGAGTGATTCTGACAGCCCTTGTTCTTCTGTATGCCTGCTGGGTGATCAGAAGAAGAGTAAGACAGATAAAAAACGGTCATTTCTGTGACTGCAGCCGCTGCAGTAAGTCCTGCGGAAAAGGGAGCTGCGTGTACAGCGGACAGCAGAGAAACGGGGAATGGATCTGATGGAAAGAGGGGAAATGCTTGCATTTCCCCTCCCTTTGTTCTACAATAAATCCCAGAGATTCTACAAAGAGAGGAGACAGCGCAAGCTATGAAGACCAATACCATCTGTGTGCAGGGCGGCTGGCAGCCGAAGAACGGCGAGGCCCGCGTTCTGCCCATTTATCAGAGTACCACATTCAAATATGACACCAGCGAGGAGATGGGAAAGTTATTTGACCTGGAAGAAGCAGGCTATTTCTATTCCCGTCTGCAGAATCCCACCTGTGATATGGTGGCCAAGAAGATCTGTGATCTGGAGGGCGGCGTGGCGGCCATGCTGACATCCTCCGGACAGGCGGCCACCCTTCTGGCGGTTGCCAATATCTGTGAGGCGGGCAGCCATGTGATCTGCGCCTCCAAAGTATACGGCGGAACTTCCAATCTGCTGGCAGTGACCCTGAAGCGGTTTGGAATCGAGACTTCCCTGGTGGACCAGGATCTTCCGGCCGAAGAATTGGAGCCGTATTTCCGGCCCAATACCAGAGCTGTATTTGCGGAAACCGTATCCAACCCCTCCGGTGTGGTGCTGGATATCGACAAGTTTGTGTCGCTGGCCCACAGCCACGGCGTGCCCATGATCTGCGACAACACCTTTGCCACCCCCATTAACTGCCAGCCCTTCAAATTTGGCGTGGATATCATCACCCATTCCACCACCAAATACATGGACGGCCATGCCATGGCCATGGGCGGCTGCATTGTGGACAGCGGCAATTTCGACTGGGAAGCCCATGCGGACAAATATCCGGGACTGACCACCCCGGACGAATCCTATCATGGAATTATCTATACTAAGAAATTCGGAAAGCTGGCATTTATCCAGAAGGCTACGGCGCAGCTGATGCGCGATATGGGAGCCTGCCAGTCCCCCATGAACGCATTTCTCACCAACGTGGGTCTGGAGACGCTGCATCTGCGGGTGCCCCGCCACTGCGAGAACGCTCAGAAGGTGGCCGAATTCCTGGAAAATCATGAGAAGGTGGCCTGGGTGGAATATGCCGGATTAAAGAGTAGCCAGTATTATGATCTGGCGCAGAAATATATGCCCAATGGCGTGTGCGGCGTTCTCTGCTTCGGACCGAAGGGCGGAAAAGAGGGAGCCATGCGGTTCTCCAATGCTCTGAAGATGATTTCCATCGTGACTCATGTGGCGGATGCCCGCTCCTGTATCCTGCATCCGGCCAGCCATACCCATCGCCAGCTGAATGATCAGCAGCTGATCGAGGCAGGCGTACTGCCGGATCAGATCCGTCTGTCTGTGGGTATTGAGGATGTGGAAGATATCATCGCCGATCTGGACCAGGCGCTGGCGGCAGTATAAAGTGCGGCCCGATTTTGAGAAGAAAACAGGAGGAATTTATCATGTCGCAGATACTTTTGGATGAGAAGAACATTGACGCCATGCTGATTACCGATCCGTATAATATGCGCCATATGAGCGGATTTCGGGGAGGAGAGGGTGCGCTGTATATTTCCCGGACTCAGCAGGTGCTGATTACGGATTCCCGTTACACCGAGCAGGCGGGAAAGGAAAGCGATTTCACCGTGATTGAGGAAAACATGGGACATAAAAGGGAGCAGATTCTTCTGGAGTGTATTCAGAAGGAAGAAAAAGTATCCGGATTTGCCATGGGATACGAGGATCAGTCGCTGCTGTGCGCGCAGTTTGACAAGCTTAAAGCGGCGCTTCCGGTGGAATCCTGGGTTCCCCTGGGAGGATCGGTGGATGCGCTCCGCCGGATCAAGACGGAAGAGGAACTGGAGTACATTGCCAGAGCGGAGGCCATCGGTGACCAGGCCTTTGCGGCAGTCCTGAAGAAGATTCAGCCGGGGATGACCGAGCTTCAGCTGGCGGCGGAGCTGGAGTATGAGATGAAAAAAGCCGGCGCGGAGGGCACCAGCTTTTCCACCATCGTGGCTTCCGGCCTGAATTCCTCCATGCCCCACGCCATTCCGGGAACCAAGAAGCTGGAGGAGGGGGATTTTATCACCATGGATTTCGGCTGCCTGGTGAACGGCTACTGTTCCGATATGACCAGAACCGTGGTGCTGGGAAAAGCCAGCGAGAAACAGAAAGAAATCTATCAGGTGGTGCTGAAAGCCCAGCTGGCGGCCCTGGACGCCATCCGGGAGGGCGTGACCGGAAAGAGCGTGGACAAGGTGGCCAGAGATATTATTGCCGAGGCCGGATATGGAGACTGCTTCGGTCATGGTCTGGGACACAGCGTGGGTCTGTTTATCCATGAGAATCCCCGCCTGTCACCCAGCGATGATACGGTGCTTCAGGCAGGGATGACAGAGACGGTGGAGCCGGGTATTTATGTGCCGGGCTTTGGCGGCGTGCGGATCGAGGATACCGTGGTGGTGACGAAGGACGGACACAGAAATCTGGCGTCGTCGCCGAAGGAATTGATTGAGATTCCGGTGGAATAGAAAGACAGCTTTTAAGCAGAAAGCCTTCGAAAAGTCATTATGTACTTTTTGGAGGCTTTTTCTTTGGAGAAATTATCCATTGACATGTAAAAGTTGACATAATAGAATAGAAAAAGTAATTATAAATTGTTCAAAATATGGTGATATTTGAAGAGGAGAGGAAAATGGAGGGGCATTATTCCGATTTGGAAGAAGTATTGGCATTTCGTGAACATGTATATGGACTTCAAAGAAATTTCCTGAAAAATATGGAGCAGGGATGTCTGGTCAGCTTTGGAATGAATATTCCGGGACCTGTGAAAACCAACAGTCAGATCTGGAAAGCGTACAGACTGGGGCGAAAGAAAATAGAACAAAGAATTCGGGAGTTGGGAACAGAAATTCTTGCAGATACTTCTGTGGAGATCAGATCAGGGCTGGCCACAGTTTACCTTCTGGGAGTATCCGATGCATGTGTTATAAAACGTGAGATGGTCAAGCTGGAGGAAACTTATCCGCTGGGGCGATTATTTGATATAGATGTTATCGGAAGGGACGGTTTATCTGTTTCCAGAAGTCAGCTGGGAATGGTGCCAAGAAAATGTCTGCTTTGCGACAGGGAAGCGAAACTCTGTGCCAGAAGCAGAAGGCATTGTATAGAAGATCTCCAGCAGGCGGTCTGTGATCTCCTGGATCAGGAAATCGAAGGAGAAGCGAAATGAAGTCGGAGGACGGTTTCGCCGGAAAACTAGGAAGAATTGCAAAGTCTGCGCTTCTGGAAGAAGTTTATACGACTCCCAAACCAGGACTTGTTGATGTCTATTCCAATGGAGCGCACAAAGATATGAATGTGTCCACTTTTTTAAGGAGTGCTGCGGTATTGGAACCGTTTTTCACTGTAATGGCTGCGCAGGGCATCCGTCATTGCCAGGAACTGCCTCTTTTAATGAAAAAAATCAGAAAAGTAGGTCAATATGCAGAATCAGCCATGTACAAAGCGACA
>DVON01000262.1 GCA_018713585.1 Candidatus Pullilachnospira stercoravium | reverse complement strand
TCCCCACAAAGAGAACAAGGAAACGGCAAAATGAGAAAAAAGCCCTAGATCAATTGATATTTGATTTTTTTCTTCAATCACATCATTTATTCCGGCTTACTGATTTTCCGTTAATCATTACTTTCCTTACTATTTTCCCAATCCACTAGCAATTTATCAACTTCTGATTGAGGTATATTTCCACGATAATTATCTTTCCCTTGAATTTTTACAGAGAAAAGAAGAGAGAAAAAAAGAACCTCCCGTTTTGAGAGGTTCCAACCCTTTCCATCAAAAATATAGGAATCAAATTTCACAGCATATCCATATGAAGTTCCGGCAGCTCCCGATAATCAAAGATCATCGGTGCCGTTTCCTTGAAATAGTGTTTCTGTTCCTCTTTAAAGTACGAAACGAGTCCATCAAAGTTTTGATGAATCTGCGCCTCATTGAGACGGCGGATGTATTCTGTCTTGTTCTCATTCCGGATAAGCACAGGTATCAGATTATGGCAGAGACATTCCTTAAAAAGGATCATCCGGCCAACCCTTCCGTTGCCATCCTGAAACGGATGAATTGTTTCAAATTCCGCATGCAATTTTGCGATATCCAGAATGGTAAGCTCGGATTTCTTATGATAGCTTTCCAGCAATTCCCGCATACGCCCCGGAACCTCCTGTGGAAGCGCTGTCGTAATATCGGACACCCGGTTGGCACGGGTCTTATAGGCTCCAATAGCGTAGCCATTGGCAATATCTTCAAACACTCCTTCTTTCAGATTGCGGTGCATGCCGCAGATGAATGTTTCAGACAAAGGCTCGTCCAGATAGTTCAGGGTATAATTAAACATTTTGAAATGCCCGGTCATCTCTTCAATATCTTTGGTTCGGAAAATCGTATCCGGATCATCCGAATACACCGTTCCGGTTTCAAAGATTGAAGCGGTTTGTTTCTCGGTAAGGGTACTCCCCTCAATACGATTGGAATTGTATGCCATGGTACGCTGTGTATATCCGTAGACACCGCTGCGATCCTGTTTGCTAAATTCAATAAAAAGCCGTTCTTTCAAACGTTTTATAAAATCTATGGACTGCATAAAAATCCCTCCTTCTGTATTCGGCCAGCTTTGTTTGTATAGTATAACATAATTTCTAATAAAAAAGCACCTGCTATAGGATCCTGACGTAGAAAAAATGAGGCTGCTGCAAAAACATCGAATCCGACGATAGAGCAATGCCTACGCTCTATCCAAAGAAAAAAACGGAAATCCTTCTTTCTGGGAAGTCTGTCTGCCCTGTGCCGGACGGATGTAATCGTGCATCAGCCCCATACGCTGCTGGTATGCGTGACGCAAAGCTTCCAGATCCAGCACTTCCCGCCCGGTCAGAATGGCGATCTCCTGGGCATCATGGAGCAGCGACACCACCACCGACAGGATTCCCCAGCTGTGTTCATACAGCCACTCCAAAATGGCGGGCGTGATCTCCGCTTTCTCTTTTACATACTGATAGCGGAATAGGGTCTCACACAGTTCCCGGAACCCCTCATCGTACCTCAAGGATCCGGTTCCCGGTAATCAGGGAAATCGCGCGGCTGATGGCGCTGGATTTCCCGATCCCGGAGGTCCCGATGATGGTAAAGCTGTCGGAGCCTCCCAGGATCCCCCGGTATTCCTGTCCATGGACACCTTTCGCGTTTTCATTCCGCTGCTCCACGGCCAGCTTCGTGCCCTTCTTCTGCAAGGAACGGATCATGGCCAGGTACAGCTTGCTGTAGATCTCCGCCGACATCCGGGAGGGTACATAGACCCGGTACAGGTCGGACAGCCCCAGCAGCCGGGCCGCCGGATCTTTTTCCCGGATTTCTCCTGTGTACGCCGGCAGGTCTGCCAGCTCCTGTTTCAGCTGCTCACCGGAAAGCATGGGTAGCAGCGCACGCAGCATCTGGGTCGTATCAGGCATCTTGTTTTCCCCCTTTCCAATAGTCCCTGTGGGTGCGGTTCTGTTCCTTTCTCCGGTTTTCCCGGATATCCCGGATCTTCGTCTTTCCTCCCCTTGTGGCCGCCGACGCTATGGCTCCGATATGATCCGCCAGATCAATCTTTGCCTGGATGGTTTCCTCCGCCGCCGCTCTGACCAGCTGCTTTTTCGCTTCCTGCATCCCCTGTACCTCTTCCAGGCTCTTTCCTGCGTACCGGCCTTCGATCAGGTCAAACGGGATATACGTGCCGTCCTCGATCAGCCAGACCATGCTCACATCCTCCGGATTATAAGCGACCGTCACCGTGCCGCCCCGCAGGAAACGGTCCGCAAAGTGTTCATTCTTATACCGCATCCGGTTCACCTTCAGGCCGTACTTGGTAAACCTCCCGGTCACTCTGGGGAAGAGGGTGAGGATCAGGTTTTCCCGGGTAACCGGGATCAGGCTGGCCCCCGGCTGCGTTTTTCCGTAATTCCACACATCGGAGGCATGGGGGCGGATCCCGGCAGCCAGGATCTTTTCCGTATAAGGGAAGTTTTCCAGGACACGCCGGGTATTGTAATACAGGATACACCGCAGGATCACTTTTTCGAAATCCTCCATGGTCAGGCAGGCATCCTTCCGGTAGTCATGGGCTCCCCGTTCCTGAAAGTCCGGTTCAATCACCCCTCTCCCTTTGAGATACGGCTTGTAGGACTCCTGGACGAGGTCAAAGAACTTTTCCACCGGCCCTTTCAGTTCCGGCCGGTACGCCGGAAGATGCACCAGGGTCACGCCCAGATCCGCGATCTGCCCAAAGGTCTCAGAAACGTATTCGCTTCCCATGTCGGTAACCAGGGTGGCCGGGAGCTGGCCGCAGTCCCATGCGTTCCTTTCTATCTCGATCCCATGTTTCCGGCAGTGTTCCTGTTTATCCGCCAGCACGTTCAGCATCAGGCCACGGAGGCTGTACGTCCCTCCTTCCCAGGACAGCATGTAGCCACAGCAGAGACTGCTGTAAGCGTCCACGCAGGCGGTCAGGATGGGACGCCCCACAAGCCCTCCGGCCTCGTTGACCAGGTAGATATCGCAGACTGTAGCGTCCAGCATGCCGACCCCCACCGCCGGGGCAAACGCCTGTACCCCATCCCCCAGCAAGGGGCGGTGGTTCCTCTGGTAAGCGGACTTTCCGTCCCTGGAAATATACTGCCCCCTCAGGTCCTTGTGTTTCCGGTAAAAGTAGCGGAACTGATGGATGGACGGATACTCCGGAAGCAGCTTTCCGGCGGCATCGCAGTACCGTTCCTTTAACATCTGCGTGTACGCCGTGGAAAGACTGTTTTGGTTCTTCGTATAGTAGAACCTGTTCAGCGCCCACCGCATGTTTTTCTCATCCGGTGTCAGCGGCCTCCCCTTCTTCTTCTGGCAGGGGGCCAGGACGCAAGGATCCTGGTACGCCAGGTACTGGCAGAGATAGCTGCGGATCGTCTGCCTGCTGACCTGATGCTGTGCCGCCAGCGCCGCGATCATCCTGCTGCGCTTCCCGTCCTCCGCAAGAAACGGCAGGATCCCCGCAATCCAGGTAAACCGCTCATAGGCGGTCTTCTTCCGGTCTGCGTCCAGCTCTTCCATCTTACAGAGGACAATGCCGGTCTGTTCTCTCAGCATCTCCTCTGTACATGGTTCATACCCCTGTAATTCCCCGCCATCCTTCCATACCGGCATCGTACACCGGGTACAGTCAATCACCAGCCCCCAATCTTGTACGCCACGCCTCTGCCAGTACGTCCTGGATACGTCCAGAAGCTTTACGGTTTTCGGTTTCGTCAGATACTTCCGGAATACACATTCCCGGACAAGCAGGTCCCCATCCGCTTTGATACAGACAAAGTCGGACGTGTAGTCTCCCATTTCCAGCCCTTCCAGCCAGACATTACATCGGATCTCTGCGATATCCCCGCGTCCTTCCAGGACAGACAGGTATGTTTTCTGGATATCGTCATAGATGCGGCAGATCTCCCGGCTCTTTTCACTGGTACGTTTTTCACAGCGTCCCTTATAGTTCTTGTTTCGCATATCCAACACCTCCTCCTTCTGCCCCCGGCCATCTGGCCTTCCCAAAAGCGTCCCCAAAAAGGGAATAAAGCTCCAGCATTTCCCATAAATGTCCCCGAAAAGGGAATGAGGTTCCAACGTTTCCCAAAACGCTCCCGAAAAGGAGATACGTCACCATTTCCCAGAAACGTTCCCGAAAAGGGAACCTGTTCCCACCTCTCCCCCGCAATTTCCCCAAAAAGAAAAGCGCTTCCAGGAGCTTCCCAAAAAGCTTCCCAAAAACGCTTGATTTTTCCCAAAAACAGGATTTCTTATGAATTACTTTTGGGGATTTCTGTACCCATCCCCGAAAAATCTTGATTTTATGCGGGTTACAGCCATCTGCACCGTTTCCCAAAAACACCATTTTCAAAAACCACTATGTCCCGATGCAACCCTGTTTATCCTCCAATGGGCAAAAATCTCTATCCTCCATACCTCTCCCTTCCCCTCCTCATACCACCCCATCCCTCTTGCCGCTTTCCGTAACGGAATTTGGAGCGAAAACTGCTTCAAACCCCGTATTTATGCGGCTTTCCGGACCGGATGGGGGAACGGAATCCGAACCGGATCCCCGGCTTTCCACCGGATTTCCGACTCGGTTTTTGCTTCTTAAAGAGGATAAAGATTTTTGCCTCAAACAGGATAATCAGGGTTACACCAAAACACCGCCGACTATTCAAACTCCACTTTTATATTGGTACGATAACAAATAATATGTATTATAGATTCGTATTTCGTCCATTTTATGTTGTTTTATATGCATGATTCGTTTCGTTCATAATATTTTTGTAGCCAGAATGTAGCCACTATTTTTATTCACCTTGAAACAACTTATTCATCGCCATCAGATTTTTAACTCCATGTGAGTTTTATCTGATGGCTTACAAGTTTACTCTTTGG
>DVON01000261.1 GCA_018713585.1 Candidatus Pullilachnospira stercoravium | reverse complement strand
ACATGGACTCCGTCCGCTCCGATTTCTCTGGCGATTTCCACATTGTCATTGATCACAAAGGGAACGCCATGCCGGCGGCAGAGCGCCTGAATCTCCCTGGCCTCTGCCAGAAAGGATTCCTGATCCAGCTTTTTTTCCCGTAGCTGCACGAAGGTGGCGCCTCCCCGGATGGCAGCTTCTACCTGCTCATACAGGGTATGCTCCCCCAGCCAGCTGCGGTCCGTCACCGCGTACAGCAGCAAATCCTTTTTATCGCAGTTCATATCTGGCCCCTTTCTCCAACTCTTCGCCGGTCATGTTATAGATGGCGTCAATAATCCGGTTCCGGTAGGTGGAATTTCCTTCGCCTTCCTGCATCCGGCTCCAGCCGATCTCCCCGGCCAGCCCCATCAGGCAGACGGCGGCAGCCGCCGCTTCCAGGCGGTTGTCCGGATTCGCCACCAGATAAGCGGTCATGATCCCGGAAAGCTGGCAGCCGGTTCCGGTGATTTTACCCATTTCCGGACGGCCGTTGCAGATCACATAGCACCGGCTGCCGTCGGACACCAGATCAATGGCTCCCGTCACCGCCACAATACAGCCCGCCTCCCGGGCAAATCCCTTGACAAATTCCACTGCGGCGTCCAGATTTTCCTCCGTCACCGCGTCCGCCACATCGGCATCCACGCCCCTGGTGGTGCCGCTGCCCGCGCTCAGGGTCTTGATCTCGGAGATATTTCCCCGGATGGCCGCGAGGCGCAGCTCCTTCATCAGGCCCAGAGCCGTTTCCGTCCGCAGGCGGCTGGCTCCCGCTCCCACCGGATCCAGAAGCACCGGGTGATCCAGCTCATTGGCCTTTCTCCCGGCCCGGTACATACCTTCAATGCTGGTCTTGTGAAGCGTACCGATATTGATATTCAGTCCGCCGCAGACGGATGTGATATCCTCCACATCCTCCGCCTCGTCGGACATAATGGGGCTCCCCCCACAGGCTAAAAGTACATTGGCCACGTCGTTGACCGTCACGTAATTGGTAATGTTGTGCACCAGCGGAACCTGTGTCCGCACCTGCTCGAGACATTCTTTCATCATGATATTTTCCTCCGTTCTTCCCGAAACAATCCTTTTGTTTTCCGACTGAAAAACTGAAAATCCGGGGCGCCTCCGCGAAAAAAAAGGATATGCCTGGTTTGGGCATATCCGTGTTGTGCAGAATTTTATTCTCCGCGTTCCCTACGTTGGCATTATCCAAATCAGGTTTCTCCGGGTCTAGGCGAGGCAGCCTACTCTCAGCCTGCTTTTCGCAAGCTCCCCGTTTTCTTCAGTTTTTCCGCATCCTTACGCCTTCTGTCTTGCCGGCGCTTCCAGGTTGCCCAGATAGATGTCGAAGATCTTCATCTTTTTGGCAGCCGTCACCAGAAATACGGCCAGGATGGTGCCGCCCAGACTGGAGACAAAGAACGGAAGCACAAAGCCGAACACCGCCGCTTCACTTCCCATCAGAAGCGTGGCAACGGGATAGCACAGGATTCCTCCAATGACAGAGGTTCCGAATAGCTCGCCCGCATAGGCCAGCGGAAGGTGTCTCCCCGCGTATTTGTACAGCATTCCGCACAGAAACGCTCCGCACATGGAGCCCGGAAATGCCAGCAGGGTTCCCGTTCCCAGAAGATTTCTCAGCAGACTGGTGACAAATGCCATGGCCACCGCATAGGACGGCCCCAGAAATACTCCGCCGAGAATGTTGATAAAATGCTGAGCCGGAGCACATTTGGACGCTCCCACCGGGATGGAAAAGGTGGAACACACCACGCCCACCGCCACGAGAATTCCCGCAAGAGCAAGTTTTTTTACGTTGACGTTCTTCATGTCAATCCCTCCTGTATGTACAGCTCTCTGCTGTACCCGCGGTCGATGCTCGCTGGCATCCTCTCACTCCGGAACACGGATTCCCTCGCTGCTGTTTTCGTACGCAGTACAGTGAAAACCCGAACGGCGCTCCCCGCCCGGGAAAACTTATGATGTCTTGTTACTCCGCAAAACATTTTACCACACGAAAGTGCCGGTGTAAAGTGTCAAATCCGCCTCAGATCACAAACCCCGCCGGCCGCTCCCAGTTCTCCCATTCTTCCCGCAGCCGGCCGGTGGCATATTCGTAGGAGGAACGGTCCTGATAACCGCGGTAATCACACTCCAGCGCCGTCAGCACCATCAGGTAAATGTTGTACCATTTGACACGTCTTCTTTCCGCCGGAGAAAATTCCCGCTTCCCATAGCCCTCCAGGAAATCCGCCGGGTCATCATAGGTCCGAAAACCCAGCTCCAGAAGCGGATCCGCCCAAAGCGCCCGCTCCCAGTCGATGATGCCGGTAATCTTTCCGCCGCTGACAAAAACGTTTCCCTCCCACAGATCCCAGTGTACCAGACAGGGAACCGTCACCTCTTCAAAAAATTCCTTTTCCTCCTCCAGCCGCGAAAGCAGCCGGTCCGTATCGATCTTCAGATCAATTCCCATGGCCCGAGCATCATCGATTCCCAGACACAGCATACTTCGAAACGCGGGATACCACCGGCTCTCCTGCATCTGCGGCTGGCCCACATACCCGAACGCCGGTCCCGTGATGGCATTGATCTCCCTGTTCAGCCGGCCCAGCATTACCTTGCAGGCATGGATCTGCTCCTGTGACAGATGTTCCTTTTCCGACCACAGACTCTTCCCCGGAAGCCGCTCCATAAAGAAATACGGCGCGCTGCACTCCTCATCCCACGGCTGATAACAGACCACCCTGGCGGCCGGTATCCGTGGATACTGCAGCAGAAGCTCCATGATCTCCACCTCGCAGGCCATGATATTTTTTTCATAGGACATAATGCGGGTTCCCTTCCTGGGGCCCGCCTTCAGAATATAATCCTTTTCTTTCGTTTCCGCCAGATAGGCCGCGTTGAAAGCTCCTTCCGTCAGTTCCTGAAAGCGGATCCCCTCCGCCGCCTGCTCTCCCAGCCCTTCCCTGGCCAGGCGATTCAGTGTCTCCGGCGAAAGCCGGTGCTTTGTGATACTGTCCATCATCTCCATTTCCTTGTCCCCCAATCCTGTTTTCCCATCCACGGCCTCCTGTGTCCCTACAGCCGCAGTCCTTTGATATCCTTGATTCTGGATAAAATGGTATGACAGCTGATATCAAGAATTCCCGGCAGTGTATCCATTTCCTCCCGGATCAGCCGCTCCATCTCCTCCCCGGAGGCGGTCACCGCATGGACATGCAGCCGGTTTTTTCCCGTCACCCGGTAAATCTGCGTGATACAGCCGTTATCCTCAAGCCTTTTAATCACCTGAGGCAAGGTCTCAGGCAAAACCTCGATCTCAAAATAACAGGAAACCGCCCCGCTGATTTTCTGCGGATTGATGATGGTGGTGTATTCCTCAATGATCCCCTTTTTCTCCAGCGCCTGAATCCGCATCTTCACCGCCACCCGGGAAATCCCCACCTGCTGGGCAATGTCCGAATACGACATCCGGGCATTTTTTATCAGCAGCTGCACAATTTTCTGATCCATTTCGTCAAGTCCGTCAAGAAACATAAAGGGGCTCCTTTCCATTGCCACCGGCCAAAGGCCCCTGACAAAATCCTCGTCTTCTTCTGCCGCTATTATAGCAAGATTCCCCACCTCAGGCAAGCCGGCCGCCGCCCATTCATCTCGATTTTCTTTCCCAATATGATTTTTCCAAAAAGATATGGTACAATCGTTTAAGCATTTAAACAAAGGAGGTGGATTCCTTGTCTTCACACAGCAGAGACATTCAGCGTCTGGCCGAAGAATTTGAAAGCTGCCGGAAAATTCTTCTGGCCTTCGGCGATGAAAACCGACAGCATCTGATCCTGGAGATGATGCAGATGGGAAAATGCGGCGGCACCCGCGTGGGGGAAATCACAGCCAAAACCCATCTGTCCCGCCCCGCAGTCTCCCATCACATCCGGATTCTGAAGGAAGCGGGCCTGGTGAAACTGCGCCGGGAGGGCACGAAAAACTACTATTATTTTGACCCGGATATGGAAGCTGTGAACCGGCTCATTCAGATGCTGACCCACGCGAAGGAGCTGATGGAACGTCTTCCGGACCACAGAGTCCAAAAACAGGATTGCGAATAAACCGATGAATATTATATGGATGAATATTATATGGAGGAAACAACTCATGGATATCATGGAAGCAATGCGTACGCGCCACAGTGTGCGCCAGTATGAAAAGAAACCACTGACAAAAGAAATCATTTCCGAACTTCAGGCGGAAATCGAAGCCTGCAACCGGGAAAGCGGCCTGCACATCCAGCTGGTAACCGATGAGCCCCGGGCCTTTGACGGGTTCATGGCGCACTATGGAAAATTCGATGGTGTCACCAATTATATCGCCATGATCGGAAAGAAGGGCTCAGCCCTGGAGGAAACCTGTGGCTACTATGGGGAGCGCCTGGTTCTGAAAGCACAGCAGATGGGCCTGAACACCTGCTGGGTGGCCATGACCTTCTCAAAAATCAAATCCGCCTATACCCTTGGCGCCGGTGAGAAGCTGTGCATCGTCATCGCTCTGGGCTATGGCAAAAACCAGGGCGTTTCCCACAAATCCAAACCACTGGCGGAAGTGACAAAAACCGTCAATCCTCCCCAGTGGTTCCTTGAGGGCGCGAAAGCCGCGCTGCTGGCCCCGACGGCCATGAACCAGCAGAAATTCACCTTCTCCCTGGAGGGAAACCGGGTAACTGCCAAAGCCGGCCTGGGCTTTTATTCAAAAATTGATCTGGGAATCGCCCGGTATCATTTTGAAATCGGTGCCGGAAAAGAACATTTCCAGTGGCAGTAAAAATTCTCTTTTCAGAACTGACTGTACACAAACTCCGGCGCGGTGGACAGATTGGCATACATCAGATATAGATACAATGCCATAATCAGCACATAAAATGCCGCCACAGTCAGCGCGAATCTAACCTTCGGCCTGCGTACCGTCTTCCTGATAAAACCGGTAAAGGATTTCATTGATTTTGGTCCACCCCTTTCCGGACGGATGGATGCCGTCCTCAAAAAAGTATCTGGTATATTCTTCTCCGGAAAGATCCGCGTATGATACCTGCTCCTCATCCAGCAGCGCGCGGATCCTCTCATAGTATTTTGCCCGGGCTTCCTTTCCGTAGCCGGTGTAATCGTACCAGTAGCCGTTCACCGGCAGTATCACCACCAGCGGCTCGATTTCCATCTCCCGGCACACCGCAAGGAAGGCTTTCAGATCCCCGGTCTCTTCCCGGGATTTATAGCCGTCGGTGACCATATCCCGCTTCACCTTTCCTCTCCGGATCAGCGACTCCTTCTTTTTCCAGGCGCCGGGTTCCATGTAATAAGGATTCTGTTCCTGTGCTTCCCCCTGCTCCTGCGCCTCCTGCCACAGAACGCTCCAGTCCGGCTGGCAGGAGGCCTCCGACGTACCGGAAGAGGCCGGTCCCTTCACCGGGGGAATTCCCGCCAGTTCCTCCGCCATCACCGTCTGACACAGATCCTTCTCCTGAAGAAAGCTTTTATAAATCTTCATGCAGGCTTTCTCCCAGACACTCATCCTCCCGCCGGAAGCCTCCCTGGTATACTGTTCTACTCTGGCCAGAGTTTTTGGATCTTTTTCCAGCAGCGTATTTGTCCGCTCCGTAAGATACGCTTTTGTTTCCCGGGAAATCCCGGGATTTTCCAGCATATGTAAAAACTGAATTTCCGAGAACCGGGAGGCAAATGCTTCCGCCTTTACTCCATGGCCCCGGAACCACTGGGGTGATAAAAGAAGAACCGCCTTTTTACTTTTCACCCGGTCTCCCAGAGATGCCAGGGTGATGGCGTGGTTCAGGCTCTGATAATAGCCTGCTCCGATCAGCATGGGCTGAAAAGAGGTGTCCGCGAACACCTGGGCAGGGTGGAACCTGGTATTACTTCCATGCTGGATTTCCGAAGAACCGAACACCGGCACCACCTGCTCATCCAGATTGGCGGCCAGCCCCTGCCAGGAGAGAAATTTTTTCTCACTGGACCAGGTGGCAAAGGTGTGGGAATCCCGCCGCACTCTTCCCTGGCAGAATCCGTGAATTCCCGCCGCGCTCCCGGCCGCAAGGATGAGAGCC
>DVON01000260.1 GCA_018713585.1 Candidatus Pullilachnospira stercoravium | reverse complement strand
AGAAAGAGAACGCCGAACAGGGTGGATGTTACCGGCTGCAGGGGATAGAACATGGAACAGGTGCCGGCGTTCAGAAAGGCCAGACTGCGGTTCCACAGAAGCTGGGCCAGTCCCGTGCAGATCAGGGCGATATATACCACCGCCGCCGCGGAGGAGGGACGGATGCTTAGAGGATTTTGCAGGGTTTCTGCGGCAAAGAAAGGTGTGGTAAACACCAGTCCCACCGCCATGCTCCAGAAGGTAATCTGAATGGGGCTGTACCTGGAAGAAATTTTGCGGACGGCAATCATGGTCAGCGACCAGAGAATTACGGAGACAACAGAACAGAGGATGCCTGCCGGGCTGGCAGCCGAACCTGATTTTCCAAAAATCACCAGGACGCCGGCCACTGCCAGAAGAACCGCTGCCAGCTTCCGGGGAGTCAGGGATTCCTTCAGAAATACCGCTGCCAGAAAGGTGACGGCCACCGGATTCATGGAATTGATCAGGGAAGCCATGGAAGCGCTGGCCAGATTGGTACCCAGGGTCTGCAGCATGATGGCGGCAAAATAGCCCACGCCCCCGATGAAAAGAAAATATTTCCAGTCGCCGCGGCGGATGCGCGTCTGTTTCTTTTCCCTGCGGTAAAGCACAAACAGGGGAAATAACCCCAGAAAATACCGGAAAAACAGCAGAGCTGTCGGGGAGAGATCCGCCAGAGCTGTTTTGCTGGCAACGTAAAGGCTGCCCCAGATTACAAAAGTAATGATCAGCAGCGTGTAGGAGAGAAATGTTCCGTTTTTTCCCTGTTTCATATTTTCAACTTCCTTTCCGGATGTGGACGCGGTATCCGGCGTCCGAACCGCTTCATCTCCTGTATTATAGGCTTTTCTTTTTTATAGATCTAATATATAATTTTGATGGAAATATAGAAAAAATAAATAGTATCCTTAAAAGGAAATGTTGTTTTGGAGGGGGAAACCATGACATTGCTGCAACTGCAATATTTTGATACGGTTTGCCAGGCGGGGACGGTGAGCGGGGCGGCCGGTATGCTTCACATTGCCCAGCCCAGCCTCAGTGTGGCGCTGAAGAATCTGGAGGAGGAGCTGGGACTGGAACTGTTCGCCCGCCGGGGAAGAGGGCTCGAACTGACAGCGGCAGGCAGCCGGCTGCTGCCCTATGCCCGGAAAGTACTGGCCGATGCGGAAAGGTTCCGGCTGGAGGCAGCCTGGCAGAAAGAACAGGACAAAAACAGGCTGAGACTGAGTTATGTGGATGTGGTGGAGGATCAGGTGCCGGGCTGGATCCGGAAGATTCAGGAGAAGGAAGGGCAAAGGCAGCTTCTGGTGGATACGCAGAGCGCTTCGACAGGGGAAATTCTGAGAGATCTGAAGGAAGGACGCTGTGATCTGGGAATAGTGTCGGAGAAGGAAGAAGAGGGGGAGCTGCATTTTCAGCTGCTGGAAGAAATGGAGTATATGGCGGCTGTGTATGAGCGGCATCCCCTGGCCTCAAAAGAGAGTATTTTTCTGGAAGAAATCAGCAGAGATCCCTTTGTGGCCTATGAGAAAAGTTCCATGGCCGGAAAACTGCTGGATCCTCTGCTGGCAGCGCTGGGTTTTTCTCCCAGAATCCGGTACCGTGCTTCTACGGAAGACGCTATTCTGGCTTTTGTGAGGGAGGGATTCGGCGTGTCGGTGCTGGCCTGCCGTCCCTGCCGGGTTCCCTCCGGAATCCGGATGCTGAAACTGCCGCAGATTACCGCGAAGCGGAGATTTTATCTGGCAGTGGCAAAAGGCAGCCGGTTTCGGGAGACTCATTCAGAGAGCATCCTCAGGGCGCTGACGGATTTGGAGGGCTGACGGGAAGCTGAAGAAATCCCCGGAAGGCCATGGGGCCGCCGGGGAAAAAGGAATCAACGGTTACAGAATCGTCAGCTGCCGCGTGTGTTCATGGCGGAAAGGCCGGTGATACCGGGAACAGCGGATGGTTTCATACAGGTGGCAGATGGTAATTTCCTCCTCCAGAAGCCGGTGAGCCTGTTCATCGAGAAGGGAGGCGGCATTGGCAGTGCCGGTTATCAGGGGGATTTTTCCGTTTTCCTTTATTACGCGCAGAACGCCTGAGGCTTCCCGGCGGAAACCCAGCAGCCGGGCGTAGGAGATGGGCGGAGCCTGCCGGATATCCAGAAGAAGATGAAACAGCGCCCGGGAAATCCGGGAGTAGGTCAGTTCCCGGGTCTTTAAAAGCGCCGTAAACTGGGATACCGTCTCAAAGGAATTGCGCAGCCGCCCGATCCGGTCTGCCAGCTCCGGGGACAGCTCCCGGATAGACGTCATTTCCTGCCGGCTGCGGCTGTAGAGCATCCACCGCAGAATCTGGGAAAAGTCATCCTCCCACAGACAGCCTTCCCGGTTCAGGGCATCCGCAAATGCCTCCCCGACAGGGGATGGCATCCCGGCAAACAGCCGTTCCGTTTCTGCCGGAAGGCCACCTCCGTTTTCCTTCAGGGCCAGCCGGATGGCGGAGGCGGAGGGAAAGGTACCCTCAAGCCCGGTGTCGTGATAGCCGCTTCCCTTCCGGGAAATGGTAAAAGGCTTCATGGAACTGCGCAGTCTTCGCAGCGCTTTCAGGTATTCCACCCCCAGGATATTGTTGGGGGACAGAAGCAGCGCCGCGTCCTGGGGATTTTCACCTTCACGGGAAAGATAGGCGGCCAGCGCCTGCTGCCGGGCTGCCGGGAAGGAATCGCCCGCCCGCAGCCGGATCTTCAGTGTTTCCCGGTAGTCCTCCGGCTCATCCAGGAGAATCCGCGCCACTTCCTCCAGGGCCCGGATATCGCCGCACTCGCTGCCGAAAGACAGCACATCCACGCAGCCAAGTCCGTCCAGCAGTTTTACCCCGGCCCGGGCGAAAAATTCCGCGCTCTGGCAGGCGTTGGCCGCCGGCAGGGCAAAGACCAGATCCGCGCCGCCAAGAAGCGCCAGGCGCGCCCGGGCGTGAGCGTCAAAAAGAGCGGGAGCCCCCCGCTGCACAAAGGATCCGCTGATGACCGCCACGATAACGTCCGCGCCGGTCTTTTTCCGCGTCTCTTCGATCTGATAGGCATGTCCCCGGTGAAAGGGATTGTATTCCGCAATAATTCCCGCAACTTTCATAAATCAATCTCCTCAGAATTTATCCCTATTTTAGCAGGAAAAAGGAAAGATGACAACTTTGGGATGTACGCAATAAAATACTGTTAAAAAAATAACTAACCTTGTAAGACCCCGGCAATGGAGTTATAATTTTTAATAGTGAGTATATCCGGTTTTTATGCCCTCCGGGCCAAAAACCAGTGAAGGGGTAATGCTATTAAAACCTGCCCTGGCAGGGGAAACAACGAAAGGAGTCATAGAATCATGGGATTTATTGACGTAATCAAAGCAAGAGCAAAAGCAAACAAGAAGGTGATCGTTCTTCCGGAGACAGAAGACAGAAGAACCTACGAAGCTGCCGCACAGATTCTGAAAGAGGAGATCGCGGACATCGTTCTGGTGGGAAGCGAGGAGGCTGTGAAGAAAGGCAGCGAGGGCCTGGATATTTCCGGCGCCAAAATCGTGGATCCGGCCACCTCTGAAAAGACACAGGCATATATCGACAAACTGGTGGAACTGAGAAGCAAAAAGGGCATGACCCCGGAGCAGGCAAAAGAGATTCTGCTGAATCAGTATCTGTATTACGGCGTAATGATGGTGAAGATGGGAGATGCCGACGGTATGGTATCCGGTGCCTGCCATTCCACTGCTGACACCTTAAGACCCTGCCTGCAGATCCTGAAGACCAAACCGGGAACCAAGCTGGTATCCGCTTTCTTCCTGATGGTAGTTCCCAACTGCGAGTACGGCGCTGACGGAACCTTCATCTTCGCGGATTCCGGACTGAACCAGAACCCCAACCCGGAAGAGCTGGCAGCCATCGCTGGATCCTCCGCAGATTCCTTCCGCCTGCTGGTGGAAAAAGAGCCGGTTGTGGCCATGCTGTCCCACTCCACGAAAGGAAGCGCGAAACACGCGGATGTGGACAAGGTTGTGGAAGCTACCAAGATCGCCAAGGAGCAGTATCCGAACCTGAAGCTGGACGGAGAATTCCAGCTTGACGCCGCCATCGTTCCCAGCGTGGGCGCCTCCAAGGCACCGGGCAGCGACGTGGCAGGAAAAGCCAACACCCTGGTATTCCCGGATCTGGATGCCGGAAATATCGGATACAAGCTGGTACAGAGACTGGCAAAAGCGGAAGCTTACGGCCCCATCACCCAGGGTATCGCGAAACCGGTGAACGACCTGTCCCGCGGATGCTCTGCTGAGGATATCGTAGGCGTTGTTGCCATCACGGCGGTACAGTGCCAGGCTGAGTAAGCAAACGGAATTTGGAGGATAAGAAGATGAATGTATTAGTTATTAACTGCGGAAGTTCTTCGCTGAAATATCAGTTAATCAATTCCGACTCCGAGGAGGTTCTGGCAAAGGGTCTCTGCGAGAGAATCGGCATCGACGGAAGACTGGTTTACCAGAAAGAGGGATGCGACAAGGAAATCACAGAGGCGTCCATGCCCACCCACAAAGAAGCCATCCAGATGGTTCTTGAGGCGCTGACCAACGAGAAAACCGGCGCCATCGCCAGCCTGAAGGAAGTAAACGCCATCGGCCACCGGGTGGTACACGGCGGAGAGAAGTTCGCTTCTTCCGTAATCATCGACGAGGAAGTGGTGAAGGCTGTGGAGGAGTGCAACGATCTGGCTCCCCTTCATAACCCGGCAAACCTGATCGGAATCAATGTCTGCGCGGAGCTGATGCCCGGCGTGCCGCAGGTGGCAGTATTCGATACCGCTTTCCATCAGACCATGCCTCCGAAAGCATACCTGTACGGTCTGCCGCTGGAGTACTACAAGAATTACAAAGTGAGAAGATACGGATTCCACGGAACCAGCCACAGCTTCGTATCCAAGAGAGCAGTGGATTTCCTGGGACTGAATAAAGAAGATTCCAAGGTGATCGTATGCCATCTGGGCAACGGTTCCTCCATCAGCGCCGTGAGAAACGGAAAATGCGTGGACACCACCATGGGCCTGACTCCGCTGGAGGGCGTTGTGATGGGTACCCGTTCCGGAAACATTGATCCGGCTATCATGGAGTTTATTGCAAAGAAAGAGGATCTGGACATCGCGGGCGTGATGAACGTCCTGAACAAGAAGTCCGGCCTTCTGGGGCTGTCCGGCGGACTGTCCAGTGATTTCCGTGATCTGAACGAAGCTGCCGAGAGCGGCAACCAGGATGCGGCCAACGCTATCGAGGTTCTGTCCTACGGCATCGCGAAATTCGTGGGCGGCTATGTGGCAGCCATGAACGGTGTGGACGCCATCGTGTTTACCGCCGGAATCGGCGAGAACGCCTGCCCGGTTCGCGAAAAGGTAGTCAGCTATCTGGGCTATCTGGGAATCACTCTGGATAAGGAAGCCAACAGCAAGAGAGGTGAGGAGATCGTGATCTCCACCGCCGACTCCAAGGTGAAGGTTGCTGTGATCCCCACCAACGAGGAACTGGCAATTTGCCGTGAAACGGTTGCGCTGGTAAAATAAAGCGGCGCCCGGTGCGGCAGTCCATTCAGAATTAGAATCAGAATCCGCCGGGATTCTCCTGATTTTTCAGGAAACCCGGCGGAAATTTTCGCGGAAATTTGTCAAGAAAAATTGGTTGACAAACAGCAACTGTTTCTGTATAATTGATTGAGTGTGATTAGGAGAACATTATGTTGATTGATTTATCCGGAATACTTGCCCGGGAAGGGGAACAGAAAACTTTTTCCATTTCTCCTGAGGGAGAATATTTTTCCTGTCAGCTGGGTGATTTTGCCTATGCTGAGAAAGGTCCGGTTACGCTGACCGTTACCCATACGGGAAAGCAGGCGGTGACGCTGGAAGGGGAGGGAAAGGTTTCCATCTGGATTCCCTGTGCCCGCTGTCTGGAACCTGTGGAGGTTTCTTTTGCCATATCCATTGACGAGGAGGCGGACGCAAGGCCTGACAGCCGCAAAGAAGGCGAGGAGATGGATGAAGACTGTTGTATCCACGACAAACAGCTGGATACGGAGCAGCTGCTTCATAATGAGATTCTGATCCAATGGCCAATGAGGGTGCTGTGTAAAGAGGACTGCAAAGGAATCTGCAGCCGTTGTGGGAAGAACCTGAATAAGGGAACCTGTGACTGCGATACGGCAGAATTAGACCCCAGAATGGCTGTGATCAGTGATATATTCAAGAATTTTAAGGAGGTGTAATCAATGTCCATCTGTCCGAAGAATAAAACATCCAAAGCAAGAAGAGACAAGAGAAGAGCAAACTGGAAAATGAGCGCTCCCAATCTTGTAAAGTGCAGCAAATGCGGAGCACTGATGATGCCCCACAGAGTATGCAAGGCTTGCGGTTCCTATAACAAGAGAGAAATCATTTCTCAGGAAGCATAAGAAAAGCAAGGGACTCCCGGCAGGAAACTGCCGGGAATTTTTTTGCTTCAAAGAGAATTGTTTTGATGTTTATACCGTGAGGCCGGAAGACCGAACAGTTATATGAAAAATGTAAAACATAAAAGTACACTTGCACTTACAGGCAAGTAATGTTACAATAGGTTTAAAAATGGAGTGTCAAAAAAATAACAGGCGGAGGAGACTTTGCTCTGGATGACCATTTTCAGGAGACGGTATTCGTCTCCGGCAATAGTAACCAAGAAAGGGAGATTAAGATGGGAAAGACACATAAGAAAGACAAAATTGTTGTGGTTGGCGCCGGCAATGTGGGTGAAGCGATTGCATATACCCTTATGGTGAGGGATCAGGCCAACGATATTGTTCTGGTGGATGTGAATGAGGCCAGAGCAAAAGGCGCTGCGCTGGACATTGCTCATGGAACCAGCTTCTACAAACAGATCTGGGTACGTCAGGGAGGCTATGAGGAGTGTGCGGATGCCCGCCTGATTATCATTACAGCCGGTGTCGCGAGAAAACCCGGCCAGACCCGTCTGGACCTGGCAAAAATTAATGTGAACATTGCCAGAGATATCACGAAGAGCATCATGAAATATGCGGACAATCCGTTGATTCTGGTGGTTTCCAATCCCGCCGATATCATTACAAAGGCTGTTACAGAGACATCCGGACTTCCGGCGAACCGCGTAATCGGAACCGGAACCTCACTGGATACCGCCCGTTTCCGTTATTCCATCAGTGCCCGTCTGCATGTGAACGTAGAGGATGTGAACGCCTATGTGCTGGGTGAACACGGAGACAGCCAGGTGCCCATCTGGAGTTCAGCCAACATTGCGGGATTTCCGCTGGATGATTTCGCGGATCAGGTAAAACACAAAATTGACAAAGAAGCTGTGGCAGAGCGCACCAAAAATGGCGGCGCGGAGGTAATCGGTCTTAAGGGTGCCACCTTCTATGGAATCGCCATGTCAGTTTCCAATCTGGTGGAGGCGATTATCAGAGATGACAGCGCCATTCTTCCGGTTGCTCATGTGCTGGATGAGAAGTTCGGAGAATGGGCCGGTGTGGCGCTTTCCATCCCATGTCGTTTAGGCTGGGAAGGAATTGAGAAAACTCTGATGATCCCCATGAACGATGAGGAGAAAGCAGCTATGGATCGTTCCGCTCAGATTCTGAAGGACTTCTGGGAGCAGGTTAAAAATCAGTAAAAAGAAAAAGAAAGGAAGAACACGAAAATGGATAAGAAAGAATTTGCACTGAAGCAGCATGAAGAATGGGCCGGCAAGCTGGAGATCAAAAGCCGCGCAAAACTGGAGACCCCGGAGGATCTGTCCGTTGCCTATACCCCGGGAGTTGCAGAACCCTGTCTGGCAATCTCCAAGGATGTAGATGAGTCCTACAAGTACACCAGACGCCATAACCTGGTAGCTGTAGTTACTGACGGAACTGCTGTTTTGGGTCTGGGAGATATCGGACCTGAGGCTGGTATGCCGGTTATGGAAGGAAAATGTGTGCTGTTCAAGGAGTTCGGCGGTGTGGATGCGTTCCCTCTGTGCGTGCGCAGCAAAGATGTAGACGAGATCGTAAAGACGGTAAGCCTGCTGGCAGGAAGCTTCGGCGGCGTGAACCTGGAGGATATCTCCGCTCCCCGCTGCTTTGAGATCGAGAGAAAGCTGAAAGAGTGCTGCGATATTCCGATTTTCCATGATGATCAGCACGGAACCGCAGTGGTTACCGCTGCAGCTATGATCAATGCCCTGAAGCTCACTGGAAAGAAGCTGGATGAGATTAAAGTGGTTACTTCCGGCGCAGGCGCTGCCGGAATCGCCATCATCAAGCTGCTGGTAAGCCTGGGTCTTCAGAATGTAATTATGTGTGACCGTCACGGAGCCATCTACGAGGGAAGAGATAATCTGAATCCGGAGAAAGAGGAGATGGCAAAGATCTCCAACAAGAATAAAGAAAAAGGCTCCCTGGCTGATATGCTGAAAGGCGCAGATGTATTTATCGGAGTTTCCGCTCCCGGAACTGTGACTGAGGAGATGGTACAGAGCATGGCCAAGGATCCTATCCTGTTCCCCATGGCAAACCCCGTTCCCGAGATTATGCCGGATCTGGCAAAGAAGGCCGGAGCCGCTGTAATCGGTACCGGAAGAAGTGATTTCCCCAACCAGATCAACAATGTGCTGGCATTCCCGGGTATCTTCCGCGGAGCGCTGGATGTACGCGCGAAGGATATCAATGATGAAATGAAGGTAGCTGCCGCTTATGCCATCGCAAACCTGATTGATGAGAAGGATCTGACACCGGATTACATTATTCCGAATCCCTTTGATAAGAGAGTGGCCGAGGCTGTTGCCAAAGCAGTGGCAGAAGCCGCGAGAAAGACAGGAGTTGCCCGTATCTGATCCGGAAAGCGGGATCTCCGGTATAAGGATAAGAGGCCATCGCGCGAATTACTTCGTGCGATGGCCTCTTGGCGTGTTTCTAGTAAAACGTTGGTATCATAATTCATGACAGCGGATAGTCAGCGCAGCGCGCTTTCCACTGTTCTATAGCAACGGCTCAGGATATCGGATGACCGGCGGATGGCCGGCATCCTTTTCCGGTCCCGGGCCGTTATACTCCGGTCTATTATAATTTTACAACGTTGGCGGCCTGCATGCCACGCGCGCCTTCTGTCAGATCATAAGTCACAGCCTGACCTTCGTCCAGCGATTTGAAGCCTTCTCCCTGAATAGCGGAGAAATGAACAAATACGTCAGCACCGTCTTCTCCTGTAATGAAGCCATACCCTTTTTCCGCGTTGAACCACTTCACAGTCCCTTTGTTCATGATGTTACCTCCATAAAAAATAGAAAAATAGAAAATAGAATGTTGATAAAGAAGAGACACTAAAAAAAGCCCTGAACATGGAGATTACATCAATATAAATAATATAATCCCGCATACCCCATGGGCTAATATTAGATACATAGAATTTCTCTTCTTACCGCCATTATAGAGTGAATATTCATAAAAGTCAAGCGGAAAAAGGGCTTTATTTCGGAGAGAAATTCGTGTATGATAGTAGCATGATGATAATCCACACAAAGCACCCTGAATGTAGGGCAGGAAAGGACAAAATATGCGAATTTTAATTAAAAACGGACGTATCATTGATCCGGATACCCGGATGGATCAGGTGGGAGATCTTCTCATTGAGGATGACAAAATTTCCGCGGTGGGAGACCGGCTTGAGGAAACCGCCGACCGGGTAGTAGATGCGTCTGGCTGTTATGTGATGCCGGGACTGATTGATATGCATGTGCATCTGAGAGATCCCGGGCTGACCTATAAGGAGGATATTATTACCGGCGCGGATGCGGCGGCCCATGGCGGCGTTACCACCATTCTGGCCATGCCTAACACGAAACCGGTGATGGATGACGCCAGCCGGGTAGCTTATGTAAAAAACAAAGCCAGAGAATTTGCCAAAGTGAATGTTCTTCAGGTAGGCGCGATCACCAGAGGAATGAAGGGAGAAGAACTGGCGGATATAGAGGCTATGGTCAGGGAAGGTGTTCCGGCTATCAGTGAAGATGGAAAATCAGTGATGAATACTCAGCTTTACAGGGAGGCTATGCAGATTGCCAAAAGGCTGAACATTCCTGTGCTGGCTCACTGTGAGGATATCGACATGGTGAGAGATGGCTGTATGAATGAGGATGAGAAGTCCCGGGAGTTTGCTCTGCCGGGAATCAGCAATGCGGTGGAGGACTGTATAGTGGCCAGAGATATCATACTGGCCCGGGACACAGGATGCCATCTGCATCTGTGCCATTGCTCCACTGAGGGAGCAGCCATGATGATGCGGGCAGCAAAAGAGTATGGTCTTCCGGTATCAGCCGAGGTGTGCCCCCATCACTTTACACTGACATCTTCTGATATGATTGAAGGGGACGCCAACTATAAGATGAACCCGCCTCTGAGAACAGGGAAGGACCGGACGGCGCTTCTGGAGGCACTGAGAGATGATGTGATTGAGGTGATCAGCACGGATCATGCACCTCACTCAGAGGAAGAAAAAAGCAGATCTATGCTTGAAGCGCCTTTTGGTATTGTGGGGTTGGAGACCAGTGTGGCGCTGACTATCACAGAGCTGGTGGACAAAGGATGGATCACTCCCATGCAGATGGCGGAGAAGATGAGTGGTAATCCGGCCCGTATCGTCCACCTGGATAACAAAGGTTCCCTGCGCCCGGGCAAGGATGCGGATGTGGTGGTGATTAATCCGGAGGAGGAGTACACCATCGATGTGAACCGGTTCGTTTCCAAAGGAAAGAATTCCCCCTTCAACGGCAGAAAGGTGAAGGGAAAAGTAAAGATGACCATTTGCGGCGGCCTGGTGGTCTATGAAGATTAAAGCTGTTTGGACGAAATGAATGATAAGGAGATATAAAAAATGATTCAGAAACTGATTGAAAAAATAAAGAAAACACATGCCCCTATTGTGGTGGGTCTGGATCCCATGCTGAATTATGTGCCGGAACATATCCAGAAACGGGCATTTTCCCAGTTTGGGGAAACACTGGAAGGAGCGGCCGAAGCTATCTGGCAGTTTAATAAGGAAATTGTGGATGCCACCTGCGACCTGATCCCCGCGGTAAAGCCGCAGATCGCCATGTATGAGCAGTTTGGTCTGGAGGGTATGAAAGCCTTCAAAAAAACCGTGGATTACTGCCATGAGAAAGGGCTGATTGTTCTGGGGGATGTGAAGAGAGGTGACATTGGCTCTACCTCCGAAGCCTACGCGGTGGGGCATCTGGGGAAAGTACATGTGGGATCCAAACGGTATTACGGATTCGATGAGGATTTTGTGACGGTTAAGCCCTATCTGGGATCCGATGGTATCAAACCGTTTATCAAGGTGGCGAAAGAGGAGAAAAAGGGTCTTTTTATTCTGGTGAAAACCTCCAACCCCTCCAGCGGGGAATTTCAGGACCGGCTGATTGACGGGCGTCCGCTGTATGAGTGGGTGGGCGAACAGGTGGCCGCCTGGGGAAAAGAGCATATGGGAGATTCCTACAGCTATGTGGGCGCGGTGGTGGGAGCCACTTACCCGGCGCAGGGAAAAGCACTGCGCAAAATCATGCCCAAGACGTTTATTCTGGTGCCCGGCTACGGGGCGCAGGGAGGTCGCGGCAAGGATCTGGTTCATTTCTTCAACGATGACGGACTGGGCGCCATCATCAATTCCTCCCGGGGAATCATTGCGGCCTACAAACAGGAAGCCTACAAAAAATTCGGACCGGAGAATTTTGCCGAGGCATCCCGTCAGGCGGTGAAGGACATGATCGCTGACATTGACGGAGCCCTTCAGGCGGCAAAATAAAAACGAGGAGAATACGGAACAGATGAAGAAAAAGGAAATTTGTACGGTGATCTCCCAGGAGTGCATCGCCAATGATATTTACAGTATGTGGATCCAGACAGACGAGATCGCCGGGGCGGCAGTACCGGGACAGTTTGTCTCTCTGTATACCGGAGATCCCAGCCGGCTGCTGCCCCGTCCCATCAGTCTCTGTGAGATCGATGGCGCCGGAGGAAGACTGCGTCTGGTGTACCGGGTGACGGGAAAGAACACGGGAACGGAGATCCTCTCCCGGATGAAAGTGGGGGACACCCTGGAAGTGCTGGGCCCGCTGGGAAATGGATTTCCCCTGAAAGAGGCGGAAGGAAAACGGGTATTCCTCATGGGCGGCGGCATCGGTATTCCGCCGCTGGTTGAGACTGCCCGCCGGCTTTCCGATACGGCTGATGTGACGGTGATCGCCGGATACCGGGATCAGCTGTTTCTGCAGCAGGAGCTGGCCGGTTGCGGCCGGCTGGTGGTGGCCACCGAGGATGGAAGCGCAGGAACCAGAGGAAATGTCATGGACGCCATCCGTGAGAATGACCTGACGGCGGATGTGATTTTTGCCTGCGGCCCTGCTCCCATGCTGAGAGCCATCAAGAAGTATGCCCAGGAACAGGAGATTCCCTGCTGGATTTCCATGGAAGAGCGGATGGCCTGCGGTATCGGTGCCTGTCTTGCCTGCGTGTGCAAATCCACGGAGGTGGACGGCCATTCCCATGTACACAATAAACGGATCTGCAAGGACGGTCCGGTATTTCCTGCATCGGAGGTGGAGCTGTGATGAATATGAAAGTAAATCTTGCCGGTGTGGAACTGAAAAATCCGGTGATGACCGCCTCCGGAACCTTCGGAAGCGGAGAGGAATACAGTGAACTGGTGGATCTGAACCGGCTGGGAGCGGTGGTGACGAAAGGCGTGGCCAATGTTCCCTGGCCGGGAAATCCCACCCCCCGTATCGCCGAGGTGTACGGAGGTATGCTGAATGCCATCGGCCTTCAGAACCCGGGTATTGACGTATTCTGCGAAAGAGGCATCCCTTTCCTGAAAAAGTACGATACGAAAATCATTGTCAATGTCTGCGGAAAGACAGCGGAGGATTACTGTCAGGTGGTGGAACGTCTGGCGGAGGAGCCGGTGGACCTGCTGGAGATCAATATTTCCTGTCCCAACGTCAAGGAAGGCGGCATTGCCTTCGGCCAGGATCCCAGGGCAGTGGAGGATATCACCTCCCGGATCAAACGGCTGGCAAAGCAGCCGGTGATCATGAAACTGAGCCCCAACGTGACGGATATCGCGGAGATGGCCCGGGCAGCCCAGGCAGGCGGCGCGGACGCCCTCTCTCTGATTAATACCCTCACCGGTATGAAGATCGATATTCACCGGAGAGCCTTTGCGCTGGCCAATAAAACCGGCGGCATGTCCGGCCCGGCGGTGAAGCCGGTGGCGGTCCGGATGGTTTATCAGGTGGCCCAGGCGGTGGATCTTCCCATCATCGGTATGGGAGGCATCGCCACGGCGGAGGATGCCCTGGAGTTTATTCTGGCAGGGGCTACAGCGGTTTCCGTGGGAACCGCCAATTTCTATAATCCCACTGCCACGGTGGAAATCGTGGACGGCATCGGGGAATATATGAGAACCTACGGTGTGAAGGATATCAGCGAACTGATCGGAGCGGTAAATCAGTGACACAGGCCCCCAAAAGGGGCCGGCCGTTTCGTGATCTGTAAAAAGAGAGAAGTGACAGCCAGACAGCCGCACTTCTCTCTTCTTCATGAACAAGGGAAAGATACGCAGTGCATGAGGGGAGGAACTATCAATGAAGAAACTATGGGATCTGGCAAAGGGGGATGTGGTACTGTGTGCCTCCTTTGTGCTGGCGGTGCTGTCGTGTTTTCTGACACCGCCGGGACCGGAATATCTGTCCTACATAGATTTTGACACACTGATTCTGCTGTTTTGTCTGATGCTGATTATGGAGGGTCTGCGGGAGCAGAAGGTATTTCTGGCTCTGGGGAACGGGATGCTGTCCCGGGTTTCCACCCGAAGGGGAGTCACCTTCACGCTGGTGTTCCTGTGCTTCCTATGCAGTATGCTGATTACCAATGATGTGGCGCTGATCACTTTCGTTCCTTTTGGGATCATGATTCTGGAGATGGCAGATCTTCACGGAAAGCTCTGCCGGACCGTGACGCTGATGACCATAGCCGCGAATCTGGGCAGTATGTTCACACCCGTGGGAAATCCCCAGAACCTTTATCTGTATTCCCTGTCAGGCATGACACTGCCGCAGTTCCTGCTGCTGATGCTTCCTTATACCGTGGCTGCGGCCGTGCTGCTTTTTATCATCATCTGGTTTGGAGCGGGACGGGAGAATCTGACCGTAAAACCCCAGACCGTACAGCTGGGGGACCGGGGAACCATCCTCTGGTATCTGCTGCTGTTTGTCTGCTGTCTGTTGACAGTGGCGGGCGTGCTGCCGCATATTCTGCTGCTGATCCTGACGGTGGCTGGCATCTGCTGGAAAAATCCCGCCTCCTTTGTGCGGGTGGATTATTCACTGCTGTTTACCTTTACCTTCTTTTTTATCTTTGTGGGGAATATCCGCCAGGTGGAACAGCTGCAGCTGCTGATCGGCGGATTGCTGGAGGGACATGAGCGGCTGATCAGTGTGGCGGTCAGCCAGATCATCAGCAATGTCCCGGCGGCCATGCTGCTGTCAGGCTATACGGATCAGGTGCGGGAGCTGATTGTGGGAACGAATCTGGGAGGCCTGGGCACCCTGATCGCCTCCATGGCAAGCCTGATTTCCTGGAAACAGATTGCCTCCTGGTATCCGGGGGCGAAAAAACGGTATCTGCTGGAGTTTACCGGGTGGAATCTTCTGTTTTTGGCGGTGTTGTTGCTGATTCCATGATGGTCATGAGTGTGGGAATTTTGCTGCTTCATTTCAAAGGGCGCGGAGATTATTCTTCCGCGCCCTCGCTTTCCCAAAATTGTGCAACTGTCATACATTTCGGATGCTCCAGTTCCAGACTTAAAAAATCTTTATCTCCCGTCAAAATAATATCCACGTCGGATACAATCGCCGCATTTAAGATTGGCTGGTCTTTTGCGTCACGTATCAGTTTTTCGGCATGGTCTACCGCCGGAATCAATTCATAGGACATTTCTGCGAGCAGTACTTCTGCGTCAGGAAGAAACTTCGGCGCTTTCCGTTTCAAAATATCCCGTAGCTCCATAATGTTGCGGTCACACAAAACAATTTCGTGGTTTTCCGCAATATATAATAGCGCGCGTGCCGGTTTAGAACGGGGAAAAACCAATGCAGAGAACAGTATATTTGTGTCAACCAAAATACGCATATTACTTTTCCTTTCCGTAGCGTACTTCATCTATAAGCGCCTGGATGTCGTCTTCGCTGGTAATGCCCATTGCCTCGGCAGCACCGGCAAAAGCAGAC
>DVON01000259.1 GCA_018713585.1 Candidatus Pullilachnospira stercoravium | reverse complement strand
TTCGAGTCCAACAGGGGGAGCTTTTTTCAAAAGAAGAGACAGGCGAGAAGAGAATAAGGCTCCGTGGTCAAGCGGTCAAGACATCGCCCTTTCACGGCGGTAACACGGGTTCGATTCCCGTCGGAGTCATTGATGGCAACCAATTATTGAGTGCATCACGCCGATGTGGCTCAATTGGCAGAGCAGCTGATTTGTAATCAGCAGGTTATCGGTTCGAGTCCGATCATCGGCTTCCATCATTTTGTATGGAAGTTTTGGACCTTTAGCTCAGTTGGTTAGAGCAACCGGCTCATAACCGGTCGGTCCTGGGTTCGAGTCCCCGAAGGTCCATTTCGGTTGCCAATCATCACAATTTCATATGGCCCGGTGGCTCAGTTGGTTAGAGCGCCGCCCTGTCACGGCGGAGGTCGTGGGTTCGAGTCCCATCCGGGTCGCTGAAGTGAGCGACAGTTCACTTACAGATTTGGGGTCTTAGCTCAGCTGGGAGAGCATCTGCCTTACAAGCAGAGGGTCATAGGTTCGAGCCCTATAGGCCCCATTTTTGTGTAAAAATATTGCGTCCGAAAAAATAAGGCACTGTGTGAATTCATTTCAAACTCATACAGTGCCTTTTTGCGCGATAAGCCCGCAGGGCCTCCGCCGCGCAACGGCGCTGAACGTCCAGTGGACGTTCGCTTAGAGCAGACCGGAGCGGAGACCATCGAGCGGCAATGCCGCGAGATGAGCGAGGTATCGCAGTTACCGGATAGGGGAACGAATTTTCCTCTATCCGGCAAAATCACAGGTCTCCCTGGGGATCAGAACCGGAGAGATCACCCGGTGGATGGGCTCGGAAAGCGGCGAGGGCTTTCTTTTTTTCTGCTCATTCATGCGGGATACCAACAGTTCCATGGCGGAGGCCGCGATGGTCTCAATCTGCTGTCCCACGGTACTGGTGGGGATGATGGCCTCCCTGGAGATGGGAGAATTGTCAAAACCTATGATGCGGTAATCCGGGGGAAGGGTGCCGTATTTGCGCACCAGCACGTTGAGCAGTACGTTGGCATGGGTGTCATTGGGCATGAAAATCCCTTTCTTTCTTTCCGGATACTTCTGGTTGAGGTAGTCCACAACCTCCAGGAGTATTTTGGATGTTTCTTCATAATCGATGCTGAGATCCTTCAATACCCACTCATGTGCGATCTGATGTTCCCGGCAGAAATCCAGAAAACCGTTGATTCTGGCTCTGGAGGGAATTTCCGGGGCAATATCGCCGTTGATATGAATGAGCACATCGCATTTGTTGCGGTAAAGGAGGCTGCAGGCCTGCACCGCGCCCATGTAGTTGTCGGTATTGACGCTGCAGGTGCAGCGGTCCTCCCGTTCGATGGTGACGATGGGGATGCCGTAGGAGGCCAGCTCCTCGGAAGAGATGGTGTGGCTCAGCACGATCATTCCCTCAATATTATAGGCCAGAAGCTCCCGAATGTATCTGCGTTCCACATCCGGATGGGAGCTGCCGGCAAAGACGAGAAATTTGTAGCCGTAGGTTTCGTAGGTGGCCAGTAGCTGATTGAGCATCTCCGAATAATAATGGAAATACAGATCCGGGATGATGATCCCCACAAATTCGGTTTTTCCGCTGGCCAGGATTCTTCCCACCTTGTTTTCCTGGTAGTTCAGTTCCTTTAAGGCCCGGGCAATAATTTCCTGATTCTCCAGAGTCAGGGAATCCGGATTATTGAAATAGCGGGAAATGGTGGTTTTGGAAAAATTCGTATATTTAGCAATGTCTTCAAAGGTCACTTTTTTTTTCTTCATGATACACCTCTTTTCAGCTTCCGGTACAAAATGCTGAAAATCTGCCCTGTTCTCTGCCGCACGGGTTCCTTTGTTTCCTTCCCGGGAGAAGGGGATACCGTAAAACGCAGTTCAGAGAACAGGATTCCTTTTTATTATATCGAATACGGAACGGAAACGCAATGCAAAAATAATCGGTTACGTAACCGGTTATGTGCAACTGTGACAAAAGCGAAAGGCAAATCCTATGATAAATGACGAAGATAAATTTTTTGATGAATTTCGCTTGTAAATATTGGAGAATGGATTTATAATGACGCCATAAAGTAACCGGTTACTTTATCGGTTACATAACCGGTACTATAAATGCTGAAGAAGCACATGAAAAGGAGGAGAATGAGTGTGAAGGAAAAGGAAAGAACAGTGGCTCTGCATAAAGCCTCTGTGGGGGACAAACTGGGTTACATCAGGAGAAACTGGCAGCTGTATGTCATTTTTCTTCTGCCGGCATTTCTGCTGGTGATTATTTTCAAATACATTCCCATGGGCGGCGTTCTGATCGCCTTTGAGGATTACAACGTGATTGAGGGCGTGCTGGGAAGCCCCTGGGTGGGGCTGGAGTATTTCCGGAGATTTCTGTCCTCGCCGGATTTTATGAGTTATCTGCTGAACACGCTGAAGCTGAGCGCATACAATCTGCTGTGGTCATTTCCCATACCGATTATTCTGGCTCTGCTTCTGAACCGGATTCACAGGACGGGAGTAAAGAAAAATATCCAGCTGCTGATTTATGCGCCCAACTTTATTTCCGTGATTGTTCTGTGTGGTATGGTGCGGATGTTCCTTTCCCCGGTGGGCCCCATCAATCAGGTGCTGGGGATCGACACCAACTGGATGACCATGCCTTCAGCTTTCCGGACCATCTACATTGCCAGCGGTATCTGGCAGGGTGCCGGATGGGCTTCTATCATGTACACGGCGGCGCTTTCCAATGCCAGCAAGGATCTGGAGGAGGCAGCCATTGTGGACGGCGCCAATATTCTGCAGCAGATCTGGTACGTGGAGCTGCCGGCCATTAAAAATATTATCGTGATTCAGTTTATTCTGCAGGCCGGAAATATCATGAGCATCGGATTTGAAAAGGCGTATGCGCTGCAGACGGATATGAACCTTCCGGCTTCGGAGATTCTTTCCACCTATGTATACCGGATCGGCCTTCTCCAGGGCGACTACGGATACTCCACGGCGGTGGGACTGTTTAACTCGGTAATCAACGTGATTCTGCTGGTGGCTGTCAACTGGGTTGTGGCGAAGCTGAATGACGGAGAAGGATTATAAGAGGAGGGGAAAAGATGGAAACGCATGTGAAAGTGAAACTGGGTGTCTCCGACAAAATTATTCTTACGGTGGGCTATCTGCTGCTGGGAATTTTCTGTCTGGCAATTTTCATCCCGCTGGTGTATGTGGTGATTGCCTCCTTCATGGATCCAAATGTGCTGAACAATCAGGGGATCAGCTTCAATTTTGCCGACTGGACCCTGGACGCTTACCGGAGGGTGTTGGGAAATGAGATGATCTGGAGAGGATTTGCCAATTCTCTGTTTTATTCTCTGGCATTTACCGTGATCTCCGTATTTCTCACCCTGCTGGCGGCGTATCCCATGTCAAAAAAAGAGCTGGTGGGAAGAAAATTTTTCAATACAATCTTTATCATCACCATGTTTTTCAACGGTGGTCTGATCCCCACCTTCATCCTGATCAACCAGCTGCATATGGTGAATACCATCTGTGCGATTCTGATCC
>DVON01000258.1 GCA_018713585.1 Candidatus Pullilachnospira stercoravium | reverse complement strand
GGATTTTGAGGGGATTTTTGAAACGCTCAGGGAGATGGATTTCGCAAACAGACAGTTAAGAGCAAATGCGCCGAAAGCCGGCGGGGATAACATTGCCTGCGTATCAATGTTCGGATTCCCCGAAAAGATGGACAGACAGGCCCCTGAGGCAAGAGAACGTATCGAAAGAGAATTGTTAAGATAAAACTCCCTCCTGTACTGTATGATTTCAGCGGCCGCCGCAGGAAAGATTCTTTCTTGCGGCGGCCGCTGCCTCATGCTATAATGGGGAACGAAAACAGCGGGCTGCCGTGCAGCCCGGGACAAGAGAAGGGATGAACATGGAACAGGCAGATAATCTTCTGGGAAGAATCCGGAAGAACTATCATTCTTTCAGTAAGGGCCAGAAGCGGCTGGCCGACTATATTACAGAAAATTATGACAAGGCGGTGTTTCTCACCGCGGCCCGGCTGGGGAAAGAGGTGGGGGTCAGCGAGTCCACCACGGTGCGGTTTGCCACCCAGTTGGGGTATAAGGGATTTCCGGAGTTTCACCGGGCGCTGGAGGAGCTGGTGCGGAACCGGCTCAATTCCATTCAGCGGATGGAGGTTACCTACGGGCATGTGCCCCAGGCGGAGATTCTGGACCGGATCTTTCAGTCGGATATTGAGAAGATCAAGCTGACCATGGAGCATATCGACCACTCGGCCTTTGAGCTGGCGGTGGACACGCTCCTGGGAGCAAGAACTATCTATATCATCGGTATCAGAAGCTGTGCCCCGCTGGCCAGCTTTCTCGGTTTCTATCTGAATATGATTTTTCCGGATGTGCGGCTGATTCAGACCAATTCCTCCAGCGAGATCTTTGAACAGATGTTCCGGATCAGCCAGGAGGATGTGATCATCGGCATCAGTTTTCCCAGGTATTCCATGCGGACGCTGAAGGCCATGGAGTTTGCCAACAACCGGAATGCCAAGGTGATCACGCTGACGGACAGCATCCATTCGCCCATCAACCTGTATTCCTCCTGCAATCTGATCGCCAGAAGCGATATGGCCTCCATTGTGGATTCCCTGGTGGCGCCTTTGAGCGTTATCAACGCCCTGGTGGTGGCTCTCTGCATGAAAAAACAAGGGGAAGTGGTGGACACGCTGCAGTCCATGGAAAAAATCTGGGATGAGTATCAGGTGTACAGCAGCGATGAGATGAACCATGTGGGCGATACCGACAGGCTGTATGACGATGGGCACAGGGAGGACGAATGAGAAAATTACTGATTATCGGAGGCGGGGCAGCCGGCATGCTGGCGGCGGTGTACGCGGCCGGACAGGGCATGGAGGTGCACGTTTTCGAACAGAATGAGAAGCTGGGAAAGAAGCTTTTTATCACCGGAAAAGGCAGGTGCAATTTCACCAACGCCTGTCAGACGGAGGAGCTTTTCGACGCGGTGCTGACCAATCCCCGGTTTCTTTACAGCGCCATTTACGGCTATACCAATTACGACGTGATCGATTTCTTTGAACAGCTGGGCGTGAGAACGAAGATGGAGCGGGGCGGCAGGATGTTTCCCCAGTCCGATCACTCCTCGGACATCATCCTGGCCATGGAGCGCAGGATGCGGCAGCTGGGGGTGAAGATTCATCTGAAAACCCGTGTGAAGACCTTGTGGCTTGAGGAGACGGAGGAAGGCGTGCGGGCTGGGGGCCTTGTGCTGGAGGACGGCGCCCGGATTGCGGGGGACGCGGTGCTTATGGCCACCGGAGGAATTTCCTATCCTTCCACAGGAGCCACCGGGGACGGCTACCGGATGGCCAAAGAGGCCGGGCATCATGTGACGGAGCTTCTGCCTTCCCTGGTGCCTATGGTGACGGCGGAGGAATACATTCCCCGGATGCAGGGACTGTCCCTGAAGAATGTACAGCTCAGTATCCGGGACGGAAAACGGACGGTTTTTGAAGAATTTGGGGAAATGATGTTCACCCATTTCGGAATTACCGGGCCGTTGGTATTATCAGCCAGCGGAATAGTGGGAAAACTCCTGAAAAAGACCTATCTTTCCGCCAGCATCGATCTGAAGCCGGCCCTCACCAGGGAGCAGCTGGACGCCAGGCTTCTGCGGGAATTTTCGGCGGCACAGAACCGGCAGTTTAAAAATGTGCTGTCCTCTCTTCTGCCGGCCCGGATGATTCCGGTGATGCTTCAGATCGGAGGGATTGCCGGGGAGAAGAAGGTTCATGAGATTACCCGCGGGGAGCGGGAAGGCTTTATCGAAAAAATCAAGGCATTTCCCATGACGGTCACAGGACTTCGGGGATTTCAGGAGGCCATCATCACAAAGGGCGGCGTGGAGGTGAAGGAAATTGATCCCAAAACCATGGAGTCAAAAAAGGTGAAGGGCCTGTATTTTGCCGGGGAGGTGCTGGATCTGGACGCCCTGACCGGCGGCTATAATCTCCAGATCGCCTGGTCCACCGCCCATGCCGCTGCCATGGGCGCGGCTGAGGAAGAAAGGAAAAAATAACAAGGAAGGGAAGAAATAAATGAGTTACAATATTGCCATTGACGGCCCCGCAGGGGCAGGGAAGAGTACCATCGCCAGACGGGCGGCGGCGGCGCTTTCCTTCATTTATGTGGACACGGGAGCCATGTACCGGGCCATGGGCCTGTATTTTCTGAATCACGGCATTGACCCGGCGGATACGGCTGCCATCGAGGCGGCGGTGCAGGATGTGGATGTTTCCATCCGCTATGAAAACGGAGAGCAGCAGGTATATCTCAACGGGGAAAATGTCACCGGGCAGATCCGCCGGGAGGAGGTGGGCGATATGGCCTCCCGTACCTCTGTCAACGGAAAAGTCCGCGAAAAGCTGGTGCAGCTTCAGCAGCAGCTGGCGGCCCGGGAGAATGTGGTGATGGACGGAAGGGATATCGGAACCTGCGTGCTGCCGGACGCCACCGTGAAGATCTACCTGACGGCCAGCGTGGAGGAGCGGGCCAGACGCAGATATCTGGAGCTGAAGGAGAAGGGGCAGGAGGAGAGCCTGGAGAAAATCCAGGAGGACATCCGCGACCGGGATCACCGGGATATGACCAGGGAGATCTCGCCGCTTCGCCAGGCAGAGGACGCGGTGCTGGTGGACGCCTCCCATATGACCATCGAAGAGGTGACGGCGGCGGTGCTTGAGGCTTTTGAAGAGAGAAGAAAATGATGGAGAAGATCAGGGTAGCAAAGACGGCCGGCTTCTGCTTCGGCGTGAAGCGGGCAGTGGAAACGGTATATGAACAGGTGAAAAAAGACGGCGGCCCCGTTTACACCTACGGGCCCATTATCCACAACGAAGAGGTGGTGGCGGATCTGGAAGCCAGGGGCGTCCATGTGCTGCATGGACGCAGGGATCTGGAAGCGCTTGCCGAGGGGACTGTGGTAATCCGGTCCCACGGCGTGCCGGAGGAGATTTACCGGCTGATCGAGGAGCGGGGGCTTACCTGCGTGGACGCCACCTGTCCCTTTGTCCGCAAGATTCACCGGATTGTGGAAAAATACAGCAAGGAAGGCTGGCAGATCGTGATTACCGGCGATGCCTCCCACCCGGAGGTGGAAGGTATCCGGGGCTGGTGCCAGGGCCCCTCCACCGTGATTTCCACCCCCGAAGAGGCCGAAAATCTGGAGTTTCCGGAGGGCACAAAGGTGTGTATTGTGTCCCAGACGACATTTAATTACAACAAATTTAAAGATTTAGTTGAAATTCTGGAGAAAAAGAGGTATGATAGAATTGTTTTAAATACGATTTGTAATGCCACGGAGGAACGACAGGCCGAGGCAAGGCAGATCGCCTGCGAAGCAGATACCATGATTGTCATTGGCGGCAGACACAGTTCCAATACGCAGAAATTATACGAGATATGTAGAAGAGAGTGTAAAAATACTTACTATATACAGACACTTGTTGATTTGGATACTAGGCCTTTTCAATGTATTGGTTGCGTAGGTATTACAGCGGGGGCTTCCACCCCAAATAATATAATTGAGGAGGTTCAAGAATATGTCAGAATTAAGTTTTGAACAGATGCTGGAAGAATCATTTAAAACCATCAGAAACGGAGAGGTAGTCGAGGGTACTGTAATCGATGTCAAAGAAGACGAGATTATTTTAAATATTGGTTACAAAGCTGACGGTATTCTTACGAAAAGCGAGTACAGCAACGACTCCTCTGTGGATCTGACCACAGTTGTGAAACCGGGAGACACCATGGAAGTAAAGGTGCTGAAGGTGAACGACGGCGAGGGCCAGGTGCTGCTGACCTATAAGAGACTGGCAGCGGAAAAAGGCAATAAGAGACTGGAGGAGGCTTTCGAGAACAAGGAAGTCCTGAAGGCAAAAGTGACACAGGTGCTGAACGGCGGACTGAGCGTAGTCATCGACGAGGCCAGAGTATTCATCCCCGCAAGCCTTGTATCCGACACCTATGAGAGAGATCTGAACAAATACGCGGATCAGGAGATTGAGTTCGTGATCACCGAGTTCAATCCCAGAAGAAGAAGAATCATCGGCGACAGAAAACAGCTGCTGCTGGCTGAGAAGGCTGAGAAGCAGAGAGAGCTGTTTGAGAGAATCCATGTGGGCGACACCGTGGAAGGCGTGGTGAAGAACGTGACCGATTTCGGCGCATTCATCGACCTGGGCGGAGCCGACGGCCTGCTGCACATCTCCGAGATGAGCTGGGGCAGAGTGGAGAACCCGAAAAAGCTGTTTAAAGTTGGCGAGACCATCAAAGTCCTGATCAAAGATATCAACGGCGACAAGATCGCCCTGAGCCTGAAGTTTGAGGATCAGAACCCGTGGCTGACCGCAGATGAGAAATACGCGGCCGGCAATGTGGTGGAAGGCGTGATCGCCCGTATGACCGATTTCGGTGCGTTTGTTGAGCTGGAGCCGGGCGTGGATGCCCTGCTGCATGTATCTCAGATTTCCAGAGAGCATGTGGAGAAACCCTCCGATGTACTGAAGGTTGGACAGCAGATTACCGCCAAGGTTGTGGACTTCAACGGCGACGAGAAGAAAATCAGCCTGAGCATGAAAGCTCTGGAGAATGCGGCTCCCGCTGAGGAAGAGAGCGAAGAAGAGTAAAGTAACGTCACAGTTCAGCTTTTCACTGTCCCGCGAGGTGTCCCGCTGCTTTTGCAGCGGGATCCCGAGGCCTGCAAGCGCCAGGCTGCGGGAAACGCAGCCTGTGTGCATACTTTTGTGACAGAGAAGCCGGAAGGCTGAGCTGTCACAGTAAAACAGAAAAGGCCATGGGAGAGAGCGATGTACCGATGGGTACAGGCTTTCTTCCATGGCCTTTTTCTGCCTTCTCAGGCCTTTTTCAGATGTTTCAGCAGGTGATGCGCATAGGAAGTAAGCAGTTCTTCCTGGCCCCAAAAACTGTCGGAGGGCTGAAAATAGAGAAGGGTGGAACGGTATTCCTCGCGGAAGGCGGGGGTGAACAGCGGCGTAAACTGGGGAAGGAATTTTCCCGTCACCCGGCGGTAACAGTCGGCGGCTTTGGCGGGCCGGCGGTGTTCCCGGTCTACATAGACGCCCACGCTTTTGTGGATGGCTTCGTCCTCCAGGGGAAGGTAGTAATAATCTTTGTAGTTTTCGTAGAAAAATTTCAGCGTTCCGCTGAAAAAGGGCACGGTCAATGTCGCCTGCCGGTCTTTGATGACCAGACGGATGTCCGAAAGGGTTCGGTCCAGACTGACCGGAAGGGAAAACGGAAGCGTCAGCTGAATGTGGGCGTGTTCCCCGGCGGCATCTCCCCGGATCCGGAAGGGCAGAGTACCCTCCGTCAGGGCAGGGATGGCCAGCAGCGGGAGAAGTGCCAGCATACCTTCCATATCTTCCCGGTTGTGGAGCATCAGGGTTTCCAGCAGAGGGTCCCCGGCGGTTTTCAGGTATTCCTGGTAGCAGGAGATCAGCTCGCCGCCGGTGAAAGGATCCCGCCGGCAAAGGCCGATGAAAATTTCCAGATCCCGCTGACGCATATGGGACAGTCCCAGCAGTTTTTTGCAGGGAAGCAGTTTTTCATAGAGATCCAGCTGATTCAGCGCCTCAAAGGGAGCTTCCGTCCGGTAAAAGGTGTATTTGTGCATCAGATACGGAAGATCAAAGCCTTTGCCGTTAAAGTGAACCAGCAGACGGCGGCCCCTGAGCAGATCCTGAAATTCTTTCAGGACGGTTGCTTCCTCCGAGGGACGCTGGCAGAACCATTGCTTCAGGAGCCACTGGCCTCTGTCAGAGAAAACGGCCCCCAGCAGGTAGAGATGGGAATTTCGCCAGGAAAGACCGGTGGTCTCGATATCGAAAAAAACCGTCCCGTCCGGATCCGGGAACCATTCCCGGGGATATGGGGACAGCGGATTGGCAATCTGTTGTTGAAAGATGTGCATGGTTACCTCCTGTCGTCTTGTTTTTCCCTGTGGTTATCAGTATAATATAACTCAAAAGAAAAATGTAGTGCTTTTTTTCAGAAAATAAGCTATGATAATAGAAATGGCACGGCATCCGGCCAGTTACAGAGAAAAGGAGATGGAAAATGCGGGCGGAGATTTTGGGAGTGGATTTGTATCATATTCTGGGATGGTTTATCGTGTACAGCTTCCTGGGGTGGGTGTGGGAGAGCTGTTATGTGTCGGCAAAATCCCACCGGTTTGTGAACCGGGGATTTGTCAGCGGGCCTTTTGTGACCATTTACGGGGTCGGTGCGGTGCTGATCTATGTGACTCTTCGTCCGCTGGAGGATAAACCGTTGCTGCTTTACTGTGGCGGTCTGGTGGTGGCCACCGTGCTGGAGTATGTGACAGGCGCGTTGATGGAGGCGATTTTTCACACCAGCTGGTGGGATTACAGCGGCAAGCGGTTTAATTTCCGGGGAAGGATCTGTCTGGGAAGCTCGCTGGCCTGGGGAGCCTTCACCCTGCTGCTGTTTTACGTGATTCATCCGCCGGTGGCGTGGCTGGTGGACCTGGTGCCCAGGAGAGCCGGTTATGTGGCGGAGACGGTGTGGATTGCCGGTTACGTGGTGGATTTCGGATTTTCAGCCGCGGCCGCTTTCCATCTGAAGGACCGGCTGGCCCGGCTGGACGAAGCCTGGGACGAGCTTCAGGAAGACATACAGGATTCCATCCAGAACCTGCGTCTGTATGAGGCCGCCGTACAGCTGAGGGAAAAGGCAGAGCTGCACCGGAAGGAGCTTCTGGCGGGGCAGACGGAATTCCTGGGAGAATGGAAGGAACGGCTGCGGGACCTGGCAGACCGGCAGGAGGTGGCGGAAGATTTCAAAGAACGCTTTCTGGAACGGTATGACGCGCTCACTTCCCGCTACACGGAATTCAAGGATCAGCTGGGGCGCAATGCCAGAAGGCATCTGAAAGCCTACCCCAATCTGAGCAGCCATGCGGACCGGATCCGGAGACTGGCAGAGAAGCGCGGTAAAAAGGAGAAGAAATAGAAAAGCGGAAAGCGATGGAAGCGGAAGAGAGTAAAGGAGGCAGGAGCGTATGGGTTTAGGAAGTTTCCAGGGAGGTATTCATCCCCCGGGCAATAAGGAGTTGTCTAAGGACAGCCCGATACAGGCGGTAAAACCGGGAAAGGAACTGGTATATCTGTTGTCCCAGCATATCGGCGCGCCGGCGCGTCCTCTGGTGAAAAAGGGCGACCGGGTGCTGGCGGGGCAGAAGATCGCCGAGGCGGCAGGATTTGTGTCCGTGCCGGTTTACGCCTCTGTTTCCGGTACCGTAAAAGGAATCGAGCAGAGGCTCACGGCGTCCGGGGGTACAAGCGACGCCGTAATTGTGGAAAATGACGGCCTGTATCAGGAGGCGCCGCCCCGGGAGGGCCTGCAGAATCCCGAAGCGCTTTCCAGGGATGAAATCCTGGAGAGAATCCGGGAGGCGGGCGTGGCAGGTATGGGCGGCGCGGGATTTCCCACCCATGTGAAGCTGTCTCCCAAGGAGCCGGAGAAGATCGACTATGTGCTGATCAACGGGGCGGAGTGTGAACCGTATCTCACTGCCGACTACCGGAGAATGTTGGAATACCCTGAGCAGGTGGCGGGTGGCCTGCGGATCCTTCTGCGGCTGTTTCCCAACGCCAAAGGGGTGATCTGCATCGAGGACAATAAGCCGGAGTGTATCCGGATCATGGAGCAGGCCTGCGCCGGGGATCCCTCCCTTTGTGTACGGCCGCTGAAAACAAAATACCCCCAGGGCGC
>DVON01000257.1 GCA_018713585.1 Candidatus Pullilachnospira stercoravium | reverse complement strand
GCGTTGGCCAGATCGGCGTGGTATCCGGCCGGTATTATGCCATGGACCGGGACAACCGCTGGGATCGTGTGGAGAAGGCATATCTGGCGCTGACCAAAGGCGAGGGCGTAAAGGGATGCGACGCTGCCGCTGCCGTTCAGAAGTCCTACGATGAGGAAGTTACCGATGAGTTCGTGCTTCCCACCGTGATCGAGAAGGACGGAAAACCTGTGGGAACCGTGCAGGACGGCGATTCCGTTGTATTTTTCAACTTCCGTCCGGACCGGGCAAGAGAGATCACAAGAGCTTTCTGTGACGATGACTTTAAGGGCTTCGACAGAGAGAAGAAGCTGGATATCACTTATGTGTGCTTCACCGACTATGACGAGACCATCCCCAACAAGCTGGTGGCCTTTGAGAAGCAGGAGATCAAAAATACCTTCGGCGAGTATCTGGCAGCCCATCACATGACCCAGGCCCGCATCGCCGAGACTGAAAAATACGCGCATGTAACCTTCTTCTTCAACGGCGGTGTGGAGGAGCCCAACGAGGGAGAGGACCGGATCCTGGTGAAATCTCCCAAGGTTGCCACCTATGACCTGAAACCGGAGATGAGCGCTTATGAGGTGTGCGATAAACTGGTGGAAGCCATCAAGTCCGGAAAATATGATGTGATCATCATCAACTTCGCCAACCCGGATATGGTTGGTCATACCGGCGTGGAGGCTGCTGCCATCAAGGCCATCGAGGCGGTGGATTCCTGTGTGGGAAGAGCCGTGGAGGCCATCAAGGAAGTGGACGGCCAGATGTTCATCTGCGCGGACCACGGAAATGCCGAGCAGCTGGTGGACTACGAGACCGGCGAACCCTTCACCGCTCACACCACCAACCCGGTACCTTTTATCCTGGTGAACGCGGATCCCTCCTACAAACTGAGAGAGGGCGGCTGTCTGGCGGATATCATCCCCACCCTCATCGAGCTGATGGGTATGGAGCAGCCGGCGGAGATGACCGGAAAATCTCTTCTTATTAAAGAATAAGACCCGGCAGCGGAAAGCGCGCTTTTGCGAACTTTCCATTGTCATGAACAAAAGAAAACCGCTGGCCAAAGTGCCGGCGGTTTTTTGCGGAAATTGTGAGTGCCTCTGTTTCGGAAAAAAGCCGCCGTATGCTTTGAAAAAATCCGGAAATACTATCCGTATCAAAGTGTTAGGAGGTTTTGCCATGTACCGTTATTTGCCTATTCGGCGGATTTGCGCAAGAGAAGTCCTGGATTCCCGGGGAAATCCCACGGTGGAGGTGGAAGTGACCGTGGGAGAGGGAATCATCGGAATTGACGGATATACGGGACGCGCCATCGTACCCTCCGGTGCGTCCACAGGAAAATTTGAGGCGGTGGAACTGCGGGACGGCCAGGAACGCTACGGCGGTCTGGGTGTTCAGAAGGCGGTGGAAAACGTGAATACCAGGCTGGCGGAACGGCTGGTGGGGGAAAACGCGCTGAATCAGGCCTACATTGACCGGCTTCTGACGGAGGAGGACGGGACAGCAAATAAGGGAGCTCTGGGCGCCAACGCCATCCTGGGCGTGTCCCTGGCAGTGGCCCGGGCGGGAGCCAAAGCGCTGCGGCTTCCCCTTTATCAGTACCTGGGCGGCGTACATTGCAGGCGGATGCCGGTACCCATGATGAATATTTTAAACGGCGGATGCCATGCGGACAATACGGTGGATCTTCAGGAATTTATGATCATGCCGGTGGGGGCCTGCTGTTTTTCGGAAGGCCTGCGGATGTGCGCGGAAATCTACCACTGCCTGAAAAAGATCCTGAAGGAGAGGGGACTTTCCACCGCAGTGGGAGATGAGGGCGGCTTCGCGCCGGACCTGGCTAATGCTTCGGAGGTTCTTGCCCTGATGGTGGAGGCTATGGAAAAGGCCGGGTATCAGCCTGGCAGCCAGGTGGCCATCGCCATCGACGCTGCCTCCAGTGAACTTTACCAGGAGAATGAGGGGGTGTACTGCTTCCCCGGGGAGAGCGCCATGAGCCAAAAGCGGGTGACCAGAACTTCGGAGGAGATGATCGATTACTATGAGAGCCTTCTGAAGGAATTTCCCATCGTGTCCATCGAGGACGGCCTCTGTGAGGAAGACTGGGAGGGATGGAGCAAAATGACCCGGAGACTGGGTGGCCGTGTTCAGCTGGTGGGGGACGATCTGTTCGTCACCAACCGGGAGCGGCTTCTTACGGGGATCCGCCAGGGAGCCGGAAACAGTATCCTGGTGAAGGTAAACCAGATCGGCACCCTGACGGAGGCGCTGGACGCAATGGAAACGGCCCAGCACAACGGGTACCGGGCTGTGATTTCCCACCGTTCCGGGGAGACGGAAGATGCTTTTATCGCGGATCTGGCAGTGGCCTGCGGCAGCGGCCAGATCAAAACCGGCGCTCCCTGCAGGACAGACCGGACTGCCAAATATAATCAGCTGCTGCGGATCGAAGAGTATCTGGGAACTGCTGCGGAGTATGCCAATCCCTTTTCAGGACGATAAAAATCCAAAAAGATGCCTGCGGCCGGATTTTTATGTTGAAATTCGCAATCTCCTATGATAGAATATCAAGAGCGGCCATAGGAGGTGTGATTGTGGAGATCTTAAGAATCGTATTGACGATTATTTTTGTTATTGATTGTGTAGCGCTGGCAGCGGTTGTACTGATGCAGGAAGGAAAGCAGAAAGGCCTGGGGACTATTACTGGTATGGCAGATACCTACTGGGGACGGAATAAAGGACGTTCCATGGAAGGAAATCTGAAAAAGGCCACGAAGGCTATGGCAGTGCTTTTCATGGTGCTGGCGATTGTACTGAACATGAACTTTTAGTATCAGACACTCTTGCGCAGGCAAGGGTGTCTTTTTATCTCACAGACAGACCTGGATGCCTGCGGGCTGCGCGAGGACATAAGGAGAAAAGCGTGAACAGAAAGAAGCTGAAAAACAGAAAAAAACTGATTCTGGATATCATCAACAGCAAAGAATACCGGCCCATGCGGGCAAAGGATATTGCCGTGCTGCTGCAGCTCCCCAAGGGAAAGCGCCATGAGCTGTTTGAGGTGCTGGATTATCTGGAAGCGGAAGGAAAGATATACAACAGAAAAGGAAAGTACGAGAAGATGCGCGCAAAGGACAAGAAGCCTGAGGACGCGCTGATTCAGGGTACTTTTCTTGCCAACGCCAAAGGATTTGGCTTTGTGGAATCCGAGGAGATGGAGGATGTCTATATTCCCGAGGAGGAAACCCTGGGCGCGTTTCACCTGGATCAGGTGGAGGTGCGCCTGGCCCAGGAGAAAAAGAAGGGACGCCGGGAAGGCCGGGTGGTGCGGATCTTAAGCCACGGTATTACCCAGGTGGTGGGAACCTATGAAGCCGGAGGAAATTTCGGTTTCGTGATTCCCGACAACACGAAGATTCAGAAGGATATCTTTATCCCCAAAGAATTTCGCGGGGAAGCCAAAGACGGGGATAAGGTGGTGGTCCGCCTTACTTCCTACGGCGGAAAACAGAAAAGTCCGGAGGGCAGGATCCAGGAGATTCTGGGCGCCGCCGGGGAGGCCGGCGTGGATGTGCTGTCCGTGGCCAGAGCCCATGAGCTGCCCATGGAGTTCCCGGAAAAGGTAGTACACCAGGCCCAGCGGGTGCCGGATCATGTGCTGGAAGGGGATTTCCAGGGACGGATGGATCTGCGCAGCTGGACGGTGGTTACCATCGACGGGGAGGACGCCAAGGATCTGGACGACGGAATTTCCCTGACCCGGGAGGGCACCATCTATCATCTGGGCGTGCATATCGCGGATGTGAGCAATTACGTCCAGGGGGGAAGCGCCCTGGACCGGGAGGCCCTGAAACGGGGAACCAGCGTTTATCTGGTGGACCGGGTGATCCCCATGCTGCCCACGCGGCTCTCCAACGGAATCTGCTCCCTGAATCAGGGGGAGGACCGGCTGGCGCTCAGTTGCCTGATGACCATCGACGGCCAGGGCCGGGTCATCAATCATCAGATTGCGGAGACGGTGATCCGGGTGAACCGCCGGATGACTTACACGGCGGTGAAAAAGATTCTGGAAGGCGATCAGGAAACCGCCTCCGCCTATCAGGAGCTGGTGCCGCTGTTCTATGAGATGCGGGACCTCTCCGCGCTTCTGAGGCGGAATCGTACCCGGAGAGGGTCCATTGACTTTGATTTTCCGGAAAGCAAGGTGCTTCTGGACGAGCAGGGACATCCGGTGGAAATCCGGGCATACGAGGCCAATGTGGCCACCCGGATTATAGAGGATTTCATGCTTCTGGCCAATGAGACGGTGGCCCGGGAGTACTGTGAGCGGCAGATTCCGTTTCTGTACCGGACCCATGAAAATCCCGACAGCGACAAGATGGAAAATGTGCTGACCTTCATCCGGGGCCAGGGCATCCCGGTGAACAAGCATCAGCAGGAGATCACCCCAGCCCAGGTGCAGGAGATCCTGACGGCTGTGGAAGGAAAGCCCTCCGAGCCGCTGATCAGCCGTCTGCTGCTGCGGTCCATGAAACAGGCCAGGTATACCACCGGCTGCAGCGGACATTTCGGGCTGGCGGCCCGGCATTACTGCCATTTTACTTCCCCGATCCGCCGGTATCCGGATCTGCAGATTCACAGAATCATCAAGGATACCATCCGGGGAAGGATGAACCAGGAGAAAAAGGAGCATTACGCGCATATTCTGGAGGATGTGGCCACCTGGACCAGCCAGACGGAGCGGCGGGCGGAAGAGGTGGAGCGGGAGACCGTTAAGATGAAGAAGGCCGAATATATGGCCGGCCTTGTGGGACAGACCTTTGAGGGAGTGATTTCCGGCGTGACCGGCTGGGGACTGTATGTGGAGCTTCCCAACACGGTGGAAGGGCTGGTGCACGTGAACTCCATGAAGGACTATTATCGGTTTGATGAAGAGAATTACCAGCTGGTGGGAGAGCACAACGGCGTTGTGTTCCATCTGGGCGACCCGGTGCGGGTACAGGTGGCGGGCGCGGATGTGCAGACCCGGTCGGTGGATTTTATTCTGGAGGAGGACGCTCTGATTCCGAAAGGTGGCAGCCCGGATGGACAGACGTCCGGCAAAGCATCCGGCGGCGGCCCCGACGGACGCGGCAGGAAAGGCGGCAGAAGCAGCAGGGAGGAGAGAGGCAATGGCAAAGGAAAAAGGAAGCAGGCTCATCGCCAATAACAAGAAGGCTTATCATGATTATTTTATAGAAGAGACGTACGAAGCAGGCATCGCCCTCCACGGCACGGAGGTGAAGTCCCTCCGGATGGGAAAGTGCAGTGTGAAGGAATCTTTTATCCGCATAGAAAATGATGAGGTGTATATCTACGGCATGCACATCAGCCCCTATGAGAAGGGAAATATTTTCAACAAGGATCCGCTGCGGGTGAAAAAACTGCTGCTGCATAAAAGTGAAATCCGTAAGCTGCGGGGAAAAATCGCGGAAAAGGGTTATACGCTGGTGCCGCTGAAGGTGTATTTCAAAAACAGCCTGGTGAAAGTGGAAATCGGCCTGGCCCGGGGTAAAAAACTGTATGACAAGCGCCAGGATATTGCGAAGAAAGATCAGCGCCGGGAGGCAGAGCGGGAGTTCAAGGTGAAGAACCTGTATTGATATGAACGCTGCGGGGCTTGACATCGGGAGAGGATTTTCATATAATGTAAAGACGGATCGCGCAGATCCGTCAACAGACTGATTCGTCTGCCGGCCGGGACATTCCATAAGGGCTTGTACTGGTTTCGACGGGGGTTTTGAAGTCTGGGAAGCCATCCGCGGCCCCGGGACCGCGTCAACAACCTGGAACTTAAAATTAAACGCAGACGAAAATTTAGCGTACGCTGCTTAATTGCGGCTGTCGGTGCCTGAATCTCCCGCAGTTCGGGTTCCGGCATCAAATTTCGCGGGGCACTTTTTCCTCAAAGCTTTGAGAGGAAAGAAGATCTTATGAAGCTACTGATGCCAGAAGCCTGTCATTAGGCGTCTGACGGAGGGAATGTCAAAATAATGACTGTGATGGGAGATGCCTGGATGGATAGGCTTTCGGACGCGGGTTCGATTCCCGCCAGGTCCATACTTTTAAGTGAAGGGAAACGCCTGTTTTATAGGTGTTTCCCGATTTTTTGTGTTTTTTGATTTGAGTACACTTCAGTACAGTTAAACTAAAGCTTGCTTTAGCATTTCAAAATTTTGGTCTTTACGGGTAAAAGAAATGAGAGTGACCGCAGTGCCTGCACGGGCGGGCATCCAACGGGCAACGAGCCGTAACAGGTCAGCCTTCCGGCTTCATTGTCACAACGAACCTGTTCTTCTGTCATGGCTGCTTGACTGCCGGAAATGACAATGATACAATGAGCCAAAGCAATTCCGCAGACGGCTTTTTCAGATAACAGACAGCGGAAGACTGTGGAAAATGATGAGAGAAATATAATGAAAATGGAAAAAAGGAGAGCAAAATGCAGGAATTTCTTAGTCAGTATCCGGGAATTACGGAGCAGCTGGATCTTTTAAAGCAGGTGGGCCTGATGTTCAGCCTGCTTTTCGGCGCCCTGAACTGTTTTATGGGTTTCCGGCTGCTGCGGGTGTGGACGGCGCTGGGCGGCTTTGTGCTGGGGGCCGGAGTGGGTTTCCTTCTGGGCAGCCGTTTTCTGGACGTGCAGTGGGGCGTCTGGCTGATGACCCTGGGCGTGGGGCTGGTGGCGGGAACGCTGGCCTATCAGATTTATCTGGTGGGAGCCTTCCTTCTGGGCTGGCTGCTGACTGTATCCGTCACGGTTTCCCTGGTGCGTCCCATGGACATCGGTGATAAGGAAAAGCTGGCGCTGATGGCCGGCGGCGCTCTGCTGGGCCTGGTGGTGGGCGTGCTGATTGTGGCTTTTTCCAGACCGATTATCATCGTGGCCACCGGCATCAGCGGCGCGGCCAGCATGGCTTCCGGCTTGGGCGGAATTCTGGGGTGGGGCGCTCCGGTAGTGATCATCCTTACGGCCGTACTGGCGGTGGCGGGTATTGCCGTCCAGTTTTTCACCGAACCAGGGAAGAAAAAAAGAAGACGGGAAGAGTAAGGACACAGAAGCGACATATTTTCCTGTTAGAATGGACGGGAAAGGCAGGAGGTAGACTATGAGCAAACTGAAAATCCTGGTGGTAGACGACGAGAGCAGAATGAGGAAGCTGGTGAAAGACTTCCTGGTGAAACATGATTACGAAGTTCTGGAGGCCCAGGACGGGGAACAGGCAGTGGATATCTTTTTCGAGGACAAGGACATTGCCCTGGTGATTCTGGATGTGATGATGCCGAAAATGGACGGCTGGCAGGTATGCCGGGAGATCCGGGCGCACTCGAAGGTGCCTATTATCATGCTGACCGCCAAAGGCGATGAGCGGGATGAGCTGCTGGGGTTTGAGCTGGGAGTGGATGAATATATTTCCAAGCCCTTCAGTCCCAAGATCCTGGTGGCCAGGGTGGAGGCCATCCTCAGAAGAACCGGGCACGGAGAACAGGAGGAAATCCTGGAGGCCGGCGGCATTGTGCTGAACAAGACGGCCCATCTGGTGACGGTGGACGGGAAGGCCATGGATCTCAGCTATAAAGAGTTCGAGCTGATGACGTATTTCATGGAAAACCAGGGGATTGCTCTTTCCCGGGAAAAGATTCTGAACCATGTGTGGAATTACGATTACTTCGGTGATGCCAGAACCATTGATACCCATGTAAAAAAGCTGAGAAGCAAGATGGGGGACAAGGGCGAGTATATCAAGACTATCTGGGGGCTGGGCTACAAATTTGAGGTGGAGCCATGAGAAACCTGATTCACAGATCCATCAAATGGCAGATCATTGTAGCTTTTATGGCTTATATTCTGCTGACCATACTTCTGGTGGTGTTTCTGAACGTGGGATTTCTGGAGCGGTTTTATCTTCACGACAAAGAAGAAAAACTGCTGACGGGCTATGAGACTTTCTTCCCGGATGTTTCTGTGACGGCAGCGGTAGATACGATTCAGTACTGCAATACCAATAATATTGTGTTCCTTCTCACCAATATGGGCCAGAGGGATTCCTATATAGGAAATGTCAGCCATGATGATTATCAGAAAATATCCGCCAGACTGTTTGGCTATATGTCCGGGCTGGAGGCGCCGGCGGACCGGATCCTGCATTCCACGGACCAGTATACGATACAGTATAACCGGGATGACGAGATGAAAATTGATTATCTGGAGCTGTGGGGCATAGTATCTGCCAACGATACCAATTACGCCTACATTTTCCGGACGCCCTGGGAAAGTATTGCTTCCAGTGTGCGGGTATCCAATCAGTTTTATCTGTTCATCGGCGGGATTATGGCGGCGCTGGGTGTGGGATTTGCCAGCCTTTTTGCCAGCAGGATTACCCGTCCTCTGACGGAACTGACCCGGATTTCCCAGCGGATGGCAAATCTGGACTTTGAGGCCAGATATACCAGCGGCGGCGACGATGAGATCGGAACGCTGGGGCATAATTTCAACCGGATGTCCTCCACCCTGGAGGAGACTATTTCGGAGCTGAAGACAGCCAATAATGAGCTGCAGAAGGATATTGAGAAGAAGGAACAGATCGATGAGATGCGCAAGGAATTTCTTTCCAACGTGTCCCATGAACTGAAGACCCCTATCGCGCTGATTCAGGGGTATGCGGAGGGTTTGCAGGAAAATATTAACGATGATCCGGAAAGCCGGGCTTTTTACTGTGAAGTAATTATGGATGAAGCGTCAAAGATGAATCAGATGGTAAAGAAACTGCTGACGCTGAATCAGCTGGAATTCGGAAATAATCAGGTGAGCATGGAGCGGTTTGATCTGACGGATCTGATCCAGGGCGTCATTCAGTCTTCCCAGCTTCTGGCACAGCAGGCCCAGGCGGAGATTCTTTTCGCCCAGACGGAGCCCCTGTATGTGTGGGGCGATGAGTTTATGGTGGAGCAGGTGGTGACCAATTACCTTACCAACGCCATCCATTATGTAAAGAATGAGAAAAAGATCGAGATCCGCTGCCAGGAAGAAAACGGGAAAATCCGCACCACCGTGTTTAATACCGGCGACGCGATCCCGGAGGAGGAGCTGGACAAGATCTGGGTGAAATTTTACAAGGTGGACAAGGCCAGAACCAGGGAGTACGGCGGAAGCGGCATCGGCCTGTCCATCGTGAAAGCCGTCATGGAATCCATGAATCAGCAGTGCGGCGTCGTTAACTATGACAACGGCGTGGCGTTCTGGTTCACGCTGGATCATACCAGCACGGAAGGACAGGAGCAGCTGAGATCTTCCGGATGACGGTAGCGGGAGAGAATATCCCGGAAACACTCCATGGAAGGGGTCAGATATTTGTTTTTATGGTATACCAGGCGGAAGTGCCGGTTCCATTCCCCGCTGGGATTCCGGATGGGATGAATGAGGCCGGTGCGGATTTCGTCGGTGAGCAGACGCACGGACATGACAGCCAGGCAGTGGTTATGTATCACCGCCTGGCGGATGGTGGCCGGGCAGTTGGCTTCCCAGCGGATATTTAGCCGCAGGCCGTGGCGAAGGGCAAATTTTTCAAAAAGAGCCCGGGTGCCGCTGCCTTCCTCCCGCATGGCGTAGTCCTGCCCGTCCAGGGCGGAAACGGGAATTTCCTTCTGCCGGGCAAAGGGGTGGCCGGGACCGCAGGCCATAATCAGATAATCCTCCACCAGCGAGTGGCAGATCAGATCGGGGGAAGAAATCTCGCCCTCCACCACCGCCAGATCCAGCTGGGAATTCAGCAGCATTTCCTCTATGATATGAGTGTTGGTGACATGGACAGAGGTTTCCACCTGCGGCATGGCCCCTTCAAAATCTTTCAGAAGAGCAGGAATCAGACAGGTTCCCACGGTGATGGAAGCTCCCAGGCGGAGCACCTCCCGCAGGGAGCCTTCTTTCATGTTCTGCTCCAGCTGGTCAAACTCCCGTACGGCCTTCAGCGCCCCGGCATAGAGTTCCTTTCCGGCAGGCGTGATGTACAGTTTTTTTGAGAGACGTTCAAAAAGGCGTGTGCCGTAGTGATCCTCCAGTTCCCGGATGGCCTGGCTGACGGTGGGCTGGGAAATATAGAGTTTTGCGGCGGCTTCGCTCATTTTTCCCGTTTCGGCCACCGCCAGAAAAATTTTCAGGTGGCGTATGGTCATGAGAATCCCTCCTCTCTTTGATAGGTATTTTCTATGATATTCATCAGATTATATCACTTTTCATATGGAAGCTCAAGTGATATAATTGCTGTGATAACGGGAAAACGGCGGGCCCCCAAAGAGGCTGCGGCCAGGATACATACAGTGGAGCGCCGGGCAGGAAGGCGGCCCGTAAGGGCCTCGGCTTCGGAAAAAATGAAAAGGGGCGGCTCCGGAAAGGAGAACAGAAAGGTGAAGGTACTGATTATTGGCGGTGTGGCTGCGGGAACGAAGGTTGCCGCAAAGCTGAAACGGGAAGATTTCGGCGCGGATGTGACAATTCTCACCATGGGGAAAGATATTTCCTACGCAGGCTGCGGGCTTCCCTATTATGTGGGAAATGTGATCCGGGACAGAAAACAGCTGATTGTGAATACACCGGACAGCTTTGAAAAACTGACGGGTGTCCGGGTGGTGACAGAGACGGAGGCCGTGAAGGTAAACCGCCAGGAGAAGACAGTGGAGGCTGTCAGCACAGTTACCGGGGAACGTTCCGTTTACGGCTATGACAAGCTGGTGATCGCCACCGGCGCTTCTCCCATCAAACCGCCTCTGGAAGGGATGGATCTGGAGGGCGTATTTTTTATGCGTACCCCAAAGGACGCCATCACTCTGCGGGAGCGGATCGAAGCGGG
>DVON01000256.1 GCA_018713585.1 Candidatus Pullilachnospira stercoravium | reverse complement strand
GAACCGGAAAATGGAAGGGCTTCTGGCACAGACGGAATGGCTGACCTGCCTGGGCGGGGAGGCCATGGGCGAAAATGTCTGGAAGGAATTATCCGACTGCTGGGAGGCGACGCTGCTGCACCAGTTCCACGACATCATCCCCGGCTCCTCCATCCGGGAGGTTTACGAGGATTCCAGAAAGGCTTATGCCCGGATGGAGCGGCAGGCGCAGGCGGTTCGGGGGCAGGCTATGGAGGCTTTGACCAGACCGGCCATGAATTCTTATGTGCTGGCCTCCTTTGACAGCTTTGCCAGGGAAGAAATCGTATACCTGCCCCAGACGGAGACGGGAGCGTTTTATCAGAAAGGTCAGCGGCTGGACGCCCAGAAAACAGAGGGCGGTTATTATGTGAAGGCGGCTGTGGAGCCATTTTCCCTGGAGACTGTCACCTTCCGCGGCGAAGATGCCGGGGCATCTGCCAGCCCGTTTTCCATTGATCTGGAAAAGAGAGAGGCTGTGACGCCCGTCTATGAGCTGGCCTGGAACGCAGGGGGACAGCTTACCCGGATCTTTGACCGGGTACACCAGCGCAATGTGCTCAAAGACGGCGCGCTGGGAAATGTGCTGGAGCTTTATGAGGACAAACCCCTGTCGGATGACGCCTGGAATGTGGATTCCTTCTATACGGAAAAAATGTGTATCCTGAACGCTTCCCCGGAGGTTACCCTGGAGGAAGCAGGGGAACTTCTGGCCCGGCTGCGTTTTACCTACCGCTTCGGAGATTCCAGTGTGGAACAGGATATGATTCTGTACCGGGATTCCCTGCGCATTGATTTTGACACCAGAGTACACTGGGAGGAAAGTCACAAGCTGCTGAAAACAGCATTTTACACAGATATCCGTTCCGTGAAGGCTTCTTATGATATTCAGTTCGGCCATGCGGAGCGGCCCACCCACGCCAATACCAGCTGGGAGCGGGCAAAATTTGAGGTGTGCGCCCAGAAATGGGCGGATCTGTCGGAGCATGGCTACGGCGTCAGCCTGTTAAATGATTCAAAATACGGCTACAGTATCCGGGAAAATGCCATGAAGCTGAGCCTTCTGCGCTCCCCAGCCCATCCGGATCCGGCGGCGGACCGGGGCGATCACCATTTTGTCTATGCGCTGCTTCCCCATACGGGCGATGTGACAGAAGGGGAGACCATCCGGGAGGCCGCGAAGCTGAATCTTCCGGCACTGGCGGTGAAGGACAGAGAGACTGCCGCAAAGACAGCGCTGTTTACCTTTGACGGCGATGGCGTGATGGTGGACGCGGTGAAAAAAGCGGAGGACGATGACGCTTTGATTATCCGCATGCACGAGTACCGGGGTGGCAGAGGCCGGGCGTCGTTTGGATTTGACAGAGAAGTGGACGCGCATCCGGTGAATCTGCTGGAAGAAGAGATGGACGGCGTAAGCTGCGAGAAGCAGGATGGAGGCCGCGGTGTGCGGACCTGGCTGCGGCCCTTTGAGATTCGGACGTTGAAGGTCAGAGCGGCAGGGACAGGAAATGAATCGTCGGGGCAGCAGTGAATCCGACAGAATGATTTTACGGTGAAACCGCTGTAAAAAACGGTGTAAACGGAGCGTCGGTTGTCAAAGTCTGGCGGATATGGTATCTTTGCTCCAGGGAGGTGCAAAGATGGACACACACAAATTTGGCGATTTTGTGGCCAGATGCCGCAAAGAGAAAAATATGACACAGGCGGAGTTGGCCGCGAAACTACAGGTCACCGACAAAGCGGTCAGCCGATGGGAACGCGGTATAGGATTTCCTGATATCAATACTATAGAGCCTTTGGCTGACGCTTTGGATGTCAGCATTCTGGAACTTATGAAATCTGAAAGAATGACGGACAGTCAGGTTACCAGGGAAAAGGCGGCAGAAGCGATTACAGATACTCTGGAGGCTGCAAAATGGCAGCGCAGACGGGAACGGAAAAATGCATTCAGAATTTTGGGCATCCTGTCTGCTGCTGTGATATTTCTCTTGTTTCTTGACAGTATGCAGTGGCAGGCAGACACCATAATTTTTACCGGGGCAGGAGTTGTTTTTCCGCTGATCTGCACGGGAGGATTCCTTGCGCTGACCGGCAGCGGAATATGGAGAAAAGTACGGGGCAAGCCCTGCGGGCAAACCTTTGCGCTGGCGATTGGCCTGCTGCTTTTGCTGATGATTATGCTGGGTTTGTTCTTTGGGGCGGGAGCATTGGGGATTGGCCCTGTGCCCAGCTGAAAATACCACAGACAGCCAGCCGGAAATGGCTGGCTGTCTGTGCGTCTGCCATATTTAGATATCCAGTTTTTGCAGGAATATAGTGTATTTAATTTAATGATTATGCTATACTATATCAGGAAAGGAGTGATCGCATGAGTCTGAGGAAAATCAGCTTTGGGAATTTCAAATGTTTATATAAGACGTCTTTTGAACCCGGAAAAGTGAATGTGTTCATCGGCGCCAACGGTTCTGGAAAATCCACAATTCTGGAAGGAATCGGTTTGCTGAGCGCAGCCATGACAGACCGTGTTGATGCTGCCAGTCTCCAGCGTAAAGGAGTCCGGCTCAGTGTTCCGGCTCTTTATAAATCAAACTTTAAAAGTATCAGCCGGCTGAAATCCACCGTTGATCTTTCTTTGGAATGGGATGACAGCAGCAATCCGGATATATACCGGTATGACGTGCATCTGACAACTCCCACTGATACAGAATATTGGAAATACCATTCAGAAGCTTTTTTGCAGAACGGCGAAAAGGTGTGGGGACGCAGCAACGCTTCGTCTCAGCAGAGTAATAATTATATTGGCTTCTTTCTCATTGATGATGCTGTTAATTTGAAAAACGGACGGAAAATTGCGGAGGATTTTTCTGCGTATGGGATTTTTCAGCCTAATACGGTCACGTTGCGCGGCACCGCGCCTGATACAAATCAGACAACACCGATCGGTCTTAACGGCGGCCGTCTTGCAGAGGCAATCAAAACATTGCTTCATTCTGAGGATGATGAAGTGTTTTTTGGAAACCTGTATATGGAAGATATTCTTGATATGATTGACTGGGCTGCAGACATTACGGTAGCTGCACCCAAGAAAAGCAACATTAACGCCAATGTTCCAACGACCCGGAACATTATTGAGTTCACAGACCGCTATATGAAGGACACCGCTCAGTTTACCGGATACGATGCCAGTGAAGGAGCGCTTTATGTCCTGTTCATGCTGGCGCTTGCCATGCACCCGCAAGGCCCTTCTGTCTTTGCGGTGGACAGCTTCGACCATGCACTGAATCCACGGCTGGCCAGAAAAATGATGGAAGTTTTCTGTGAGCAGATTTTACAGCAGGGCAAACATGTTTTCCTGACAACCCATAATCCTCTTGTGCTGGATGGACTGGATTTAAATAATGATGAGATTCGATTGTTTGCGGTGGATCGCGATGCCAACGGTTACGCTCAGATTCAACGGGTCAAAATTTCACAGGAATTGATCGATGAAGGCCAGCCTCTTTCCCGCCTTTGGATCAATGGTCGGTTGGGAGGTGTGCCGACTCTTATATGAAACACATAGGAATCGTCTGTGAAGGTCCCACCGATTATATTATTTTGAAAGGTGTTATTAATCGGATAACAGGGGAAGAAAACACGTATGTCATGCTTCAGCCGGAAGACGATCTGACCGGAAAATATGGGAATGGATGGAAAGGTGTTTGGAAGTGGTGTCACGATAACGCCTCTATTCGTAAAGAGCTGATGAAAGATGTTTGGCCTGCTCTGGATTTACTGGTTGTTCAGATGGACGGGGATGTATCCCGAAAAGAAAAGTCTGTCCATTGCTGGTGTGAAACAACGCAATGCTCCCATAAAGATGAATGGAATCCTTTAGAGTGTGACAGTAGTCCTTTGAGAAGGGATTCCTGTCCGATTATTTTACCATGCCCCGGACACGAAGCTTCTGTCGGCGGGTATATGCTTCATTTAAAAGGACTTCTTGCCGAATGGCTGGAGGGCACGGAGGATACATGTATTGTCATCCCATGTGACAGTACGGAAGCCTGGGTTGTTGCCGCCTATGACCAGATGGAAAATGTTGAAACGATTGAAGCACCGTGGGAACATATCATTGCGCATGGGAAGTTTTATCATGATGTTCGGATTCCGGGTCAGAAAAAACGTGTACGCATATTTGAACAGTTTGTACCGGTTGTTTGCGAGAATTGGTCAAAGGTAACGGAACTTTGTGAGAGTGCACGGGATTTTGAAAAAGCGCTTTTGGCGTTGGTATAAAGGAATTTTCGGATAAAAACAGAGAGGATCATCCCAGTGGATGCCCTCTCTATTTTTTCTCCCGTTTCGGAAGCTGATCGACCAGTTTTTCGATAATCTGTTTCTTCACATACACATCGAAGCTCAGCATACAGATAAAGGAAAATGTTTTCAGGAACTCCCGGTCTTCCTCTCCGGCATCGGCGAAGGTGTCCTGGGAAAGCTCATAGCGCTGAATCACATCCTGCTTCAGTACTTCGATCTGCTCTTTTTCCAGATGGAACACTTCATTATAGATATCGGTCAGCGTCAGTTCCCCATCGCCGGAAAAGTATTTGTCCGTGATGGGCCCCAGCAACGCCTGAATGTCCGTGATGGACAGGAAATTTTTGAAGTAATAGATAAAAATCAGGGTCAGCAGATGCTCTTTGGAATATTTCTTCTTCTGGGGCGGCGGGAGCAGATCGTTCTTGGCGTAGTTATTGATCATGGTCTTTGTGAGGATCTTGTCCTCCGCATACCGTTTGGAAGAAGCCAGCTGGGCGTCCATGAAGGTGGTTACCTGATCCATATATAAGGGAATGTTGGGGATACTCTCCGGTTTGATGTAATCAATCCGGGAAATACTCTCCAGGATACTGTTCAGCATATCTTTTGTGTCAATTGTCATAGTTTCACCACCTCAATGTATCTATTATATAGTATCCAAAACCAGATGACAAGAGTGGCCCGACGTGTTTTTTGAAAATGCTTTTAAGCACATTTTACTATG
>DVON01000026.1 GCA_018713585.1 Candidatus Pullilachnospira stercoravium | reverse complement strand
TGGAGAAGGGAATGAATCTGATCGGTTCCCATATCGACTCCCCCAGACTGGATATCAAGCAGAATCCCGTTTATGAGAACATCGGTCTGGCCTATCTGGATACCCATTATTACGGCGGTATCAAAAAATATCAGTGGGTGGCCTCTCCCATGGCGCTGCACGGCACCGTGGTCCGCACCGACGGCACCATGCTGGAGCTTTCCATCGGGGAAAAGGACGAGGATCCGGTGGTGGGTATCACCGACCTGCTGGTACACCTGTCCGGAAAGCAGATGGATAAAAAGGGCAGCACCGTAATCGAGGGCGAAGCGCTGGATTTGCTGGTGGGAAGCTATGCGGTGGATGACAAGGAGGAGAAGGAGCCGGTGAAGGCATTTCTTCTGAAGGTGATGAAAGAAAAATACGGCATGGAGGAGAAGGATTTTGTCTCCGCGGAGCTGGAAGTGGTTCCCGCAGGACGGGCAAGAGATTTCGGACTGGACGGCAGCATGATCATGGCTTACGGACAGGATGACAGAATCTGTGCCTTTACCTCTCTGATGGCATTCCTGGATGCGGAGAACAGCCAGAGAACCAATGTCTGCCTGTTTGTGGATAAAGAAGAGATTGGCAGCGTGGGCGCCACCGGTATGCAGTCCCGTTTCCTGGAAAATACCCTGGCAGAAGTGCTGAATTGCCTGGGACAGTACAGCGAGCTGGCACTGCGCCGGGCCCTGAAAAATTCCACCATGCTTTCCGCCGATGTGAACGCCGGCTACGATCCCCTGTACGCGGACGCTTTTGAGAAGAACAATGCCGCCTATGTGGGCAAGGGAGCGGTGATCAGCAAATACACCGGTTCCAGAGGAAAGAGCGGCTCCAACGACGCCAGCGCGGAATTTCTGGGAAGCCTGCGTCGGGCCTTCGACGCGGACGATATCCAGTATCAGACCGCGGAGCTGGGCAAGATCGATGTGGGAGGCGGCGGAACCATCGCCTATATCACTGCGGCTTACGGCATGGATGTGGTGGATCTGGGCGTGCCGATTCTGAATATGCATGCGCCCTATGAGGTGAGCTCCAAGGCGGATGTGTATGAGACCTACCGGTGCTATAAGACATTTTTCCAGATGGGAAAATAAACGGGCGCTGTGCGCGGCAGGCGGCCTGATATGGAATAAGTAACAGAAAAAGGAACATCCCGGATTGCGGCCGATGGGGTCGCGATCCGGGATGTTTTGTAATCAGGTTTCACAGAGAAACCCCTTCTTCCGCAGGGCTTCCTCGATGAGATCCAGAGTCTCCGGGGAATCTGCCAGGATGGTGTGGTAGTGATAGCCGGAGGTCACCGATTTTAAAGGGGTGGACATTCCGGAATGGATGGATTCCACAAAACGGTCCGCGTCCCGGCGGGAGGCCACATCCAGCCGGGCCCGTAGCTGGCCGTATACCTTGTGGTTCACATAGACGTCCTCCACGCAGCCCCCCAGATCCACCACCGCATACAGCTCCTCGGTGATCTGTTCGTCGGTGTGGTAACATTTTACCGATCGTCTGGCCTGCAGGGGGACTTTCAGCACATAGCCCCGGTTGGTGGAGATGATTTCCTTCCCGGCGGCCCGGATCAGGGCAATGTCCTGAACGATTACCTGCCGGCTCACGGAAAAATGCTCCGCCAGCCAGGCCCCTGACAGCGGCCGCTGACTGGCAGCCATCAGCCGCAGAATTTCCTGTCTTCTCTCGGTTCCTTTTCCCATGGGTTCACCTCCTGATCGTTTTACTCCTCCACCGGATGAAGATTTTTCAGAGAAATGTCCAGAATCGGCGCGGAATGGGTCAGCGCGCCGCTGGAAATGTAATCCACGCCGATATCCAGCAGACGTTCCACATTTTCCCGGGTGACGTTGCCGGAACACTCGGTCTCGGCACGGCCGTCAATGAGTTTTACGGCCTCTTTCATCTGCTCCGGACTCATGTTGTCCAGCATGATGATGTCTGCTCCGGCCTCCACCGCTTCCTGAACCATTTCCAGATTTTCCACTTCCACCTCGACTTTCCGCACGAAAGGCGCGTATTCCTTTGCCATCTGTACGGCTTTTGTGACGCTGCCGGCGGCTCCGATGTGGTTGTCTTTTAAGAGAATTCCGTCAGAAAGGTTATACCGGTGGTTGTAGCCGCCGCCCACCTTGACGGCATATTTTTCAAATACCCGCATATTCGGGGTGGTTTTCCGGGTATCCAGAAGCTTTGTGCGGCTTCCATGAAGCAGACTGGCGATGGAGCGGGTGTAGGTGGCGATGCCGCTCATCCGCTGCAGGTAGTTGAGGGCCACCCGCTCACCGGAAAGCAGAGCCCGGATATCGCCCCGCACCACAGCCATCCGCTGGCCGTTCTTTACCTCATCCCCGTCCTGGCAGAAAAATTCCACTTCCACCGTATCGTCCAGCAGCTGGAACACCCGCTCAAAAACCGCGAGACCGGCGATGACTCCGTCCTGTTTGCAGATCAGTTCCACCTCACCCTGCCTGGGAGCCGGCATGACGGAATTGGTGGTAATGTCCTCGCTGGTGATATCCTCCTGCAGTGCCTGGATCAGAAGATGATCCGCGTTCAGTGTCATGGTAATGCTGTTCATGAATCTTTTTCGTCCTTTCCTTATTAGTGTTGGCCGGATGGCCATAAAGGGATCCCCCCGATGCTTTTTCGATTTCGCGCAATACGAGGGTTTTATATGTTTCCTCCAGCTTCCGGTCATCCTGATATTCTTCCGGATTCCAGACCGGTTCGCCAAAGGGCGCATTTCCCGGTGTGTTCTGTTCCTGAACCGTCATATGCATCGCGGCCCTTTTGGCAAATACCAGGCTTTCCAGCAGAGAATTGCTGGCCAGCCGGTTGGCCCCGTGGACGCCGTTGCAGCTGGTTTCTCCGGCGGCGTACAGCCGGTTCATGGAGGTGCGGGAATTCCGGTCCACCCAGATGCCGCCCATGAAATAATGCTGGGCGGGCACAATGGGAACCCGCTGGCTTAGCGGATCGTATCCTTCCTGCTGACAGCGTTCCAGAATATGCGGGAAATGCTTCCGGAGGGTTTCCTCCCCGATGGGACGCATATCCAGCCAGACGCAGGGGGTCTGATCCTTTTCCATCTGTTCATAAATCTTTTGGGTCAGCAGATCCCGGGGAAGCAGTTCGTTGACAAATCGTTCTCCCGCCTGATTGTACAGGAGAGCACCTTCTCCACGCACCGACTCGGAAATCAGGAACTGACGCTCTTTGCTTCTGCCGGTATAGAGGGTGGTAGGGTGAATCTGGATATAGTCCGGATTTTGAAGCCGCACCCCGTGCTTTAAGCAGACGGCAAGGCCGTCGCCGGTGAGATGGGGGAAATTGGTGGAATGGAGAAACAGTCCGCCGATTCCTCCGCAGGCCAGCATGGTCTGCCGGGACTGGATGGGAAACAGCCGTCCCTCACGGTCCCGGGCGATGATCCCGCCGCAGCCGTCTTCCTCTTCCAGCAGGTCTACCATCTGAGTATACTCCCAAAGCGTGACATTTTCCAGCTTTTTTACCTGAGCCAGCAGTTTGCTGGTGATTTCTTCTCCGGTGATATCCTCGTGATAAAGGATCCGGTTGGTGGAGTGGGCGCCTTCTCTGGTGAAGCACAGTTTTCCGCCCTCCATGGCAAATTCTACTCCATACCCCATCAGATCCCGGATCACGTCCCCTGAGGAGCGGATCATGATGTCCACGGACTCCCGGTTATTTTCGTAATGCCCGGCCCGCAGGGTATCCTCGAAAAAGGAGTCGTAATCCTCCTGACTTTTCAGCATACAGATTCCTCCCTGGGCCAGGAAGGAATCACTGGAGGTGAGATCGGATTTTGTGATGATCAGGATTTGTTTGTCTCTGGGCAGATTCAGGGCGCAGTACAGGCCGCTGACCCCGCAGCCCACGATCAGAATATCGGTTTTCATTGTCAGCTCTCCCTTCCCTGAGCAGCCAGCCTGAGCATCCGCTCCAGAGGACGCAGGGCGGCCAGCCGCAGTGGCTCTTCGATTTCTACCGGATTGGTGTTGTATTTCAGTACATTTCTTACCTTTTCCAGGGTTACCAGCTTCATGCCCGGGCAGCAGAAATCTTCGGTGGGAGTGTAAAAATGTTTCCCGGGGTTTTCTCTGCAAAGCTGCCACAGCACGCCTTCCTCCGTGGCCACCAGAAATTCCTCATGGCTGCTCAGGCGGGCATGGGTAAGGATGCCGGCAGTACTTCCCACATAATCGGCCAGGCGAAGAGTTTCCGGGGGACATTCCGGGTGCATCAACACCTGCGCCTCCGGGTGTGCCTCTTTGGCGGCCAGAAGAAGTTCCGGCATCAGGCTGTGGTGGATGGGGCAGTACCCGTCATTGAGGATGATGTTCTTTTCCGGCACCTGCCCGGCCACATACTGTCCCAGATTTCTGTCCGGGATAAAATAAATATTCCGGTTGGGAAGGGCACGGACGATCTTCACCGCATTGGATGAAGTAACGCAGACATCCGACAGAGCCTTCAGACGGGCAGTGGAATTGATGTAGCAGACCACCGCCAGATCCGGGTACTGGTCTCTGAGCTTCCGGATGTTTTCTTCCGTGGCCATATGAGCCATGGGACAGTCCGCGCCGGCATCCGGCAGCAGCACCGTCTTGTCCGGACTCAGGATTTTGGCGCTTTCCCCCATAAAGGATACCCCGGCAAAAACCAGAACCTCCGCATCCGTATCGGCGGCCTTCTGACTGAGCGCAAAGGAATCCCCCACCACATCCGCAATCTCCTGCACCGGCGCGGGAACGTAGTAATGCGCCAGAATCAGGGCATTGCGCTCCTTTTTCAGGGCACGGATTTCTTCCTGTATGTTCATCGGCTTATTCTCCTCCTTAGCAATTGACATTTTACATGCATACCTGTGAATTATACACTTAAAAATTACAACTGACAAGACAGTAAATATATTTTCTGTAAAGTATTCAGGCTAAACGGTACTGCATAAGGCTGTTTTTACAGATTGCATTGCAAACCCGGTCAGATGGGATTACAA